>JBILZC010000016.1:0-36669 GCA_044377415.1 Terrimicrobiaceae bacterium | reverse complement strand
CGAGGCATTTCCCTTCAAGCCCAGTGCTTCCGAATCCTCATCACTGATATCAAGAATGTAGTCTTGCACCAGCCCAACCGGCTCTATTGCGGGGATTTGAATTTCATCACCCTCAATGCAGCGAAGAATAACAAATGGCAATGACTCAGGGTCGACGATGAGTTCAAATATTTTGAAATCAGGAAGGCCGACCAAGCCCGACGGCATAAAAAATTTATTATTGGTCTGATCAGGAATAAATTCCTCACGACCCGCGATTTCAGCTTCAAGCAGCATGGTACTTTTTTATTCCAAAACTAGCGCAAATAGTCCAGCAAGGAATTATTCTGGATTTTTGCTCCGCTCTGGATCGCCGCCTGATAAGCCATTTGCGAACGGTTCAACCGCACCGTGGCTTCTGCAAAATCCACATCCGCATCGGTCGAAATCAGCTTCTCCGAGGACTCGTAGCGGAGTTCGAGGTCTTTCTGTACGGTCTCTAAACGATATTGGATCGTGCCCGCGCGGGAGAGCGCAGAAAGAATGGTGTCTTCTATTGTATCAAGGCGAACTTTTGAGACAGAGGATTCAGCGTCGGCCTCTTGAGTAAGTGATATAGCTTCTCCTCCAGGCGTCATCGAAACTCCTTTGTTCAGTGAACCGAGATCTACAACATAGTATCTTTGCCCACCTTGAAGAGGTGCTCCTTTTCCAGTCGGAAAATCAAAGCACACAGTGTCTCCAACCGCTATGTTTGTCGGAAGATTGATCGAACTGCCCGGCTTGGATAGAGCAATGGGGCTTTCAACAGGAGGAGTTCCTTTTGACACCTTTGATGCGGCGTCAATTTCTTGCGTCAGACTGGTCGCGACGCCTCCAGAGGTTGTAGACACACCCTTTTTTCCTGAACCTAAGTCTACGACATAGTAGGTTTTCCCACTTTCAAGCGGAGCACCTTTTCCGGAAGTGAGATTAAAGTTTACCTGATCGCCAACAGCAATGTTAGACGGAAAGTTGATTGCGGTTCCCGGTGCAGTAACGGCAGGAAGTTTAAGAGAGACCGCTGAACGAAGCCCCAAGACTCCCTGAGCCTTAGTAGCAGAAGGGGTTGCCTCCATCGCATTCCTTAATTCAATGAGCTTATTTAGTGTGTCGGCAATTGCGCGGTTTTCGTCTGCACTCGAACCCACAATAATGGAAGCCGAATCGCCCTCTCCGACATGGATTTTGGATTCCGAGTTACTTCCACTATATGTAACAAGATTAATTTTACCTGCTGTCCGCGTTTCAATAAAGGGCGTCGTCGAATTGGAATTACCTGCGAATAGATAATTCCCACGCAGTTTGGTATTGGCAACATTAACCCCCTGTTCGATGAGTTGGTTGATTTCGGAGGATTTGGCCTTGAACTCTTGATCCGATGTTGCTCCGTTGACACCAGCAGCGAGTTCTGAACTACGGACCAGAAGATCTTTTAATTGATCGAGGGACGAAAACGTCACTTTACTGACTTCAAGACCATCAGTCGCATTGCGGTAATATTGCTGGTTTTGCTTTTTTTCCGTCCGCAAATTCAATATGCGCTGCATCGCCGGCGCATCGTCGCTCGGCGCCGAGATGCGCTGCCCAGTACTCAATTGCGTAAGAGCTTTATTTTGCTCTCCGCCCAGTGATTGAAGGCGACCAAGAAGCGTGTCCGGAAAAGTATTGAATGTGACTCTCATAGATTAGCAAAGATTAGAATGATCCCAAACGATTGACCACTTGGTCGAGCAAATTATCGACAACGTTGATGAATCTTGAAGTCGCTTGAAAACTGCGCTGGAATTTCATCAAATCCGTCAACTCCTCATCTTGGGAAACGCCGCTAAATTGATCGCGACTATTGGTTGCCATTTCCTCGCTGAGTTTTTGATCCTCAAGCCTAGTGTTGGTGGTATTAAGCTCTTGCGCAAGAGAAGTAACAAGCGAATTAAAATAACTCGAAAAACTCCCCTCTATACCCCGCGATCTTGATTCAAAATCAATATCTTCCTCTATTTTTATTGGGTTAAAATTAGCCAATGAAATTTTCGTCGAGTTTACTACATCAGAAATCTTAGTGCTTAGACTACTCCCATCTTGGGCTACAATAGTTGCTACATTTCCATTAATAGTCGCAATTTTGTAGGTTGATGTTGAACTCAAAGAGGAACCTGATGGCAGGCCTGTCAGCTTCACTTCATCTCCAACACTGAATCCTGCTGTTGATCCCAAGTTAAACTCACCATAGAATATGGTTTCATTCTTAGTGCTATTAACAGATATCGAATACTCCTCTATTGCATCTGTCTTATCCAAGAAACTGATCTTGGTTCCAACTTGGATGTCACTCCCATCTGCTTTAAGGGAAATAGAGCTTCCATCCAAAGACTGAATAGAAATTGTTGTATCCGTTTTGCTCTGTATTTTATATACAGTTTGAGCGTTAAATCCAGAGTTAGCTGGGAGATTTGTAAATTGGAAACGGTCTCCGACATCAAAATCACTTGCATTGATGCCCGTCAATGTAAATTCCCCATAGAATCCCGGAGCCCATGGATAGGTATCCATCTTGGCAGTAATGCTCGATTCAACATTACTGGAACCTAGTTTCGAAACTTTTGTTGCACTGTCTATATCGCTAGGGCGAATTCTAAGGAGATCTCCATTGGTAGCTTCAATGGTAAATATATTTACGGGATCACCGGGGTTATGCGTAATCTTATATACAGTCGCTTCACGCAAATTCGAATCGGCAGGCAAATTGGTGAACTGAATTTCATCCCCGTCAGCAAATTCACCTACATTACCGATTTGAAATCTGTCTACTAATGTTAGGCTTTCTGATTTTACGTTGAAAGATGTCTCCGGCCCAAATATAACACTCGAAACTTTTTTGATAGGAGGAGAAACATCAGTTGTCTCAAGATACACTGGGGGATTTGCATCAGTCCTGAGTAAAAATTCCCTTTCTCCGCCAGTCTCAAGAATAAACGGATTGGCTGTAATTCCAAGTTCCTGAATCAGCTTATCACGCGTTGCTGAGGGAATAGAGGGATCAAACCATAACAACTCTCCATCTGGGGCCTTGTAAATCTTATCTCCATTTGTGAATCCGTGATCTTCCTGCGCATCGAAGATCTGCTTATCAGTAGCAGCAAAAATCCTGTTTCCCAACTCGGCAACACCCAAAGCAATTGAATTTCCACCAGAACTACCAGCCACAATTTTCAATACGGAATTGTAGCTCATTTGTATCAACCCAGTAGATGAGGTTGAGAGATTAAATACATTACCCTCACCACCTTTATCCTGATACTCTCCATTTACTTCTTCCTTAAGCTTTTCCGCAAGATCTTTAATCTGATCACGTGCTGTCTTAACGCTCCCAGTCGATGCGGCAAGTTGAGCGCCTAACTTTCCGCCGCTTGTAAAATCAGCTGACTCTAATTTGATTTTTTGAGCCGCGGCATCGTAACTGAATGGACCCGTCAATTCGCCTGTCGCCGTGTTTATGGTTTGACCCGTGACAACCTTACCCTCAATAAGAGTTTTTTGCGGATCTCCTGATTTCACTGTAATCTGACCCAACTCGCCAGTCTCAATGGTCACATCGATATATTTCGACAACTCCTCAAGCTTGGCTTGGCGCTGATCGCGAAGGTCGACTGCGGAGTAAGGTTTCACTAATTCCGCTTTGGCGATGTATTCGTTCGTCTTAGCTATTTCGGCAAGGATACCATTCACAATACCAACATCAGTGGTCAGTTGGCTGTCCGTATCAGTCTGAACTTGCTTAAGATTTTTATCCGTAGCGTTGATTTTCTCCGCAAGGATTTGGGCTTTGGCGATAAGAAGTTGCTTTTCACCAACATCATTTGGCTTAACCGAAAAACTTTCCCAAGCGTTAAAAAAATCGGTCAAAGCATCACTAATCCCTCCACCATTTGCTCCGCCAGCATTTTGGATGGATGTTGAGTCTTTCGTGCGGTCCAAAAACTGACCGAGTGCATTCTCCGCACTTTCCAAGATTTTTTTAGCGGCTTCCAGCCCCGAAGAGGCAGTGAACTCACGCATCACCCTTTTGTCCAAAAGCACGTCCCTATTTTGACGTAGTTCCATGGCTTCCACGCCCATGCTTTCCGTCGCGATCCCTGTGCCAATAGAACCCCGGTCGCCAATCTCAACTCGTTGCTTGGCGTAGTTGCGATTATTGATGTTCGCCAGATTTTTACCTGCGATCTCCAGTCCTTTGGAGTGGACACCAAGGGCCTTGCTGCTGGTTGCGAGATTTGAAATGAGTCCTGACATAATTAAACTTCCTTGTTTAGAGGATCCCTGCGATCGCCAGTGTTAGGCGACAGCCGCTGCCATTCTGTCTGCTGTGTATGTCGCTCTGACTTGACCATGGGATCCATAAGTTCCCGGGATTGCTCCTGGGTTACTGAGAGCAAGCAATTGCCGTGCCGACTCCACGCACTGGGCAAGAAGCATGCGATTTTGGCGGGTACGGCGTTGGGTGCGGGAGATGAGGTCATTGATCTCCTCAATGAGGGCTCGAAGAAGGGGTTGTTGCTCGACAGGAAAACTGATGGTCAGTGCCGCTAGCGTGATGTCGGGCGCATGGCCCATGGCCAAAGCCGTCGATCGAACAAGGGCCTCACGATCTATGCGGCAATGCGAAAGTTTCGCAATTTGCTCGTCAACATCGACATTGATATCAAGAAATCCAGTCGGATCTTGATGGACAATGCATTTTTGCTGGCGATCAAAAAGATGGAGCAAGCCGCCATATTCCTGCAACTCATTTTGAAGGGCTGCCACGATGTCTTGGAATTTTTCTTGGAGTTTCATATTTGGGAAGCGGGTTTGGGGTGCTTGATCATTTGCGCTTGAAGAACCGAGGCGATACCATTTCTGCCACCACTGATAGATTCCGATATGGTATTCGTAATAAAAAAGTTATACATTCCTGACTTGTCGGCATTTTCGGTAGCTCCTTGCAGCATGGGCTCAAGGGCCTTATCCAGCATCTGACGCCACATAATGGCTTCAAATTGCTTACAGGACTCGGCAATTTTTGCATCTTCCTTGGACGCATTTGTACCGATGGTGGATTTTGACAGGGTCGCCTCTTGGAGCGCCATCGGAGAAACGGGTGGTGAGACGGATGAAATATCCATATTAGTTGAGAACGAGTTCCGCTTGGAGCGCTCCGGCGCGTTTCATGGTTTGAAAGATGGACATCATATCACGAGTCGAAACACCCAAAGCATTGAGAGCAGCTGCCACACGCTCGATAGTGGGAGCTTCTTCCACAAGCTTGAAACCGCCTTTTTGCTCATTCACGCTGGTGGTCGTGCTGGGTAGGATGGCTGTTGTGCCCCCGCTGAAGGCACCAGGCTGACTCGCACTGAGATTGTTCGCGATGGATATCGTGAGCGATCCGTGGCTGACCGCTACTTTCGATACACGAACATTCGAGGTGGCAACGATCACGCCAGTGCGTTCGTTGATAACCACTCGGGCCGCACTATCCGGCTCCAACTCGATCCCACCAAGGCTTGCCACAAAGTTGACTTCGTATGAGTTATATTCTGGAGGGACAATGACATTCACTGTTCGCGCATCCTTAGCCACGGCCGTATTAGGAAAAACACGGTTGATGGCTTCCGCCATTCGCGCTGCAGAAGTGTAGTCCGCTTCGCGCAACATGAGGTTGAGTGACCCGTTTTGAACGAGCTCGGATGATATTTCACGCTCCACGATGGCACCATTGGGAATCGTAGCGACAGTGGGATGGTTCTTTTGCACCGTGGCACCACCTGCGCCACCAGCGCCACCCAAGAATCCGCCAACAGCAATGGCACCTTGAGCGACAGCATAAACGGTCCTGTCAGCGCCTTGCAAAGGAACCTGCAAAAGCACCCCACCCTGCAGCGATTTGGCATCGCCAATAGAAGAAACGGTCACATCGATACGTGAGCCTGGGCGAACGAACGGGCCGATTTCTGATGTGATCATCACAGCCGCCACGTTCCCAGATTTCAATTTTTGAATATCCGGCACGTTCACGCCATAGTTTTTGAGCGAGTTGGCAATCGATTGCAGTGTCGAGTCTATCTTGCTATCGCCCGTCCCAGCTAGACCAACCACTAGACCATATCCATTCAGCTGGTTGTCTCGGGCACCTTCGACATCAATCAGATCCTTAATTCGGGATCCGCCGGTGCTATTCAAAGTGATTGGACTGGCTTCGCCAACCTGAGCCATAAGATGCCCCATCATAAAAGTAAATCCTAGGAACAATGTAAGAAATTTTTTCACGTTAAATTAAAGCGGTCTAACTTTTTCCCATGCGCGGAGAAGCCATCCCTTTTTCTGGGCATCAGACAATTCACCCGCAGGAACAAATTCGACTTGGGCATCCGCGACTTTCGAGGATAAAACGATGTTGGTAGCTGAAATATCGACTGGGCGAACGATGCCTCGCATGTATCCATAAATATCTTGTTGAGATGTACGAATGACTTTGGCTCCCTCGATAACAAGATTACCATTCGGCAGGACATCCACAACGGTGACTGTGGTTTTTCCCTTTAAATCAATGGTATCCTTCAAAATATTCCCCTCGGATTGCCAACCCGTCGCATTTGCAAAGTCCACCGTGGGAATGTTGATATCACCAATCGCACCTCCAACGGGAACGGTGGCGCCACTTTCAGATACGGATTTAGGCCCTTTGGCTAATCCCAAGAGCGCTGGGGCAGATTGGAGAAACTGGTTAAGAAATCCATTGAGTGCAATTCCAATACCGGCCTTATCTTGATATTCGCGAGCCGTTTTAATGGAAGCTTCTGCATTTGTTTCGATATCATCATCCAACTCAACAGTGAGAATATCCCCAATATTGCGCGCAACCTTATCCGCAAACATACTTTGCTCTACATTTCCCGCCTTCACCCAAAGCGAAGCCGCTTGGACATTTGACGCAACCAAACCGACTAAAGTCAAAACCACCGAGGAAAATACAATTCGTTGATTCAATTTTAGTTGCATTATCAAAATTTGACTTGAACAGTGTTAATGTTGATCACTTTGGCAGAAAATTCCTTGCGGCTGTCTATGTTTCGGACGCTGACCATTTCCCCAGCCCCGCCGTTGCCAAGTGAAATCCCTTTCATTGAAATACTCAGGGCGCCTTCAACCACAACCACATCGACCAACTGACCCTTCTTCACTAACGGGCGAAGCGAGATATCCCTCCAACTCAGAGGCCTTTCCTGGCTCACGGTCTGCGCCATTTCGTAGACAGAAAGATCCGTATCCGCAGGAACAAAAGAAAGCTTCTCACTCAAAATATCGAAGTTTTTAGGAGAACAAATTGATCCATCCGGGATTTCTCCGCGATCAAGGCGCCGAGTGGAGAACCAGATCGGGCGCCAAATCTGAGCTCTCACGGATAACTGCCAATCTCCGACTGTCTTCCCACCAGATTCAATCTGGAAGCGAACTTGGGAAGTCGATGTGAGACCTCCATTGGGAGCTAAGTCCACGACCAACTTCCAATCTTGGGCATTGCTGATTGGGAGGGGCTTCCAAGGTTGGAGGAAAGAAAGCTTGAGATCACCCTCGATGGAATACCGAGCGACGAGTTCACGCTGAAGAGCGGCAATAACATCCCGCTCGACGAGGCTGGATTGTCCATTCGCAGTCACTACCGCCGGAGTTTGCGGCGCGGAATGGGAATCTGCGAATGAAGCGGCGGGAGACTGCGCGGGTGCGTAAGCCACTGGCGACAAAATGCTCCCGAGTTCGCTTGCCGAGAGACTGGCGAGCGATAGCGCGGAAACAAAAATGGCCAAATGGGTTTTCATTATCTCTTCAGGTTATTCGTGAGTTCCATCATCTGATCCGAGGTTTGGATCGCCTTGGAATTCACTTCGTAGGCCCGCTGGGCAAGGATCATATTGACCATTTCCTCAGCGACATTCACGTTCGATGTCTCCAAGTAGCCTTGTAAAGTCGAGCCGAAACCGGCCTCGGCGGGAGTCCCGAGAGTGGGAGTGCCACTCGAAGGCGTTTCCTCAAGCAAGTTGCCGCCCATACTACGAAGACCTGCGGGATTGTTAAAGCGGACAAGCTGGATTTGGAAGGTCTGAGAACCCCCGGGCGTCTGAATCGTCACTTGCCCATTCGTAGAAATGTTCACGCTTTGGGCATCAACGGGAATCGGCTGAAATCCGCTCTGCACGGGCAGGCCATCGTTGGTCACAACACGGCCATCGGATGCGACCTTAAATCCACCATCACGCGTGTAGGCCGTGGTCCCATCGGGACGAAGCACTTCAAAAAAACCATCACCTTGGACTGCCACGTCCATCTTTTCACCCGTTTGCGAGACCTGACCTTGGGTATAGATTTTGGCCGTGGAAGCGACTCGGGCGCCATTACCGATCTCTACACCGGCAGGCACCAGATTGCCGGCGCCCTCTTCAGCTCCGACGGTCCGCTTTTTTTCGTAAAGCATGTCCTGGAACTCAATCTTGTTCTTCTTAAAGCCGGTCGTATTCACGTTCGCAAGGTTGTTTGCGATCGTGTTGAGATTCATTTGCTGGGCTTCCATTCCGGTGGAAGCTGTTTGGAGTGCTCTTAGCATAGTGGTTGTTGTTTAAGCAGTCGTTGTGCCAAGTGTGCCGATGGCCTTCGCGATGAGATCGTCGAGCGAGGTCATGGCACGTTGAGCGGCCTCGTAGGCACGGGAAACAGCGATCAGATTCACCATTTCGGACATCGGCGTCACATCACTGGACTCGATCTTGTCCATCTTCAAGCCCCTCGTACTCACGTTCGCAAGGTTGTTTGCGATCGTGTTGAGATTCATTTGCTGGGCTTCCATTCCCGTGAAAGCTGTATGGAGTGCTCTTAGCATCGTGGATATTGGTTAAGCAGTCGGTGTGCCAAGTGTGCCGATGGCCTTCGAGATGAGATCGTCGTGTGAGGTCATGGCACGTTGGGCGGCCTCGTAGGCACGGGAAACAGAGATCAGATTCACCATTTCGGACATTGGGGTCACATTACTGGCCTCGATGGCACCTTGGGTAACAACGATCCTCTCCAAGGGCTGGGGCTCCATTCCAGCAGATGGCTCAAAAAAGCCGCCCTCAACGCGGACGAGACCCTCGGTCTTATCAAAATCATACAAAGAAACCTTGCCCAACTGATTGTCGCCTTGGGAGATAGTTCCATCCCTCGAAAACGTCACTGGCCCCCTCTCGGGATCGATTGTGATCTCTCCTGCATCCCCGATCACGGGCAAACCCTGCTTGGTGACAAGCATGTTTTCGGAGTTAAAGTGGAACTCGCCATCCCGAGTATAGAGGTTTTGGTTGTCCTCACCCCTGACCTGAAAGAAACCGGGGCCACCGATCGCCAGATCTGTCGCTTTTCCGGTGGACTTGATGTCTCCAGGCGAAAAGTTCACACTCGTCGTCTGCATCGGCATGCCTCCCGTATGGCGGGCTGCGGATAAACCATCGGGCGCATATTGGGGCTTCAACCTAGCATCCGATTCAATCGCGAAATTTGATTTCTTGAATCCAGCCACGCTAGATGAAGCAAGATTTTGAGAGATAGATGCTTGCCATCTTTCTAGCGTGGAAAGCGATGCCGCAGCGGTGTAAATTCCCTCGATCATAGTGGATTTTACACAGCATCGAACGTGCCAGTTCCTCGCGCCTAGGAGAAACCGCCATCAAACGGAAATCAGTAGGCATATTTTGCCCGCGTAGCGGGACCAACTCGAAGACCCCTCCCTGCATTGATCTCTTGCGAAAAAGAGATTTTTGGGAATTAATGGCGCTCTGCCCATTTCCGCAAGCTCCACATGAATTTTTCCAGTCAGTTTGATAAATCGCTTCAAGAGAAATCCCCCTTACTCCGGGGGTTCGAGCGTTTGCTTGATCCGATGGAAAACGGGGCCCTAGAATCGCTCGCAGCGAAGTCCAGCGCCGTAACGCGACGGCACTTTGGCAAGACGATGCGACTTTTTGCACCACTTTACCTCTCCAACGAGTGCATAAACTCCTGTACCTACTGTGGATTCTCTCGCGAAAACGCAATCCAACGCGTGACATTGGAACTAGATCAAGTGGAGGCAGAGGCACGTCACCTGACGACAGAGGGCTTCCGCAACATCCTCCTCGTCGCCGGGGAGCATCCCAAATTTGTTTCCGGCCCCTATTTAAGAATGTGCATCGAGCGGCTACGTCCTCAAATCCCATCCCTCTCGATCGAAGTCGCCCCGATGGAGACAGTCGACTATCTTCCCCTTGTCGCCGCCGGAGCCGAGGGACTTGTCGTTTATCAAGAGACCTACCATCGCGAAACCTATGCCATTGCTCACGTGAATGGTCCGAAAAAAGATTTTGACTGGCGGTTGGATTGCCCTGAACGCGGCCACGAAGCGGGCTTCCGCCGTATCGGTATCGGCGCGCTCTTCGGGCTATGGGATTGGAGGTTCGAGGCGATCGCTCTCGCCGCCCATTTGGAACACCTCCAAAAAGTCTGCTGGAAATCCCAACTCACCGTTAGCCTTCCGCGCCTGCGCCCCGCCGCCGGCGAATACGAACCTCAGCATCCCCTCGCCGACCGCGAGTTCATTCAGCTCATCTGTGCGCTCCGAGTCACTTTCCCGACTGTCGGCATCGTCCTCAGTACGCGAGAGTCCGCCGCACTCCGCGATTTGCTGGCCCCGATGGGCATTACCATGATGAGTGCCGGCAGCCACACGGAACCTGGGGGCTACACCGGCCAGGGGCGAGAAGCCCTACATCTCACCGTCAAAGGAAAAATCGTTCCCGATAGCGGTGGCGATGCGGCCACCGAGCAATTCTCGATCTCCGATGACCGCGATGCTAGGAGTATTGAAAATCTCCTCACCCAACTCGGGCTGGATCCGGTTTGGAAGGATTGGGACAGCGGCATATTGGGAGCGGCATGATCGAGATTTTCCTGAATGGAGAACGTCGTGCGTTGCCTTCCGTTCACACGATCTCCGATGTCGTGAGCGCGCTAGGACTCGTTCCCGCAATGATTCTCATCGAGCACAATGGCGCCGCCCTCCGGCGCAGCGAGTGGCCAAGCACTTCCGTCAGCGACCACGATCGCCTCGAGATCCTGCAAGTCGCTGCGGGCGGTTGAGGGGGAATTGTTACAGATTCGTAACACTTCAAGGATTCCCGCAAGGCCTTGCACAGCGTGAGTTGGTTGTCGCACCCATGACAAAACGCTACCGTACGGGATGGATATCTGATGTCCATTTAGGAACGCGGGGCAGCAAGGCCGCTGCGCTGCTCGAGTTCCTCAGAGACACAGAATTTGAGAAACTCTACCTTGTCGGAGACTTGGTCGATATATGGTCTCTCCGGCGCGGCATTTACTGGCCCCAGGATCACAATGACGTGATTCAAAAACTCCTTCGCAAAGGTCGGAAGGGCACCGAAATCATTTATATCCCCGGCAACCATGATGAGTTCCTTTCGGGTTTCCATGGCAACTATGCCAGCGTGACACTTCAGAAAAATGCGATTCACACCACGGCGGATGGACGCCGACTTCTCATCATGCACGGCCATGAGCTCGACAACGTGGTTCAAAACCTAGGCTGGCTCGCGCACCTCGGGGATATCGGCTACGTCATGCTCATGCGCTGCAATGGAGTCGTGAATTTCTTCAGGCACCTCATGGGGCTCGGACACTGGTCGCTGAGCGCCTACGTGAAAGCGGAAGTGAAAAATGTCATCAGCTTTATCGGAAAATTTGAGGAGTCGATCGTTCGGTATGCGCGCGACTACAAGGTGGATGGTGTTCTCTGCGGTCACATCCATACGGCCGCCGAGCGAGAATTTGAGGGCATCTCCTACTACAATTGTGGAGACTGGGTGGAAAGCTGCACAGCTATCGTCGAGGAGTCCGACGGCCGAATGTCCCTTCTCCGCTTTGATCCTCACGCCGAAAGCGCAAGCGTCTTGAATGAATCCTCGGAACCGATCGCTTCACTTGGATAACTCGAGCATCCGCCGAACCGAACGTTCGGCCTTGCTGCGAATATCCTCGGGAATCTGAATCTGGGGCTCGAGCGTGGCGAGACAATCGCGAAGCTTCTCAAGCGTATTCATCTTCATGTAGCGGCAATCCGCACAGGCACAATGGTCAGTCGGCCCAGCAATAAAGTTCTTCTGCGGCACCTCGCGGCGCAGACGGTGAAGCATCCCGCTTTCCGTGACGATGATGAAATTCTTCGCTGGATTATCCCGACAAAACGTCACCATTTTTTCTGTCGAACAAACCTCGTCAGCGAGCATGCGAACGGCGTGCGTGCATTCTGGATGGGCCACCACAACAGCATCCGGATGCTCCGCCTTGATGCGATTGATGCTGTCGCGGGTGAACTCCACATGCACATAGCAATTGCCCCGCCAGAGATCCATTTTGCGACCGGTCTGCTCCATCACCCAAGCGCCGAGATTTTGATCAGGCACAAAGAGGATGTTCCGATCCGCCGGGGCGGCTTCCACGATTTTCACGGCGTTGCCACTGGTCACGATCACATCCGCGATCGCCTTCACACCCGCACTACAATTGATGTAAGCAATGACGTAGTAGTTTTTTTCATGATGTTCAGAGAGGTAGTCAGCGAGCTTCTCGGCTGGGCAGGAATCCGATAGTGAGCAACCGGCATTGATATCGGGAATGACGACGGTTTTGGCAGGGCTCAAAATCTTCGCCGTTTCGCCCATGAAATGGACCCCGCAAAAAGCAATGACATCCGCAGACGTTTCCGAAGCCTTGAAACTCAGCCCCAGCGAATCTCCAACAAAATCGGCGACCTCTTGGATCTCGGCGATCTGGTAGTTGTGCGCCAGAATCACGGCATTCTTTGCTCGCTTGAGCTCTTTAATTTCTGAAATGAGATCGGTGGATGCAGTCATCATTCCGCGAAAGATGGGTGATCTGGGGGCTGCAATCAAGCACGGCATGATTGACCAAGTCTGGGAAATCCGCAAATCTCGGATCGTGCAAATCCTTTGCCCATGCCTCCCCTTCGGTGGCTTCCTGCTTCACGCCATCCGCGAAAGCAACACGACAGAACCTTTCCCTCATGGAATCTTCCATTAAACCGGTAACCTCGCTCGGTAATCGCTACACCGTAGATAGGGAAATCGCTTCCGGCGGTGGCGGTTCGGTTTATCTCGCGCATGACGGAGTTTTGAACCGCTGGGTCGCCATCAAGCGCATCCATGGCGATGGTAGCACTGCCAATATCGCGTCAGCAGTCCGCGAGGCCACCCAACTCGCGAGCCTCCAGCATCCGAATATCGTCACCATCCACGACTTCCTTAAAAGTGGCGATGACCTGCTCGTAGTGATGGAGTATATCTCTGGACAAAACATCGATCAACTCGATGGCCCCATGCCTGTCGATTTTTTTATGGATTTTGCCCGCCAATGCTTGAACGCACTCGGCGCGGCTCATTCCGCGGGGATCGTGCACCGTGATATCAAGGCAGGAAATATCATGCTCGCGCGACTTCCCTCGGGCGACTTTCAGGTGAAGCTACTCGACTTCGGTTTAGCGAAAGCGCAACCCGAGCCCATGCTTCAAACGATGGATCAGTCGGGCGCCGTTCTCGGATCCATTTTTACGATGGCGCCGGAGCAATTCAACTGTCTACCGGTCGATCAACGTACGGATTTGTATTCTCTGGGTTGTGTTTTTTACCAAGCCCTCACCGCCACGCGACCCTTCAAGGGAAAAACCTCGGCCAACGTGATTGCAGCCCACCTCCAAAACGATTTCATTCCTCTTTCATTCCTGCGGCCCGACATTCCTCTCGGAATTTCCACGTGGGTCGAGAGGTTCATTGCCTGCGATCCCGCGAACCGCCCGCCCAATGCAAGCCACGCAGCGGATGATCTGGCTCTGTTGCCGCTCACTCCTCCGCCTGCGCTTCGCCCCGCGTTGCAACCCCCACCTTCAACGCTCCCACGAACCCCTCTTTTCAAGTCCTCGCGATTCGCATTTACCTCGTTAGGCATCCTGGCTGTTCTCAGTCTGGCGTTTTTCACACTCGACGGAAACCGCCTCTTCGGCCCCCAGCAAAAAAAAGAAGCCGAATCCAAAAAAGCCCGCGACATATTCACATCCAAGGAACGCAGCGACATAATTGCGATGGATGGAAAAATCATCACCATCACGGGCACCATCGCTCAATTTGGGGAAGAAGGACCTCATCGCTTTTTGACTTTTGAGGACAGCACCAATCGCGATGTGATGCTTTTTTTTGACACTAACATCGCCGAGTTTCCCAAATTTCGCCTGGTCAAATTTGTGGGGCAAAAAGTACACGCCAAGGGCAAGGTTTGCCAAATCGACAAGAGATTACTCGTGGCCATCTCTGCGATGGGCGATGTCGTTATAGCACCAACAGACGTGCCAGCGCCCAAGCCAGAATAAAAAACTTCGGCTTGAAACAAGTCTCTAGCTTGCCAAGACACCTTCGATTTTTAACCCCTTGGCTGAGAATTTGAGTTTTCTTCCCTTTTTCTGAAATAAGACCCAGATTCCCCAATCTGCATGAATCTTCACATTTTCAGATCGGCATTAAGTGAAAGAACACCCGCCGGGCCGGTGCCGCTTCCAGAAGCCAGCCCTATCTTCCGATGAGCAACTCTTTCACACTGGAAGCAACGGATTCGGCCGCTCGCGCGGGAACCCTGCAAACACGACGCGGTCCCGTTCAGACCCCGGTATTCATGCCGGTCGGCACTCAGGCCACAGTGAAGGCCATGACCCCCGAAGAACTCCGCGAAGTCGGGGCTCAGATCATTCTGGGGAATACGTACCACTTGCACGTTCGCCCGGGCGAAAAGCTCATCTCCCGTCTCGGAGGCCTTCATCGCTTCATGAATTGGGATGGCCCAATCCTCACGGACAGCGGCGGATTCCAGGTCTTCTCACTCGCGAAATTACGTAAGATATCTGAAGAAGGTGTTCGCTTTCAAAATCACCTCGACGGGACACCGACCTTCATTGGACCCGAAACCTCGATGGAGATCCAACGTGACCTTGGCTCGGACATCGTGATGCTTTTTGATGAGTGTCCGCCCCACCCCTGCGCTCACGAGGCAGCCGACAAAAGCCTCGAACTCACCTTGCGTTGGGCTCGTCGCTGCAAGGACTGGTGGGCCGCTCAGCCACAAGAAAGCCGACCACTCCTTTTCGGTATCACTCAAGGGTCATCCTACCCCGACCTCCGGGAAAAAAGCGCTCGTGCGTTGGTGGATATTGGATTTGACGGCTACGCCATCGGTGGTGTGAGCGTCGGAGAGCCCGAGACCGAGATGTTTTGCGCAGTCGAAAGCGCCATCCCATTCCTGCCCCTCGACCATGCTCGCTACGCGATGGGCTTAGGAACTCCTCCTCAGATCATCGAAATGATTGCTCGCGGGGTCGATATGTTTGACTGCGTTCTTCCCACCCGATTGGCGCGAAATGGCACCGCATTCACTGCGGGCGGGACGATTAATCTCAAAAATGCCCCCTATGCGGAAGACAGTTCCCCGATCGAGAAGGACTGCCGCTGCTATGCATGCAAAAATTTCACGCGCGCCTATCTTCGCCATCTTGTGAAAGCGGAGGAAATTCTTGGCCTGCGACTCATCAGTATCCACAACCTGCATTTTTACATTGGCCTCGCCAGAAACGCTCGGGAACACATTCTTGCCGGAACTTTTCAGGATTTTCGCGAAGATTTCGTCGCAAATTACGCCGTTCGATCCACCGAGTAACCCAGCTCCGTCATGGGCGCAAAGCTAAAAAAAGGCCATCCAACGGCCCCTTGTTGCTTGACCCTAGTTGGACCGTAGCTCATATTTGACGATTCCAGAGAATGAAGCGTTCGGGGAGGATCCCGTTCGCTGTTGTGCTCTGGAATCACCGATTTATGAATTCCGATCTTACGACAATGCTCGATTACCTCGAGCGCGAAAAGGGCATCAAGCGCGATATCCTAGTGGAAGCCATTTCAACAGCCATCCTTGCGGCATCGAAAAAAACCTTCACTTCCGGTACCCGCGATCTACGCATTGAGATCAACCCTCAATCCGGCGCCATCAAAGCCATCGCGAAACTCATCGTCTCGGAAAAACCGGCAAACGCCCACGAGGAAATCTCTGTGGCTAAAGCCCGATTGATCAAACCCGATGTGCAAGCCGGCGAAGAAATCGACGTCGAAGTGACTCCGAAGGATTTTGGCCGCATCGCCGCCCAAGCCGCCCGCCAAGCGATCAACCAGCGCCTCCGACAGATCGAGCGCGAGATGATTTATGAAGAATTCAAAGATCGCACCGGCGACATTGTCACAGGCACCGTTAGCCGCTTCGACCGCTCGGATGTGATCGTGGATCTCGGCAAGTTTGAAGGTGTGATGCCGAATCGTGAGCGCGTCATGACCGAGGAATACAATGTCGGCGACAAGCTTCGTGCCTATGTCGTCGCTGTCGAAAGCGGATCCCGTGGACCGGAAATCATCCTCTCCCGCAGCCATCCCAACTTTGTTCGCCGATTGTTCGAACTGGAAGTGAGCGAAATCGCCGACCACACGGTCGAATTGAAAGCCATCGCCCGCGAAGCCGGCTTCCGCACCAAAGTCGCCGTCCACAGCGCCGATGCCAAAGTCGATCCCGTCGGCGCTTGTGTCGGAATGCGCGGAGCCCGCGTCAAAAATATCGTTCGTGAACTCAATAACGAAAAAGTCGATATCATCCGATGGGATGCCGACCCGCTCAAATTCGTTACCGCCGCACTCAAACCCGCGAACATTCGTGCCATCACGGCCGACGAGGTTAAAAAGCGCATTCGTGTCCTCGTCCACAAAGACGATCTTTCCCTCGCGATCGGACGTCGCGGACAAAATGCTCGCCTCACATCAAAAATGACCGGCTGGGATGTCGATATCGAAGAGGATAACCGGGACGCCCAGGTTATCCAGAACCGCACGGCTGAGGCCGCCCATTCCATGGCTGACATTCTCGGTGTTTCTGAAGAAGTCGCCCAACAACTTGCCAGCGGTGGTATGAACTCGATCGAAGTCATCCTGATGTGCGGAGCGGATGACATTGCCGAGGTTCTCGGTGCCGATCTCCAAACTGGTCAAAAAATCCTTTCAGCGGCCCAGGCAGCACAAAAAACTCCCACCGCCTGAGGGATATGAAGACGTCTCCCCGGCTCCAATTTATATATGGCAGAGAAAATCAAGAAAAAACCGTCCGGAGAAAAGCCGGCAACATCGCGCCGGACCTCGGCAACGACCCGTTCCGCGCGCCCACTGGCTGAAGCCCCTGCTGCCGCTGCCGAGACCGCTCCCGTCGAGCCAAAAGTCCAAGCTCCGACCGTTGATCTCCTAGCCCCTGTCAAAAAAGTAAGAAAGGCCTCAGGAGCCGCCTCACTCCAGCATTTCATCAGGCCCCTGACGGACAAGGCCCCACCCAGAGCTCGTCCAGTACCCAAACCCGAGCCAGTTGCTGAAACTCCCGCCACGGAAGCCCCTGTGGAAGAGTTTATAGAGCCCGACACGGAATCTCAGGATTCCGGAAAAAAAGTCCTCCACCTCAAGCCGCCGATCATCGTCAAGAATCTGGCTGAGCAACTTGACCTCAAGCCTTTCCAACTCATCAAGGAGTTGATGGCCCTCTCGATCTTTGCGAATCTCAACCAGACTATCGAGCCGGACGTAGCCGCAAAAATCTGTGATATGCACGGATTTGTTCTGGAGAGAGACCGCAAGGATACCTCAAAAGGTCACCACAAAGTCGAAGCCAAGGTCGAAGCACCCAAAGCCCCCGAGCCTCCGAAGGGCGATGTACTTAAAGGGCGCGCACCCATCATCACTTTCATGGGCCATGTCGATCACGGCAAGACCTCACTGATTGACGCCATTCGCAAGACGCGCGTCGCTGCCGGTGAAGCTGGCGGAATCACTCAGCACATCGGGGCCTATAGCGTTAATCGCAATGGTCACTCCATCACATTTTTGGACACTCCCGGCCACGCCGCTTTCACAGCGATGCGAGCACGCGGTGCAAACGTTACGGATATTGCTGTTATCGTTGTCGCAGCCGACGACGGGCTTATGCCTCAAACCATCGAGGCCATCTCGCACGCCAAGGCGGCGAAGGTGAAAATCGTCATCGCGATCAACAAAATCGATCTCGCCAGCGCAAACCCCGACCGCGTGAAGAAGCAACTCCAAGAACGCGGACTCACTCCTGAAGACTGGGGTGGCGATACGATTTGCGTTCCAGTGAGTGCCACAAAAGGCACCGGAATCAATGAACTTCTCGACCTCATGTTACTCGAAGCCGAAATGCTCGAGCTCAAAGCCAGCGAAACTCTCGACGCCCGATGCAGTGTCATCGAAGCACAAGTCGAGCAAGGCCGCGGCCCGACAGTCACTGTGATTGTTCGGATGGGCACACTTCGTTTGGGCGACGTCTTCATTTGCGGAAACTATTGGGGGAAAGTGAAGCAACTCATCAACGATCTCGGCAAACCGGTCAAAGAAGCTGGTCCATCCATGCCGGTCAGAGTTCTCGGCATTAGCGGATTACCCAATGCCGGTGATGAGCTGATGGTGATGGACTCGGAGAAGTCCGCCCGTATTCTCAGCGAAGAACGCGTCGCTAGTTCCCGTGACACCAAGTTGTCCGGCGCTCAACGCACGACTCTGGAAAACCTCTTTGCCAATTTGGCCTTTGATGCCAAGCCCACACTCAAGATCATTCTTAAGTGTGACGTCCAAGGCTCAATGGAAGCGGTTACAGGATCGCTCAGGGATATACCTCAGAAAAAGATCACCCTAGACATCATTCACTCCGCCGTCGGTCCCATCACGGAATCCGACGTCATGCTCAGCAGCGCTTCGAATGCAGTCATCATCGGCTTTAATACGAAAACCGAGAATACGGCAGCCCAAGCCGCTAAGCGCGAAGGCGTTCAAATCAAACTCTACAGCATCATTTATGAGCTGATCGACCAGATTCGCGAATCGATGAGCGGACTACTCTCGCCAGAATTGCGCGAAGCGATCATCGGCCATGCCGAGGTACGCCAAGTCTTCGATCTCACCAAGGGTAGAGTTGCCGGTTGTATGGTTCTCGACGGTCGCATCGCCCGTACAGCCCGTGCTCGCGTGCTGCGCCGCCGTCAACCCATCTACGACGGAGGCCTCGCCACGCTCAAGCGTTTCGCGGATGACGTCAAAGAAGTTCGCGCTGGACTTGAATGCGGTATTAAGTTGGGCGACTTTTCAGAATATCTGCCTGAGGACATCATCGAGTGCTACACGCTCGAGAAAATCCCTCAGCAACTCTAAAAAAACCACGCGGCGGTTTCAAAACCCGCCCCGCCAAATAGACTTATTCTGTATGAAAAACCGCCTCGCTAGAGTGTGCGAAGTCATTAAACGTGAACTGAGCGCCCTCTTCCTTAGGGATATCGATTTCGGCACCCTTTTGGTCACAATCAGTTCTGTGGATATCACACCCGACCTTAAACAGGCGCATGTATTTATATCCGCCCTCGGGACCAAAGCCCAGCAACACCGCGTCATCGAACTCCTCGAGCAAAACCGCGTTTTGATGCAGAGCCAGATGTCCAAGCGTGTTAGGATCAAACACACCCCGCACCTGAACTTTCACATCGACGAAGCCATGGAGCGGGGATCGCGGGTATTGAATGTGATGAATGAACTCGGTCTTATGGAGATCAAGCCCCATGCTGACGAAGAACTTTGATGATATTGCGCAGGCGCTGCAAAACGCGCGAACAGTCGGTGTAGCCAGCCACATCCGCCCGGATGCCGACGCCTTGGGCTCGACGATCGCTTTTGCCCTTTGGCTTAAGGATTGCGGAAAAGAAGTCACCGCTTGGAATGAGGAAGGCTCGACATCCAAGTTCCATTACCTCCCGAACCACGATATCGTCACCATTCCATCAAAGGCTCCCCAAAGATTCGACATTTTCGTGGCCCTCGACACATCGGTCAAAAACCGCCTCGGCATCGTATTGGACTCGATCGCGCCAGGCACCCCCTTGCTCAACATCGATCACCATGTGAGCAACCAGAATTTCGGCGACATTAATTACATCGACCCCACGGCTCCGGCAACCGGACAGATTTTGGTTGAATTCTTTCGCCATGTCGGAGCACGTATCACTCCGGCCATGGCATCGAACCTCTTCGCTGCGATTTCGACGGATACGGGGTCTTTCCAATACGCCGGCACGAATGAGAGGACCTTTGCCGCCGCATCGCATTTGATATCCTCCGGCGTGGACGTGCCGACTCTATCGCGTTCCATGTATGACAGCCAGCCACGCCGCCGATTTGAACTTCTTCGGTATGCGCTGAACAAGGCGGAGTTTCATTGCGACGACCGCATTGCCACTTTTTCCCTTCCCATATCCGAAGTCGAACGCCTGAAAGTCTTGCCCGAGGACAATGAAGGCATCATCGACCATCTTCGCTCGATTGAGGGGGTTGAAGCTGCTGTCTTTTTCGAGGAACTTCCGGAGAATAAAGTCCGCATCAGCTCACGATCCAAAGATCCCTCGATCGATGTCTGCAAGGTCTGCGCTGTCTTTGGCGGAGGTGGACACCCGATGGCCGCTGGCGCCCGCATGGATGGAACGCTGGAAAATGCCAAAACCCAATTTTTGAAAGTTTTATCGAATGAGATCAGGAACAGACATTGACGGTGTATTGCTAGTCGACAAATCGCAGGCTATGACGTCGCACGATGTGGTCGCAATCACACGTCGCGCACTTAACACAAAAAAAGTCGGCCATTGCGGAACGCTTGATCCTTTGGCCACGGGCCTCCTGATCATCACGATCGGTCGCGGCACCAAAATCCAAGATCTCCTCATGAGCGAGGACAAGGAATATATCGGAACTCTCAAACTCGGTGAGGAAACCGATAGCCAAGACTCCGACGGCAAAGTCACCAAGTCCTCACCGGTTCCCGAGTTCACCCGCGAGCAGATCGATGCCGCCTTCGCGAAATTTCACGGCGACTTCTACCAGACTCCGCCAATGGTCAGTGCCATCAAAAAGGATGGCGTGCCCCTCTACAAACTGGCCCGTCAAGGCAAGGTCGTTGAGCGCGAACCCCGCTTTGTGCATGTTTACGCCCACGAGATCATCGCCATCCGACCTACGGAAATTGATTTTCGCGTTGTCTGTAGCAAGGGATTTTATGTTCGGACCTACGCGCATGAGATCGGAGCCGAACTCGGTTGCGGAGCCCATCTCAAGGCCCTTCGCCGCACCAAATCGGGACGTTTCAGCGTGGAGGGAGCCATCACCATTGATGAACTCAAAGCCGGGCCGCTGGAGGCCGTGGCCCAACGTGTATTGAGTCTTCCTGCTGTATCACGACTACGCGGTGCCTGATGCGAATCCTGCATTCCATCGACGAGTTGGGGGAAATCGGGGATCTCGTTGTTCTGGCAGCGGGTGTGTTTGACGGAGTTCATCTGGGGCATCAGGCCGTTCTTGGCGCAGCTCAGTCCGCAGCCCGCGCGCTTAATGGCACTGCCGTGGCCCTCACGTTCGATCCCCATCCCGCCACGGTGCTGCGTCCGAGTGACGTCCCTCAACTTCTGACCTCCACTGAATCGAAGTTGCAATTATTTGAAAAACTCGGCATGGAAAACTCACTGGTCGTTCGCTTCGATGCCATCTTTGCAGCAACAGAAGCCTCGGACTTTATCCTTCAACTCACCCGCTCCACCCCGCATCTGGCAGGGATTTGCATCGGCAGAGGATGGATGTTCGGCAAAAATCGCCGTGGCGACGCCGCCCTCTTAAGGGAAATGGGTCTCGGCAACGGGTTTTTCACCACGGAAGTGGAACCGGTCAAAATGGGCGGAGCGATCGTGAGCAGCACGCTCATCCGCAAAGCCCTTTTAGAAGGTGATCTCCGCGCCGCGATGAGCATGCTAGGTCGGAACTACTCCCTCTCGGGAATGGTTCAACCAGGCGCACAAATCGGACGCCAACTCGGTTTTCCCACCGCGAACGTCACCTTGCACAATGAACTCCTTCCTCCAAACGGAGTTTATGTGGTAAGGGCCCACACCCATGAAGGCTCTCTACGGGGAGTCGCCAATCTGGGCATTCGCCCGACCCTTGCCGACGACCGCAAACGCATCTTGGAAGTTCATATTCTCGACTTTGCCGGCGATCTCTACGGACATAAAATCGAAGTCGAATTCCTGAAGTTCCTTCGACCGGAAATCCCCTTCGAAAATAAGGACGCCCTCAAAAACCAAATTGCACAGGACGTGACCAAAACCCGCGAATGGTTCGCGGAAAACGACTGCACTCGATGAGCGAGAATTGGGATTTTCGAACGCACAACGAAACCTTCGATACCGAGGGAAAGCCCCGCGAGGTTTACCGCGCTCTCTTTGATCGACTCAACGAAATGCCACGCACTCAAGTGCGCGCCTTGGATGATCAACTCGAGGCAACCATGCGCGAAATGGGAGTCACGTTTGACATCAAGCGCGACCGCGTTTGGGGCCAACGCGCTTGGTTTTGCGATCTCCTTCCTCAAATTTTCACCCCAAATGAATGGGAACCTCTCACAAATGGCATTCGCCAGCGACTCAAAGCCTTTGAGATGTTTCTCCAAGATATCTACTCGAAGAAGCAGATTTTGCTCGATGGAGTGATCCCGATAACCCCCGTGCTAGGGAGTCCATTTTTCCAGCGCGCGGCCGCTGGCCTTCCTTTGCCTGCAGGAGCCTACCTACACCTCAGTGGAATCAGTATTTGCCGCCTTCCCGATGGGCAACTCGCCACGAAGCACCACTACTTCAGCAACGCTTCCGGCATGTCCTACATGATCCAAAATCGAAGGGCGCTCACAAGAGTCATCCCCCAGTCGTTTCAAGATACCGGCATCCTTTCGATCTCGGATGTCCCAACGAACATCTTGGAAATGCTCCGCTCGTTTTCAAAGGAATCCGATCCGATGGTCGTTCTCCTCTCCCCTGGACCGATCAGCCCAGCCTACTCCGAGCACAGCTTTCTCGCCCGACGAATGGGCATACCGCTGGTCCAAGGCGGGGATCTCCTCGTTTTGAATGATGAGGTTTATCTCAAAACCGTCTCCGGTTTGAGCAAAGTGGACGTCATCTACACGCGTGTATCCGACCAATGGCTGGATCCAATGGTTTTTCGCCGCGATTCCATTTTGGGCATTCCCGGTCTGGCCCACTGCGTCCGAAGGCAGAGCGTGGCAGTGATCAATGCGATTGGCTCTCAGATATCGGACGATCGGGCGCTCCTCCCCTTCGCCTCCCAAATCATTCGCTACTACCTTGGCGAACGACCGATCCTTCCCGCCGTTGCGACTTACTGGATGGGGGACATCGACCAGCGTGAGCATGTTTTGGGGGATCTTCAAAATTTCACCATCCGTCCGCTTTCAGGCGAGCGCATCCTCCTCGGTGGAGATGGAAGTCTGCCTTCCAACGAAAAGTTGGAAGCCGCGAAGTTGGAGATTCTCGAAAATCCATCTCAATTCGTCGCCCAGCCCCAGGACTGCGATGCGGAAACCATTTCCTTCCAAGACGGCGAACGCCGTCGGCGCCGCCAAGATCACATTCTCTTCGCGCAGCGCAAGGCCGACGGATCCTACGAAGTCTTCCCTGGCGCTCTCACCCGCGTCTCGACGACAGAATCCGAATTCACTTCGTCCGAACTTGGCGGTGGAAGTAAGGACACCTGGGTTCAGGTCGGCCTACATAAAGAACGCGATGAGTGGGATCCCTCCCGCCAAACCGATGCCAAAATTCCAGCCCACGGAGTCACCAGTCGTGTGGCGGAGGCCTTTTACTGGATCGGCCGCTACCTCGAGCGTGCCTACGACCTGGCCGGAATGGTGAGCGTGATCGAGTCTCTCGAGATCGAGGAACTCAATCCCACCGAAAGAATGAACTACCGACCGGTCTGGAACCGCATCCTCCCGATGCTCGAAGGGGCGGGAAGCCCGACCAGACGCACGATTTCAAGCCCCGCTGGTCGCTACCGCCTCACGTTGGATACCAATGAACCCGGATCAGTCGTGAGCACTATCCTTCGCGCCGCCGGGAATGCCGAGTCGGTTTTGGAAACACTCAGCTTGGATGCTTGGGGCGTGTTAAGTGTTTTAAGGAACCGCTTTCGAAACGCCCAATTCGCGCCCGACTCCAGTGAGGAAATCCTGACCTCCTCGAGCCGTCGCCTCTGCGATGTCGCCCGCCAGTTGATCCCTCAGTTTTTTGGCACAGCCCAGTGCACGATGCTCTCTGACGATGGATGGAATTTCTGCGAGATCGGACAACTCATCGAACGTGCCGCGATCACAGCCAATGCCATCACCTCGATCACAAAACCTCTTCTCCAGCCTTCCACTGATGGCGGGAGCGATCACGCTATGGAAATCCGGCTATCGGCCTTTCTCCGCTTGCTGAACAGCCGCGACATCTACCGCCGTGTTTACCAGATGCGCATCGAGCCACTGCCGCTTTTGGAACTCCTGTGGACAAATCCGGTCGCGCCCCGATCCGTCGTTCACTGCCTCACAAGCTGCGTCGCCCTCATCCGGGGAAATGAAATAACCCCCTCTCCATCGACCGCTCGCGCGCTGGCGGAGATCGAAAGCCTCATCCAATCGATTCTCAGCACCAATTGGGAGTCCCTCCTCTCGGAACAGAAGGCACAAAGCCAAGGCAAAACCCGACTGCAGACCCACTGCGAGGGCCTTTTAAACCGACTGCTTTCGCTTCACACTATCCTTTGCGACAGTTTTTTGAACCATCAGGTCGTCATGCATTCGGAGACGAAGCCGCTTTTTCAGGCATGACCTCTTCTGCCTAGCCTAATCGCCACTCCCGTGCCAAATTCAAGAAAACAACGGAGTCACCTATGAAACTTAAAATCACCAAAGAAACGCTCTACACCTACGAGGATCTGGTTTCTCTTTCTCCACACACATTGAGGATTTACCCTCGCGTGGACCTCCATTTCAAAGTCGATCAGTTCCATTTGCAGACTAATTCGGACGCCCAGATTCAATACCGCCGCGACCTCCACGACAACCTAGTCGCCTATTGCTTTTACCCCAACACCTCCAACCGACTCGGCTTTCGAACCACCATCGAACTCAGCGTTAAGGAGAAAAATCCGTTCCAATTTCTTCTCGACTCCCACGGGCTCAAAATCCCATGCCATTACAAAGATAAGGAACTCGCCGTATTGGCTCCCTACATCACCATGGCAGAAAATGCGAAACTCCCCTCCCCGCTCGCGCCGTCCATTCCTCGTCCGACGGTGGAGACACTCGTGAATATCAATTCCTGGATATTTGAGAACATCGCCTACGAGCGCCGCGAAAGCTCCCATCGCCATACCGCCGCCGAAATTCTCAAGCGCGGATCCGGTTCCTGCCGCGATTTTTCAACCCTGCTCGCCGAGACCCTTCGTCAAAACGGCCTCGCCACCAGACTCGCAAGCGGCTTCGTTTGGGAAGGCGACAAACCCAAGGAGGAAAAAAAGGCTTCCAGCTCGATGCACGCATGGGTGGAAACCTATCTTCCAGGTGCCGGATGGATCGGTATGGATCCGACGAATGGGGTTCTTTGCGACCACCACTTTGTAACGACGGCTGTGGGACGCACAGAATCGGATATCGCTCCCGTGAATGGCAGCTACTACTCGAACAAGCCAGTCACAAGCAGTCTTGTCACCCGACTATTTTTAGAAAAACTCGACTGAGAGAATCCCGCCAGCCCCATCGTTCGTATTCTTTCATAGACCGTATCGACACAAGCACTCGAGCCTCATGATGAATTTTTTTAATAACAGTACCGCCTTGATCACAGGGGCATCATCCGGCTTGGGCGAGGAATTCTGCCACCAACTTGCTCCGCATGCCTCCCGGTTGATACTTGTAGCACGTCGGAATGACCGCTTGGAATCTCTCGCCGCTCATCTCCGCAATCTTCACCCCGCACTAGATGTCCGGGTTTTTGCTGCCGACCTCACCTTGCCGGAACGACGCCTCGCCTTGGCCGATTGGCTCAACGATGAAGACATCGATGTGGACTTCCTCGTCAACAACGCCGGCTTGGGCGACCACGGACACTTTGACTCCAGCGATTGGGATCGTGTTCAAAACATGCTGGATTTAAATATCACCTCACTCACCCACCTCACCCACCTTCTCGTTCAAGGAATGATCGGAAATGGTCGGGCGGCGATCCTGAATGTCAGCAGCGTGGCGGGCTTTTTTCCACTCCCTCAAATGGCGGTTTACTCGGCCACAAAAGCCTACGTGACGAGCTTCTCCGAAGCTCTCGCCATGGAGCTTCGCCCCAAAGGCATCACCGTCACTACACTCTGTCCCGGGCCGGTTCCCACTGAGTTCTTTGAAACAGCCACCAGACCCGGAGATGAAGACAAAGCCTCCCATTTCCAGACCTTTCCCGCATTTGTGGTTTCCCCACAGGAAGCCGTCAGAACGGGCCTTGAAGCCGTGGTCCGCGAACGGGCACGCGTTGTCCCCGGCCCCCTCCTAGCTGCCGCTGTTGCGGTCGCCTTGGTGATTCCATTTTGTATCGTCCGCCGGATTCTTGCGATTCGGTCGGCAAAACTTTAATTCTTACTCGCGATGAACAATCACACCCAAAGTGCCACTGGAACGGAATCCGAACAGATTTCCTTCGCGGAAGCATTTGAGCTCATCAACCCCCACCTCTACACCGTCGAGGAACGTATCCGCGCTCAAGCCAAGTTGTTTGATCCGGCCGTCGAGGGCTATGTGTCGTATGTTTGCGGGGCTGGGGGAAAACGCCTTCGCCCGGCCCTTGCTCTCCTTTCGGCTGGCGCAACGGGAAAAATCACGGCAAGCCATGTCGATCTGGCTGTGATTCTCGAGCTCATCCACATCGCCACGCTCGTTCACGATGACATCATGGACGGGGCGGAACTCCGCCGCGACCAAGCCTCGGCGAATGCCAAATGGGGGAATGCCATCACTGTCCTGTTGGGCGACTGCCTATTTGCCCACGCCCTCCGCCTATCCACAAATTTCAGCAACAGCGATATATGCCGACGCATCGCGGATGCCGCCACGGAAGTTTGTTCGGGAGAAATTATCCAGACCCAACGCCGCCACGACCTCAAACTCAGCACAGCGGACTACTACCGCATCATCGAGATGAAGACGGCCGCCCTTTTCACCGCCGCTTGCGAACTCGGCGCGTTCATCAGCGAAGCCAGCCCATCAGTTATTGGATCCCTTAAAACTTATGGCACCAAACTCGGCGTTGCCTACCAGATCTACGACGACATACTCGACTTGGCCGGCAATGAGGATGAGTCAGGCAAAACGCTGGGTACAGATCTTCAAAAGGGGAAGTTCACTCTCCCCGTTCTCCTCATGCTCCAGTCTGGAAAAGACGTAGGCGAACTCCGAGACATCCTGCTCAATGAGGATGGTGAGCGCGCCGAAGCGCTCACGCAGATGCTTCGTGAGGCAGGCACAATCGATGCCGCCAAAAAAATTGCCGAACGACTCATTGGAGAATGCCTCGAGCAACTCAACGGCATTCAAGACAACCGCTACGCACGCGGATTGCGCTCGATACCCGAACACCTTCGCCACCTCCTCGCTAAGCTTTAAGAGAAGAGGTTCGGTTTAAATCTACGCGAAAGCTCTCTTCTAATCCTAAAATGGCTTGGGGGACAGGATTCAAAGAAGTTATTTACAGGTTTTTAATGGTTTCACAAAAAAGAAACCTCTCTTTTGTAAATTCGAAATAAATAACCCTTTGTGCTCTCTGTGTTCTTTGACTCACTAAGCTCACTCCTTCGGAGTTGTCTTTGCCAATCTATCTCCCTTTGGTCGGTTGTGGTCAATCCTAATGTCGGCTTTAATCCTCGTGGGCGAGCGTCGCGGAGATAAAGCCTCGGAAGAGCGGATGCGGAAAGTTCGGCTTGGATTGGAACTCGGGATGGTATTGGCAAGCGATATACCACGGATGCCCCTTAAGCTCGACTAACTCGACTAGATCTCCGTCGGGGGATGTGCCGGAAATAACCAGCCCTTGGCTCTCCAATGCCTCGCGGTATTTGGAGTTGAATTCGTATCGGTGACGGTGACGCTCCGGAACCTCTTTTTTGCCGTAAACTTGGTAAGCGAGCGTGCCTTCCTTGATTTTAGTCGGCCAGGTGCCAAGGCGCATGGATCCACCTTTGTCCGTCACGTCTTTCTGCTCCTCGAGCATCGAAATCACAGGGTGCGGCGTATTCGCGTCGAACTCCGTGCTGTTCGCTCCCTCAAGCCCACAGACATGTCGCGCAAACTCAATCGTCGCAACTTGCATTCCCAGACACAAACCCAGAAATGGAGTACGGGATTCGCGCGCGAAACGGACAGCTTTGATTTTCCCCTCGACGCCCCTATCGCCGAATCCACCAGGAATAACGACACCCGCCACACCTCGAAGATACTTTTCCGCACCTTCATTTTCGATGCTCTCGGCATCCACCAGCACGAGATCAATCCCGCAATCCAGTGAAGCACCGGCATGCGTAAGAGATTCGTAGATGCTCTTGTAGGCATCCTGAAGCTCGATGTATTTACCGACGATCGCGACTTTCACACGCTTCTTAGGAGCAATGAGTCTGTTGACGTATTTTTTCCAATCCGTCATGTCGGGTTCATGCGTCTTGAGGTGAAGAAGGCGGCAAACAGTGACATCCAAGCCTTCGGCTTGAAGATTCAGCGGTGCCTCGTAGATAGTGTGAGCCACATCGCCGGCCTCGATCACCGCATCCAGTGGCACGTTGCAGAAGAGAGCGAGTTTTTCACGCACTTCCTTAATGAGCGGCATTTCTGTACGGCAAATGAGAACTTGGGGTTGCAAGCCGATTTCACGAAGCTTGGCGATGCTTTGCTGCGTGGGCTTAGTCTTCAACTCTCCGGCGGCCTTGATGAAAGGCACCAACGTCACATGCATGATGATCGCATTTTCCGGACCGACTTCCAAAATAAACTGGCGAATCGCTTCTAGGAACGGAAGTCCCTCGATATCGCCCGTAGTGCCGCCGATTTCTGTGATGAGGATGTCACCACCCGATTTCTCGCCCACCTCACGGATGCGGGACTTGATTTCATCGGTCACATGCGGAATCACCTGAACGGTCTTGCCGAGGTAGTCGCCTCGCCGTTCCTTGGCCAGAACGGTCTCATAGACCTGTCCGCTGGTGAGGTTGTTCGAACGGGTGAGCACGCAATTCGTGAAGCGCTCGTAATGTCCCAGATCCAGATCGGTCTCCGCTCCGTCAGCCAAAACATAGACCTCGCCGTGCTGAAAGGGATTCATCGTACCGGGATCAACATTGAGGTAAGGGTCGAGCTTTTGAAGCACCACCTTCAATCCACGACGCTCCAGTAAAGTGCCCAGAGAGGCCGCAGCGAGTCCCTTGCCAAGTGAGCTCACCACTCCGCCCGTTACAAAAATGTATTTCATGCGGAACATACTAAGGAGTACTCAGGAAAAATCCAGCCTCCCGATTTCCAATCCACAATGAATTCCAACGGGAAACAATGACTGACATTTCCGAGCCTGAGGGTTAACTTACTGCAATGGCTGGTAAATCTGCGCCCTCGACTTTAGGAACAACCTCTGCGATCGAGGATTACCTCGAACGAATAATGGAACTCATGGACGAGAAAGGCTACGCCCGCGTGGTCGATATCGCCGCACGCCTCAACATTTCCCAGGCCAGCGTGACCAACATGCTCCAGAAACTCGATGCCGAGGGTCTGATCAAATACGAAAAATACCGTGGCCTCGTTCTCACTCCATCCGGCTTAAGCGTGGCGCAAACAATCGCCCGCCGCCATGAGCTACTGGAGGAGTTTCTGACACTTTTGGGAGTCTCCCCCAGCGTGATCGCGCATGACGTCGAGGGCATGGAGCACCACATCAGCCCGGAAACTCTCGAAGCCATCCAGCGCCTCACGGAGTATCTCCACTCACATCCCGAGATCACAACGGCCATCCAAAAACCCTGCGCCGATTGATCCCTCCTCGCGCAACGAACTCGCACCACCATGAATCACTTTCGACTCACCCACATCTTTGCCGCCATCCTCGCTCTCCTCATTTTGAATGCGTGCCAAACGGTGGATCCCGATGCATCGGCGCGCGCTGCCATGAATGCCGCGATACTCACGGAGAAGCCCGGAGACGACTTCATCGGTCGCCGCATGTTCAAGTCCGATTACAAAATGTGGGGCTGGGTCCGCGAACCCGGCAAGCCTTGGCCCACGGCGCGTCTGGTGATGATGAACGAGCAAAAAAAACTCGCCCCCGATCGCTCCCAAGGAAAAATCGGACTGGATAACAATTACATCTACCAACTCCGTGGGAAGTTCAGCGGAGATACCGTCTACGAACCCGCGAGTGATCGCTTCTATCCCGAATTCGTGCTCGAAGGCTACGAACTCCTTAGCACAAAATCCGAGCCGATCTATGTGACCAACGATCAGGAAAAACCGGATATCCGGATCATCATGAAACCGGTCCACTAGCCACGCAATCGCATGACCGAAGAGACAAAAATGAACACGCCGCTCGAGCCTGAGTTACTCTCCCCGGCGGGCGATTGGGATTGCCTGCGGGCCGCCGTAGCCAATGGCGCGGATGCCGTTTTTTTTGGCCTCACCCGCTTCAATGCACGCATGAGGGCTGACAATTTCCGCGACGAGGAATTACCCGAAATCGTCGCCTTCCTCCACAATCACGGCGTCAAAGCGTATGTGACTCTGAATGTCCTGATCTTCACGGACGAACTCGCTGATGCTGTTGCTGAGCTACAGTCACTGAATGACGTTGGAGTCGATGCAGTGATCATTCAAGACGTAGGCCTTGCCGAGATTTCTCGCCGGATGTTCCCCGACCTGCGTGTGCATGCCTCGACCCAGATGACGATCACTTCGCCGGAGGGCGTGCGTTTCGCGGCGGGACTTGGCGTCAAGCAAGTCGTCCTTGCACGCGAGCTATCACTTCGAGAGTTGGAAAAATTTCCGCCCCTCCTGCCTTTGGAGATGTTTGTTCACGGAGCGCTTTGCGTAGCCTACTCCGGCCAATGCCTCACCAGCGAGGCCCTCGGTCGTCGCAGCGCGAACCGTGGCGAATGCGCTCAAGCCTGCCGAATGCCCTACCAACTTATCGTTGATGGCGTCCTGCGCGATCTCGGTGACAAGCGTTACCTCCTCTCCCCCCAAGATCTCGCTGCCGTGAATGAGATCCCTGCCCTCATCGAGCGCGGCGTCTGCTCGTTTAAAATCGAGGGCCGACTGAAATCTCCCGAATACGTGGCGGCGGTCACTTCCGTTTATCGAAAGACGATCGATGCTGCAATGGACGGATGCTTTGAAAAAGCCACCCCGGATGATTGGTATCGCTTGGAAATGACGTTTTCGCGCGGCCTATATCAGGGCTGGATGCATGGCGTGAACCACCAGGAACTCGTCGGCGCCCGCTTTGGAAAAAAACGCGGCGCCTTCGTTGGCCTTGTCTCCGCTTGCACCCATAACCATGTCGAGGTGGAATCCTGCGCGGTTCCACTCAAGGCTGGAGATGGCATTGTTTTCGACACAGGCGGAAATACCGAGCACGAGCAGGGAGGACGCCTCTTCCAAGCCTCGGGTAAAAAACTCTCGTTTGAACACGGAAAGATCCAATTTTCCAAAATCCCTCGCGGAACCCGCGTTTGGAAAACAAGCGATCCCGCACTCGACCGCGCGTTGCGACAGACATTTTCCGGGCATCTGGAAGCCCGCACCAACCGACTCAAACCTATCGATATTTCGGTAGGTGGACGGGTAGGCGAACCGCTTTTTATCGACTGCCAAGGCCATCGCATTCTTTCCCGCGTTCCACTCGAAGCAGCCCGAACCCGCCCGCTGTGCGAACTCACCCTCGGCATGCAACTCGGCAAGCTTGGCGGAACGCCGTTTCTGCTAGGCAACCTCACCGTGGATCTTCCTGAACCCGTCATTCTCCCCATCGCCGAGTTGAATCGCATGCGCCGCGAACTCGTCGCGAAGCTGATGTCTCCCCTGCGGGAAACCAAACCTCATGCCACGCTCGAGTCGGTTCTCCCCACATTTTGCGCTCCATCCACTGCGGCTCCGAAACTATCTGTCCTCGTCCGCTCGGAAGAACAACTCCTCGCGGCACTCGATGTGGGTGCGGAAGAGATCCTCGTCGATTATGAAGACATCCGCCGCTACAAGGATGCGGTGGCTCAGGCGCGGGCTCACGGAAACACTCAAATCCTCCTCGCCACCCCGCGAATCCAAAAAGCCGGCGAGGAAGGGTTTTTTAAACTCATTGCGAATGCCAAACCAGATGGTGTTCTGATCCGCAATATCGGGGGGATTTCTCATTTTTCCGAAAGCCCGCTTCGCCTCATCGGAGATTTTTCACTAAATGTCGCAAACCCCGCGACAGCCTCGGTTTTCATGGCCCGTGGTTTGGAGCGACTCACCCTCTCCCACGATCTCAACTTGTCCCAGATTCTAGCGATTCTCAATCAGGCTCCACCCGATTGGTTTGAACTCACGATCCATCACCACATGCCGATGTTTCACATGGAGCATTGCGTCTTCGCCGCTTTTCTTTCGACCGGCACGGATCACACCAACTGCGGACGCCCCTGCGATAAGCATCGCGTGCATTTGAAGGATCGCGTCGGCGTGGAGCATCCCCTCCGAGCCGATGTCGGATGCCGCAACACCCTTTTCCACGCGACAGCGCAAACGGGCGCCGCCTTCTTCGATGACTTCCTTCAAGCGGGTTTGCGAAAATTCCGCGTCGAATTGCTGGAAGAAAGCGCTCAGGAAACCAAACTCGTCATCCAAGCCTACCGTGACCTGCTCTCGGCCCGCAAAAGCGGAAAGGGCCTTTATCGGGAACTGCACGCGAACAGCCAAGTCGGGGTCACCAGCGGCACCTACTCGGGATAGCAAATTCCCTTTAGCCGAAGGCTAGACCTCTTGCAATCGGTATTCGGCCAACTTGTTTCGCAGCGTCCGAATGCTGATCTGAAGGAGTTCGGCCGCATGCGTGCGGTTGCCATCCGTTTTCTTCAAAGCCTCAAGGATGGCCTGCTTTTCCATCTCGTGGAGCGGGATCACAGCACCATTTTGGGACGGCGACGTCACGGACTCCCGTTCCTCAACGGCAGGCTGCTCGGATACCTTCGCTGCAACTGGAGGAGTGACTGAAGTAGGCGCGGACGGAGCCACTAGGCCCATCAGTTCCGCACTGATTGGCGCATTCTCTTCTGCAAGAATAGCGGCCCTCTCTACGACATTCTGCAACTCCCGCACATTCCCCGGCCAGTGATGAGCCAACAAGCCCCTCATCGCACTCTCAGAGAAGCCACCCGTTTTCAAGCCATGCTCCTTCGCGAATCTCTCAAGAAAGTGATTTGCCAGCAAATCGACATCACCCACCCGTACCCTTAACGGTGGGACGCTGAGCGGAAAAACATTCAATCGGTAGTAGAGATCCTCTCGGAACTCCCCCTTGGCAACGGCCTTCAAAAGATCACGGTTCGTTGTGGCCAGCACACGAACATCGACCTTGATCGTCTTGTTGCCTCCCACCCTCTCAAACTCACGCTCTTGGAGAACGCGCAGGAGTTTCGCTTGGAGACCGAGCGAAATCTCGCTCACCTCGTCCAGCAGGATCGTGCCTCCATCGGCCAACTCGAATCGCCCGTCTCGTTGGTCAGTCGCTCCGGTGAAAGAGCCTTTTTCGTGCCCGAAAAACTCGCTCTCGATGAGAGCTTCCGAAATGGCCGCGCAGTTCACCTTAATGAACGGCTTGCTGCTGCGATTGCTTGTAAGAAAAATTTCATTGGCGACGAGTTCTTTACCAGTCCCATTTTCACCACAGATCATCACCGTGGCATTCGTTCGGCCGACCCGATTGATCAAATCCCGAAGCTGAACGATGACTGGGCTTTTACCGATGATCTCTCGGTCGGCAATGGTCGCCCGATTGAGATAATCCGTCACCTTTGCAGCACGCTGGAATTCCGCAGCCTTCTTCAAAACCAGATCGATCTGCATTTTGGAGAAGGGCTTTTGGACGTAATCAAACGCCCCCGAGCGCATACACTCGACCACCGTCTCGACAGACCCGTTGGCCGTGATCATCACCACCAGTGGCTTGTCCTCCAGATGCGACACCCTCTCGATAAAGATCTTCCCGTTGCCATCCGGAAGCTCCATATCCAGAAACACAAGATCGAAGTGGCCGGACGCAAATCGTTTCTCCGCCTCAGCCAGCGAAGCGGCCGTAGACACAGCATACCGCTTGCCTCGGAGTTGTTCCTCGAGGGTTTTTCGAATGATAGGGGTGTCATCAACCACCAATATGCGATCAAGCGCCATTACTTTAAGACCTACCATGATACTTGTCCCTTTTTAGTAATGCCAATAAAAGTTTATCTTATCGCGCCTCCTTCTGAGCCACGATGCAGGCAGAACTTGACAGAGACAAACGAATCCAGTGTTGATACGTTATTCCTATGAAGTTAACCTCGTTCGGATTCGTCGCTATCGCAGAAAACTTTTTGAAAGACGCCCTCTCCGCGCCTCCCTCCACGGGCGGCAAGTGGAGCCTGAAGAGGTTCACGAACTTCACCGAAAACTCCAGCTCCCTCCAAGTCCTTCTCACCTCGGATAGCGGCGAGCAAAAGACGAGCGCCCTAGTGCAGTCGCGAATGACCGGTAGTTCACGTGAATCTTCGATCCAAGGTTGGATTCAGTATGGTGACGAGAGCACCCGCGAACCTTTCGTGATCAAAGCCCCAGACACCGTCCGCGCGGAAGAAGAAATTTTTGAGATTATCGATCAACTCGTCGTCAAGATTCCAGAAGTGGAGAAGCCCACAAATCAATCCACCCCGAAGCCTACGCCTAGCTCCGGTTTTGCTCCTCTTCTTTCAGAAATCCCAAACACCCCAGCCTCTTCCTCCGCTGATGAACCGTTTGATCCCGCCAAACTCATCGAGCAAATGAACGCCGAAGCGGCCAACAAGGCCGAACCCGCCGAGCAACCCGACTCCGGACCTCTCTTATCTCCCGAGATAGAGGAACCCCAACCTGAGGCTCCAGACGAGGCCCCGAAAGCAGCCAAAGCTGCAAAGGGAACCAAAAAACCTGCGAAATAAAATAGCTTCCTCCCGAATTCGGTTTTCTCATTGAATTCCCCTCGAATGAGGTCATGCTTGAGGCCATGAAACGCCTTTTACTCTGCCTCTTTCTTGCCACAATCAGCCTCCACGCCTCCGATATTTGGGGCACGGATTATCCCGCCGCCCTCACCCAAGCCGCGTCGAGCAAAAAGCCCATCCTCCTCGAGTTCACAGGCTCCGACTGGTGCCCACCCTGCATGAAGCTCACCAAAGATGTGTTCGAGCAGCCCGCATTTGAAGATTTCGCGAAAGAGAACCTCGTACTGGTGAAGCTCGACTTCCCCCGGGCCAAAGAACAATCCGCCGAACTCAAAGCCGCCAACGAAGCTCTCTCCCAAAAATATCAAGTTGAAGGATTTCCCACATTGATCCTCCTTGATAGCACGGGCAAGGAAGTCGCCCGCCTTGTCGGCCTCAAACTCAGAACCCCCGAGGCCTTCCTCCAATGGGTGCAGGATAACCGCAAGTAACCCGCTTCCCAAAGGCCACCATGGACAAGGTTCTTGAATATTTTCACCAAACCGGCGCTCTTCTTCGCGGACATTTTCTGCTCCGAAGCGGATTGCACAGTCGTGAGTTTTTCCAATGTGCCCTGTTATTGCAGGATGCAGGCATCGCCTCCGAAGTTTGCGGCCTCCTCGCCGATCAACTCCGCCCCTTTCCTGCTGCCACCGTCGTTTCACCAGCCGTTGGAGGCATCATTGTGGGACAAGAAGTGGCTCGCCACCTGGGTAAAAAACACATCTTCGTGGAGAAGGACGGCGATGGCGGCCTCGTCCTCCGCCGAGGATTTCAAATCAAGCCTGGCGAGCAGTTCGTCGTCGCCGAAGATGTCGTGACCCGTGGCGGCCGAGTTCAAGAGACCATCCAGATCATTCGTGATCACGGCGGCATCGTCCTCGCCGCAGGCAGCATCGTTGACCGTAGCGGAGGACACTTACCCGATTTCGGATGTCCGTTTGTCTCCCTCGTGAAAATGAATGTGGAAACCTTCGCTCCCGATAATCTCCCACCCGACCTCGTCGGCTCGACCGCCATCAAACCCGGCAGCAAGTAATCAGACCCCGAGAGAATACGGCTAGTTTTCGGTCGCGCCCCCCCATACAATGGGCTTAATACTGCAAACCTTTCTCCTAAAAACCTTGGTCCAATCTTACCTCTTGTCCCCAAACTGATGAATCGAAGGTTTTTTATTAAGCAAGCCGGCTTAGCTGCTCTGGGGTTTGCGGGGTTGCGCTCCTACTCTCTATTTGCGGCGGAGAGG
>JBILZC010000068.1:0-12751 GCA_044377415.1 Terrimicrobiaceae bacterium | reverse complement strand
GGCGTCTAACCTATCAGTTGCGACAACAACTCAGGTCACCGCGGTTCAGTTTTATTGTTTTTTTCTGAGCCACCATGCGGTGACCTGATTTTTTTGTCACTTTTGATCTCTTGCTTGAAGAGTGCGACTTGTCTAAGCACCACCTCATGGAAGATACCGTGCTAATTGTGGAAGATGAAGCCGACGTCGTAGATCTGCTGCGCTATAATCTCAAGCGAGCGGGATTCAAGGTCATCGTCGCCACCAGCGGCGATGCGGGCTTGGCGTCCGTTCGCACTCATCGTCCAGACATCGTTGTCCTCGATCTCATGCTGCCGGGCATGAGCGGACTGGAAGTTTGCCGGGCCCTCAAACAAGATGCCGAAACGACCCACATCCCGATCCTCATGCTCACCGCTAAGGACGAACAAAAAGACCGCGTGAAGGGCTTAGAAACTGGCGCGGACGACTATGTTGGCAAGCCATTTAGTCCCAGAGAACTCGTCCTTCGCGTTCAGGCTCTTCTGCGCCGCCTGCGCACGTCCGCCGCCAGCACATCACTCATCGAACTCGATGGCCTCACTCTCGACAAATCAAGCCTCCAAGCGCGCATCGATGGCGAGCGCCTCGAACTCACCACCACCGAGTTCAAACTCCTCATCACACTTGTGAATAATCGGGGGCGCACACTCGGAAGAGACGACCTTCTGCGCGATGTCTGGGGTTATTCTCCTGGGATGGATACCAGAACTGTCGATACCCACATGCGCCGACTTCGTGAAAAACTACTCGGTCACGCCCCCAGACTGGAAACTATACGCGGCGAAGGGTATCGTTTTAATGTGCAATCTGCATCTTGAACACGTTCCTTCTTTTTATCTCCATTGCAGCCATCGCCAGCGCGGCAATCTTTATCCATCTGCGCTTCATTAAGCCCTGGCAAAGTCTCCGCCGAGATCTGGAGCAAATGGCTTCGGGGAACTTCCGCATTCCCGCCGTGCAGGACCAGCCCGGTCAATACGCAGCCACCACACGGCATGTGAAGCGGATCTCCGAGCTACTTCTTCAGCTCGACCGCCAAATTGCGAACGAAGATCTCAGCTTGCGGGGTATTCTCTCCGGCATGGTCGAGGGCATCCTCATCATCGACCGCACCCAAAGGATCACGCTGGTCAATGAGGCTCTCCTGAATTTCTTTTCTCCCGGGCGGTCTCCGATTGGACGAACTTTGCTGGAGTATTTTCGACGGCATGAACTCCAACATGCCAGCGAGCGAGCGCTCGCAGGTGGGGAACCCCAGCAAATCGAGATCATCTTCGAGACGATCACACCGAAAGGAACCTCGACTCAACAGCATTTCAACATTCACGTTGCCGCGCTCTCCCCCGACTCCAGCCCCCTCCCCCAAGCCGTGCTTCTCGTTTTCCAGGATGTCACCGACGTCCGCAACCTTGAGGCCACACGCAGGGAATTCATTGCCAATGTCTCCCATGAATTCCGCACCCCTCTCGCCATTATCAAGGGCTACGTGGAAACCCTTCTCGACGGCGCCATGGAGGAACCCGAAATGGCCGAACGTTCGTTGGAAGCCATCCAACGCAATGTCCAACGCCTCAATCTCCTCATCGAAGATCTTCTCAGCATCTCCCAAATGGAAAGCCGGGCTCGCCTTTTGGAATTGGATTCCGTGAACCTCCACGACCTCCTGCTGCGCGTATTGGAAAATCTGGATCCCACCATTTCGGAAACAAAGGCACGCATCCAAATCGAGTGGCCAGAGGATGCCCGCATCGTCCAAGCAGACAGCCGTCGCATGGAACAAGTTTACTTGAATCTCCTCACCAATGCCCTCCGTTACGGCGACTCGGGAGAACTCGTTCTTTCCATCACCGCGAAGCGAGATGAGCACACCATCACCATCGCCATCGCCGACAATGGCCCCGGCATCCCTCTTAGCGCACAGCCCTTTATCTTCGACCGCTTTTATCGCGTTCACAAAGACCGCTCTCGCGACGGCGGCGGAACTGGACTTGGGCTCTCCATCGTCAAAAACATCATCCTCGCCCATGGAGGCACAGTCTCCGTCGAGAGCACACCTAGCCAAGGAGCCACATTCCATATCCGCCTTCCGGTTTCGCAAAACCCACCCGAACCGACAGCTTGATTTTTTTCGCAACTTTTCCCCAACCCTAGGGTTTTAGCTTTTGAACATCATGAAATACACCCACACGCTCCTTGGTCTCGTTGCCCTCTGCACATTCCAAATCACGACGCCCGCATGGTCCCAAAGCCCCTCCCCTAGTCAGAAATCACCATCCCAATCCGGCGGCAGAGAAGGTTCTTGGAAAGGGCACGAGAAAAAAATCCTCGAAGCGATCCCAGAGGATCTTCGCGAGCGCTTCAAGGCCGCCCGAACCGCAGCGATGGATGACCCAAAAATCCAAGAACTCAAAGCCCAAGCCGAAAAGGCCTCGGATGCCCTTCGTTCTGCGGTCCGCGAAACAATGATCAAATCGGATCCCTCCCTCACCGATGCCGTCAATAAAATCTCCGAGGTTTTCAAAAAGAATGCTGATGACAACAAGTCGGGCAATGGCGGCAAAAAAGGTAAACGTAAAGAGGGAGACTCCCCCGCAGCCAAGCTCCCGCCAGAGCAAAAAAGCCAACTAGATACAGCCAGAGCCATAGCCAAACAAGCTCCAGCCGTTCAAGCAGCCGAGGCAAAACTGAAAGCCGCCACCACACCGGAAAGCCGTGAGATTGCGGCCAAGGAATTCCGCCAAGCCATGCACGACGCCATTCTCACAGCGGATCCTTCACTGGCTTCCGTTTTGGAATCTCTCGCACCTTCGAAACAAACTCGGATCAATTCCGCCACCCCACCAGCCCAAGCCGGGGTGGAATCCGAAGCCGCCGAGTAGCATCCATAGACCTGCGAGGAACGGGCACTAGATCGAGAAATGGATTGCTCGTTCCTTGGCCCGCCGATTCATGCCTTCGCACATGAGTTTACATAGTTCCATCACCATCGGATCACCAATCGAGTATATGGCAGCCGTTCCCCGTTGCTCCCGGTCAAGGAATCCCTCGTCCCGCAGCACCGCCAACTGCTTCGAAACATTGGCCTGAGACAACCCACAGACCTCCACTAACTCATTCACCGACATCGGACCCGCCTTCAATTCCTGCAAAAGCATCAAACGCGTCGGTTCCGACAACGCCCGGAAACTCCGAGCGATTTTTTCAAGTGCGGCGGGTGACTGCTTTTGAGACATGCTTGATATATCGCTTAAAATCGATTCAAGCCAAAACCGAAATCATCAAATATCTTTGGACAATTTGTAAGCATTCATTGTCAAGCCCTCGCGAATCGTCTATAAGTTTGGATTCTTCTAGTGGGATGGGTGGCAGAGTGGTCGATTGCGCTCGCCTGGAAAGCGTGTATACCGCAAGGTATCGGGGGTTCGAATCCCCCCCCATCCGCCAGAAATTCGCACAGCGAATTCTAATGACTATCCTGGGGGATGAGAATCAAGCGAGCGGGTGTTCGCGCGATAGATCAGCCTTGTTTTGCCGCTATATCAAGAATTGCTCTTGAGGCTCCAGAATTGGAACGACAGGCAGCAAGAAGGACACTTGTATCCAGAAAGATTCTCACGCTCCTGCGAGAAACTTTCTGTATCCCTCTTCGTCATCAGCAACCCACTTGTCGATGGTTTCCTTGGGAATGTCGCGGACAGGAGGCAGTTCATCTCCAACACAGCGAAGGCGGGTCAGCAGGAAAGCAACAAGTTCCTTTTTCTCCTCGATGGAAAGAACATCGGCGGCTTCTTCAATTTCCAAGAGCGAACTCATGCCAAGATTCTATTCCCGAAACGTGAATTTGTCGAATCCGATTGCGTTCTGATCAGTGTGAGAGACTGCCCCCCTTTATATAAGACCTAGCTTTTCTTCAGGCATTCTCGAATTCAGAGCCGAGCCGCCGGGGCCGGCGCGAATCAACACTTCGAAGTTCGAGAGCCGCGGAGAAAATAAGCTTTCTGCATTCCGATTCGTCCCAATTCCGTCAACCTCTCCAGCTTTGGATGAATTTTGAAATAGCACGTTCCGATTTTCCAATCCGTAAGCGCACGCTTTCCGATCGCGATCGCAGCATCCTTTTGGGATAAGGCACAAATGAATTTTGCATCTGGATCAAATACTGACTTGCCTTCGATTTAGGGCGCAGTAAACTATCATACTCATGAACATTGATCAAAAAATGGAGCAACGAATCACGGTGCGCCTCACCGATGATGAACTTAGAGCCACTGAGCGAGCAGCGATTGCCGAGGGGGACCGCAAGGTGAGCACCCTTCTCCGTCGCGCTTTGGTTGTTTTTCTCAGAAGCAAGGGATACATCACCACGTTTCAGGATGAAAAAATGCAACAGAACGTGGACTTCAACTCTGCTCCCTCTTCGAACGCTTACTCGCAAGAGGCGCAGGGCAGTTCCGCATACCAAAGACCGCAGTAGGAGACTGAAGCTCCTCGGCCGCGTAAACGTCGAAGGGTGATACCAAAACCAGCAAATTTTGTGTGTTGGGCAGCTATCATTCGCTCATCCGTGGAGGCATCATCATAGGGCGAAACACATTTTTGTTTCGCCCTTTTCCGCGACTGCTTTTGGTTAATTGTCACTGACCTAAAAATTGACCGCTCTCGAGTCTGTTTATTTATTAGCTGCATTTTTCCTTGCACACGCCTACCTCAGGATGGAAATGCTCAGGCAACGAGCGCCGATCCAATCGTTCACCGACTCAAGGAAAACGCAGTCAACTGAAATCTCTTTTGGGGCCTTAATGAAAACACAAACGAAAATTGACAAAGGCCCCAGCTACGGGAAAGAATAGTTTTTAGTTAGCTCCACAAGAATCGATATGTCCGAACCAAACAAAGAAACTGTCCGCATCGTTTTAGGGAGTGGTCCGGATGGGTTACCCAAGCCTCCCATTATGCCAGCTACCGCGAAAATCAATTTTCCGCCCAAGCCCGCTCAAGTAATGGGCACAGTAGTTCCCTCCCCATCGATCCCCAAACCCGGCGGCGTTCCTGTCGCCCCACTGACTCCACCTGCAGCGGGTCCTCGTCTCGTTCCCCCTTCTCCGGTCGCTCCCGCTGCCATTGGCATTCCCAAGCCTCCGGCCGCTCCAGGCATCAGCGCTCCGCCACCGGTCGCCATCGCGAAGCCTCCAACGGCTCCCGGCGCTCCCGCTGCCATTGGCATTCCCAAGCCTCCGGCCGCTCCAGGCATCAGCGCTCCGCCACCGGTCGCCATCGCAAAGCCTCCAACGGCTCCCGGCGCTCCCGCTGCCATTGGCATTCCCAAGCCTCCGGCCGCTCCAGGCATCAGCGCTCCGCCACCGGTCGCCATCGCGAAGCCCCCAACGGCTCCCGGCGCTCCCGCTGCAATTGGCATTCCTAAGCCTCCAGCCGCTCCCGGCATCAGCGTCCCGCCAGTCGGCATCGCTAAACCTCCGGCTACTCCCGGTGCTCCCGGTGCTCCCGGTGCTCCCGGTGCTCCCGGTGCTCCCGGTGCTCCCGGTGCTCCCGGTGCTCCTGGTCTTCCCAACCCACCGGTCGCTATGGGCGCAACCAAAATCGATGAGGCGGCCAAGCCTGCCTCAGGCATCAAACTTCCTAGCGCACCCGCAGCAGGTCCATCGGCCACTCCTCCCAAAAAGGAAACGGCAAAGATCTCTCTACCTCAACCCGCAAAAACGGTTCCTCAGGCAACAATGAACCTGAAGCAGGCGGCGCAAAAAGCCCCGAAAACCGCTCCAGCAAGCTCAACGGAATCTGCGGCAGAACAAGCGCCATCTTCGGATTCCAATTTGATTTTTGGCATTGCAGCCATCATTGTCGCTCTGCTTTCACTCGGAGTTCAGGTCTGGACTATGATGAGCTGAGGCCATCCCTATTCCGATGGGGACTTGGTGCCCTTTTTCTCGATCGCTTGTTTCTCGATCGCTTGTTTCTCTTCCGCTTGTTTCTCTTCCGCTTCTTTCCTATCACGAATGGCGCTTTGCAGTGCCTTTTGCGTTGCGTCGGGAGCAGATGCCCTTTCCTCAGAACTTTCCTTAATGGCACTTTGAAGCGCCTTTTGCGTTGCTTCCGATGCACTTGATCTTTCATCGGAGTTCTCTTTTTGGGCCGCTTCCAGGGCTTTGCTTGTGGCGTCGGGTGTGCTGTTTGGAAGAGGCTCGTAGGTGGGGGCTATTTTAGACGTCGGCGTGGGGGTTGCGCTCGGCACAATGAATTGCTCTGCGATAAGCATTCGTGACTGTCGGAACAACCTCTCGACCTGTCGGCGCTGATCCGCTCCGAGTCCACCCCGGGCGGCCGCGAGGATCTGAATACGGTAGTTGATAGCATCGTCGCAGGCCTCATTCGCATAGGGCATCTGGCGCATGCGGTGGGTGAGTCGCGCGGCGAGATTGCCTTCCCTTAGCGGTTTGCCCTTTTCATCATAGGGCGAGCGTTTTCCTGGCTCCTCAAGCCACGCGCCGGCTTCATCAACCGTACTGTAGAGCAAATCCGCTTTCAGCCCGCCTTCGCGGGTGAGAGCGACTTCCATGCAGGGAATCATGCTGTTGTCGCTGGAGGCGCGTTGCAGTTCCGTTTCATTCATCGATCACCCAGCCCGCATTGTGGTAGCATACGGTCACGTCGTCATAACCGAAGAAGGGGTAATCAAACGAGATCGTCGCACGCGCGCCACCCTTCTCAAACTGCCAGATATGTGAGAAGACACCATCCTTGCAAGAAGCCAACGAGCACGTTGGCGCTCCGAACTCATAAATTAAAAAATGATTCGATTTTAAAATATGAGACGCTAAGTTACCTTTATGATTTTCGCACAGGTGCTTAAGGAGTTGCCGCGCTTCACTGTGGCCGCTTCACTGTGGCGGAGCGGCAAGAGTTCTTGAGGAATGTTTTGGAGCTGGATGAGGAGGGACTTTCGAACTCAGAACTGGCGCTGGTGGAGCAGCGGCTGCCGGCCTACCAATCGGGTCATTCGAGGGCTCTCCGCGCGGACATCATGGCGGAAAGAGTTCGATCGAGATTTTGCTTACGAGTGCAACTCCCGGAAATAATGCTTAAGTTTTCCGAACATGCACATTTCGCAGCCTCCGAAAGGGAAATTCCAATCGAGTGGGTTGAGCGTGTGAAACACCGGGGCTTTGCTTGCAGGACACGCGGGATGCAGAACTGCAGCGATTCTACGGATCAATTCAAGAATTCGGCAACCGGGTTCTTCGCGTGGTCGTGAATACCAAAGCTGCGCCATGGAGGGTGGTGAGCGTATTTTTTGCCAGGTCAATGAAAGGAAAATTATGAAACTCAATTACGATAATCAGGCAGACGCCCTTTACTTGCGGCTCGACGACTCAAAGATTCTGGATTCAGAGGAGGTTGCGCCTGGGATTATTTTGGATTTCAACGAAAAAAACCAAGTTGTCGGCATTGAGATGCTCTCGCTCTCGAAGCGCACGGGCGCACGGGTGCCGGATTTGGTGGAGCTAACCGGTCTCGTTCCTGCCTGAAGCGTAGCCGCGCCAAGCGGAAGCCACATTTCCACCTCGCTCTGCGTTTCCGCTTTACCCGTATCGCTAAGCCGTGCTTCACCCCATTGGCGATAGCAACTTTTAGGGGGATATTTCGACCATCCGTGAACAAGTTTTACGGGGAAATCTAATAAAGAAATGATGAATACCAAATTCCCAACACGGAAAAATCAACTCCTCGTTCCGATTCTTGTGGTCACGCTTTCAGCCGCGATTGGCGCGACGCTCAAGGCGGAATCGACCGAACCCAAATGTTGTTCTGAAATGTCAGCGCCCACTCAAATGGAAAACTTTTTCAAGGACATGCTTCAACAACACGAAAGCTTGCTGAAGTTGATGAAATCTCAAGATGCCGAACTCGCGGTGCAATTGGATCAAATCAAGTCTTCAAGCGCAGATCAGAAACTAGACATCGCAACCACTACCCTCACTCTCTTGATCCAACAGCAGGCTGCACAGCATAACGAAATGCAGAAGATGCTCGAGAAGGCCAAACATCAAATCGAGAAAGGCGCATGGTCCAAGGCCCAGTGCAGAATGATCCAAGGCATGTCGAACAAGGACAAACCTCCTCAAGAACCCAACACGGAATCTGAGCAAAAACCCACTACCCCCTGAGGAAAGAATCAGAGCAGGGAACCTGAGGGTTTCCCTGCTCGATATGGCGAGCGTCTGTGTTTACCTGTTTTTACTGAAATCACTCACTGTCTTTTGAGTTTGCCCTTGACTGTGAATCCCTCACTTCTTGATCGGTTTTAAAAGTCAACCAAGCGACGTCGAGTTCACGCAACTTCGGCTCGATCAACTCAAATCGACCGGTCTCAAACATCTCGGCCGTTAATAAAACGGTCTTCAGCCATCGCGTGTATTCCTGGGGCACATCAAATACTTCAAAGTAGGATTTTACCATTTCCGAGGCCTCCCTCCACTTGCGGGCCTCCGAACGTAACACGGAATCTTTGTTGGTACCCTTGAGTGAATTCAGCACCTTAAGGGGATCAACCAGCTTCACGATTTTTTCGATCTCAGAAAATGTGAATTCCTTCGGTTCTGTTGGCGTCAATTTGTCGGGCGAACTCTTCTCGTCCACCTTGGGCTCAATCGCTTCAGCGACAATTTTTGCATGAGCCTGCTCGAACTGCTGCCTGATTTTATACTGCTCCTTGGCAGCAATGTCGGCCTTGGCGAGCGCTTGCTTGAAATCCGTCTTGTCTTTGGGAATCCGCTCCGTGGAAGCTCCCATATTCACAAGCAAATCTGCATTATCGACTCCTGTCACCTGTAAGATTTTTCCACTTTGCAGTTTCAGGCTACCGGAAACTTTTGAGCCCACTTTCAGGGGAATCGTCATTTGTTCCAAGAGCGTCACCTCAGGAGGAAACTCCAAAGGCGTGTACCCTGGCATCACCTCATTGGCTTTGGATTGCTGCGGCGCGACGACTTGACTTAAAGGAACCGGTGGGGTCGCGTCCTGTGTATCAGCAGTCTTTGGGGCCGCTGAAGAAGGGGCGGCGGCAAGTTGCGATCGCAAAGTTTTTTCTTCTGCCTTCAGAGCCTCCAACTCTCCCTTCGACGTTTGAGCCTCTTGCTCCTTGGAATTGAGGTCTTCGTTCAACTTGGCATATTCAGCCTCGAGTTCGATCGTGCGCTGACGCGAAAAATCAAGGGATTCTTGCAATTGAGCCAATCCGCGACTGGGCTCCTTTAATTTAACGATCTCTTCTTGCTTTTGTTGGATCAAAAAAAGAGATGCTACGATAGCCGCCATCGAAAGCGCCAGAAAGCCCAACAAAATATAGGGTTTCTTTTTTGGAGCAGGCGCCGAGGCGTGTTTGACGGTCACAGCGCGAATCCGACGCCCCAACGTTGCAGCCAAACCGATGAGCAGCACACTTCCCGCTGCCGTGTTTTTATTGATGAACTTCTCCAATTCTTTGCGTGAGATTTCCCAATACTGCGTTTCCTCCACGGCGACTACAGAACACAGCGCACTAGAGGGATCGACAAGATCAACTTCTCCTATCCACTCCCCGTCATGAATCGAACCAAGCAGCACCGATCTGCCATTGTCCATCCGCCGCGCCTCAAGGTGCCCGCTGATTGTGTAAAAAAGTTTTCCGTGCGGCTTTCCTTCCTCGATGAGCACTGTTTCTGGTTTGGCATTGTGAAACGTGCCGAAAGCGCTCAAGTCATCCCGATCCTCTTGGGTGAGATCCGCAATAAGCCCGGTGGCTGGTAAACAACATTGACTTGATGGCATGAGGGCGGAATGAAACCTTTTTCAACACAAAAGGTCAAGGTGTGGAAATCGATTTAAAACAGACGGCTTGCTTTTACGGAATTCCAGCGAATTGGTCCCTAAATTCAATCGCATCCGATGGAGAAAAAGTGGAGCGGGTAGAGGGAATCGAACCCTCATGGCCTGCTTGGAAGGCAGGAACTTTACCACTAAGCTATACCCGCGGAACTGAAGTCAAACTATCAACTAAATACCCATTTGGTCAATCGAAAAAAGGCTCAGATTTCCTAAGGAAATCAGGGCTGCTCGATAATGACCTTGGGTTCAGGCTCAAGAAGCGTGCCCGGTATTTTTTCGCAGGATCGCGATTCGTAATTCCAGCGCCCACCAGATTCCGTGCAAGCATTGATAGCTAAAAAGTCTGGATTGAATCCGCAGGCAGCGTAAATCGAAAAATAATACCCGACAATCAGGCATGCAGCAGTTCCGGCTAAGAGAAATAGGGCTTTGAGGGGCATTGGCTATTGGCAAGAGAAACAAAAACAAGTGGAGATGCAACTTTTATCCGTTCGGTTAATTCGTAACGAACAATGAAAGAAATCGGCAAACAGCCGAAGAGAAAAATGAGACAAAAAACAGAACCGATTAATATGAAGTGATCCCCAGCGGAGCATCTCGATCTGAAAATCGTTCGTTCAAGGAGAACGTTCGGGCTTCGATGACTGATCCGGATTGTGAATCAGTTCGTCGGATACGAGCGCACGTAATCGTAGCGAGTCTCGAAGCCCAACTCTGGTGGGAACTCGGAGAAACCGGAATGAACCCAAGGAATGTCGCTCTGGTAGGGGGGGTAATAAGTTCCCTTTTGCGTGGGAAAAGGAAACAAGACTACCTCATAAAGTCCAAAGCCCAACCTAGCCAACATTCGACCAGTGCCACGAACAAATCCCAAACTAAAGCCAGTAGCATTTCCTTCTAGACCGTTATTTACTTCCATTTGGTGAGGAATTTCAGTGACACCAAAAACAATGTTAGCAAACCCTCGGGCGAGTTTGCGGGTTGGGCCATAATCCGATGCGGGCGGAGCTTGGATGTCAGCAAAAGCTGCCGTTGCCAGCATGATCGTGAGGAGGGAGTAGAGTAGGGCCTTCATGATTTTCATTTAGGTAGTCTTGGGGGTTATCATCAAGCAAAAACTCCAACGAATTAATGGGGTCTGTTTCTCATTGGATGGATTTTTTTCGTGCGCGGGTGTGGATGCTTCTGATTAGAGTCCTCCACTTACATGGAACAGAAAACACTTACGATCGGACTACCCTCCGGTAGCCTGATGGAACCGACCATTGCGCTTTTTGCAAAAGCGGGCTACGCGATCAGCGGTTCCAGCCGCTCCTACCGCCCTTCGGTAGATGACCCCGAGTTGCGCATTCGACTTTTGCGCGCACAAGAAATCAGCCGCTACATTGAGCACGGTTATCTAGACTGCGGCATCACGGGCTATGATTGGGTACAAGAAAATGAATCCCATCTCGAGGAGGTCGTGAAGCTCCCTTACAGCAAAGCGACCTCAAATCCGACTCGCTGGGTGCTCGTCGTTCCCGAGGATTCGCCGGTGAAAAGCGTCCGCGATCTCGAAGGAAAACGTGTCGCAACGGAAGCCGTTGGGATCACCCGCCGCTTTTTTGAGCGCGCCGGAGTGAAAGTGGAGGTCGAATTTTCTTGGGGTGCAACAGAGGTCAAAGTTCCCGATCTGGTGGATGCCATCGTGGACATCACAGAAACAGGATCCTCACTCCGCGCAAACAAGCTTCGCATCGTGGACACCCTGATGGAATCTTATCCTGCGCTCTATGCGAACACTTCCGCATGGGCTGATGAATGGAAGCAATCGAAGATCAAAAACCTCGCGCTTTTGCTCAAAGCCGCCCTCGCCGCACGCGATCTCGTAGGGTTGAAAATGAACCTTCCTGAGAAAAGTCTGAAAAAATTGCTTGAGGCCTTGCCCGCGTTAAGAAATCCTACCGTTTCGCCTTTGGCCCAACCCGAATGGGTTGCCATAGAAACCGTGATCGAAGAAAAAGTCGTCCGCGAGATCATCCCGAGTCTGAAAACCCTCGGGGCCGAAGGCATCATCGAATATCCACTTAACAAAGTGGTCCATTAAGCAAGTAAGCAGTCCCGAAAAATCATGGGTTCATTAAAGAAGACGAGAAAAGCTAAAATCGCGAAACACAAACGCCGCAAGCGTATGAAAGAAAACCGCCATAAAAAGCGGTTGCGCTACAAGTCCTAATTTAGGACTCTCACCGCGCAGCGGCCAAAAAAGACGTTTCCATCTGCTTTTCACCGAGTTTTGGAAACGTCTGACCCGTTTTAAAATGTCGGGACAACTTATCCGCCAGTCTGCAATTCCATTTCAGGGTAGATCTTCCTTTACCAAAAAAGCGAAGGTTTTTTGTCTGTTCATTTTCCTCGGTTTTTCGGCCTGTAGCTCACCGCCTCATGTTGCCAGACTTGACACCTCCTCGCAATCTGTTGCCCAGATTTCCAAGCCCACAATAAAACGGGAAGTTGATCATCCTCCGCGCAAACACTCGCTATTCCGGCCCCTGGCGCCGACATTGACTTCTGCATCGAAGCCAGCGTCACCCCCAGTACCGCCGAACTCGACAGCATCTCTCGTTGCGACCTCCCTAGGTTTATCCTATCAGATTTTAAATGCCGGAGCGGATTTCCTTTCGGTTTGTCGCTCTCCTCGTGCGGCTAAAATCAAATCCTCCCTTTTCGAAGAAGCCATCGTGCTCGCTAAAATCCGTAGCGCCCTCAAGCAGGAGTTGTCGAAAAGAAGATCCAATTCAAACGAGGTTCAATTTCATGATGGTGCGGCAGCCATTTCCTTCCATTCCGATACACCTGTGAAAGAGGC
>JBILZC010000015.1:0-37736 GCA_044377415.1 Terrimicrobiaceae bacterium | reverse complement strand
TGAGAACCGTGTTTCTTAAAGATACGTGTCGGTGAAAACTCACCTAACTTGTGACCAACCATATTTTCGGTAACAAAAACAGGAATAAAAGTCTTCCCATTGTGAACGTTAAATGTGTGACCAACAAAGTCGGGAGTGATGGTGCTACGACGTGACCAAGTTTTAATTGGTTTTTTCGTACCCGACTCGGTCATACGATCGATTTTGTCGAGCAGCTTCCATTCAACGAAAGGGCCTTTTTTGAGAGAGCGTGCCATGTTTAGTTCTTAGATTTAGACTTGCGACGTTGAACGATAAAAGAATCGCTAGGTTTGTGTTTCCGACGGGTTTTAAAGCCTTTAGCCAACTGACCCCAAGGTGACATTGGATGGTGACGTCCACCGCCACCTTTACTTTTGCCTTGTCCACCACCCATTGGGTGATCGACTGGATTCATTGCCATACCACGAACGTGTGGTCGGATGCCCAACCAACGGCTGCGACCAGCTTTGCCAGAAGAAACATTCATGTGATCGGTATTGCCGACTTGGCCGATAGTCGCATAGCAATCCTCATTGATACGGCGCATTTCACCAGAAGCTAATTTGACGAGCGCATAGCCACCTTCACGGTTAGCTAAAATAGCAACAGAACCGGCACTGCGAACAATCTGTCCACCACGCCCTGGAACGAGTTCAAGGTTGTGAATCGATGTTCCAAGTGGAATCTGTTTTAATGGAAGCGCATTTCCAACGTTAGGCTCGGATTTTTCACCTGCACAAACTGAAGCACCAACAGAGAGGCCAACAGGAGCGAGGATGTAAGCTTTTTCGCCATCGGGATACTGAATCAATGCAATGCGAGCCGAACGATTGGGGTCATATTCAATCGCAGTGACTTGGGCTACAACATCACGGCGAAGGCGCTTGAAGTCAATAATGCGGTAGCGGCGCTTGTGACCACCACCGATATGCCGCATCGTAATACGGCCTTGGTTATTACGACCACCCGTACGTTTGATTGCCTCTGTGAGGCTTTTTTCGGGCTTCGACTTCGTGATTTCTGCAAAATCAGGAAGGGCTTTGAATCGGGCTGACGGGGTCAGCGGTCTAAATGTTTTGATTGCCATGTTCTACTTTCTCTTTAGACAAGATTGATTTTGTCGCCCTCTTTGAGAGTAACAAAGGCTTTTTTCCAATGCGGCTTGCGACCGAAGTCAGCGCGACGCTCACGTTTTTTCTTGCCTGCGTAATTTGCCGTATTCACGTCCAATACTTTTTTATTGAAAATGACCTCGACGGCGCGCTTGATCTGAAGCTTGTTTGCCGAAGGTGGCACGCGAAAGACATACTTGTTGAGCTTATCGGAAAGAAGCGTAGCTTTTTCCGTGAGCAGGATTGTTTCTATATGGTCGTAAACTTGATTCATTACGCTAGTCTTTCAGATATTTTTTCCAATCCGGCACGGGTTACGATGATTTTGTCAAATGCGAGCAACTGCTCTGTATTGACATCAGATGCACGGGTAAGTTGAGCACAGGCCACGTTACGGGCCGCCTTGAATGTATTAACGTCAAAACCCTCGGAAACAATGAGTGTCTTGCGAGCACTGGTCACAGTCGAGGATAGGAGTTTGACGAATTGCTTTGTTTTTGGCTCTGCTACTGAGAACGCTTCTACAAAGAGAATATCGCCGTCGGCAATGCGAGCACTGAGTGCTTTTCTGAAGGCGAGCTTCTTGACAGCTTTAGGAGTGTTTTTCGTGTAATCACGTGGCTTAGGCCCGTGAGCCACGCCACCACCTACCCAAACAGGGCTGGAGAAATAACCTGCACGGGCGCGGCCGGTTCCTTTTTGACGCCATGGCTTGCGACCGGAAAGATTGACTTCCGCCTTTGTCTTGGCGCAAGCCGTGCCGCTACGACGAGCTGCTTGGATTGCAACGACGACATCGTGGACAGCTTGGTTTCCCTTAGCTTCGTCTGTGATGAGAATGATTTTGGCTTTTGCAGCTTCAGCTGATGTGAGGACAGTTGCACTCATATTAAAAGTAATCTGGTATCGACGCAACACACAGCTGCCTCTTGCAGGCTGGATCTTGAGATGATGTGTTGCTGTGATTTCATTATGGATTTTCCACATAACCTCGATGCTTTGCTGTGATAAAATATCACTTCTAAGCGATGCTAGATCTAATACCGAGGTGTAGCGGGAAGGAGGACACTATAGATGAGACGCAAAGTGGCAAGCGAAAAATAACAGTTTTTTTCATGAGTGCGCGACTTGCTTGTTTGCATTGGGTTTTCAGAACCGGAACTTCGGGCCAGTTGATGATGTCTCCAATGAAACTCCACCCCTTCCAAAAGGTGTCTGAGGCCCATCGTTGCTGGATTGAATGGCTGATGGCGATGGAGCGGGCTTGACTTCCGGTGACTGATTAAACTCGGAGATAGCGTTTTTTTTATTTGAACATCCGATCAGGAAAAAGAGCATCCCGATGGTTGATAAAGTGGTGATTTTGTATCGTGAAGTTTTCATTCTTTTATGAACGTTGCTCGAGCAATTAAGCAGGTTCGCCCCCAATGCCGCAACTGGATTGAGTGACGTTGCCGTTGGAAATGACTGCGTTCTTCAGTTGGCTTCCGGCAACCACATTTTCACCTGCCCAGACAATGACATTTTCCAACCTCGCTCCGCCCCATACGGAAGCCCCCTGCCCTACGACTGTGTTACCAATAATTTCCGCCCTTGCGTCAATGTAGGCGCCGCTATGGATCGATACCGGCCATGTTTCCGGGAGATAGGAAATGGTATGCTTGCGCGAAGCAATAATTGCGTGGACTTCCATATAGGAGTGGATGTTTCCGATATCAAACCAAGCTCCCCCATCAATCACAACGCCACCAATGCGCGCCCCAGAGCGCATGAGGTCTACGAGAATGGGAATAATTGAAACGATCTCCCCATCTGGAATGTGTTCAAGAACCTCTGGAGAAATAATACTGATACCGGTAAAAAGGTACGCTGACTCTAAGCGTCCGCCGATCAGCCCACGCATATCTGTGATGAGCCCGCTTTGCGAATCCCATTGAATCCGACGCTCTGAACCCTCCGCGCGAAGTGCGAGCGTGGCGAGGTTTCCCGATCCCTCATGCGCTTGGAATAATGAGTCCAAAGGGAAGTCCGCGAGCACGTCTCCATTGTAGACAACAAATGGCTTTTTACCGAGCATTGAAGCGGCCCTTTTGATTCCTCCCCCGGTTTCAAGGAGTACGGGTTCGTGTGAAAATTGAATCGGACAACCTCGGTAAATCGCCGCCTGATTTTCCATACCCAAGAGATCAGCATAGGCCTTTGTGCAATGGTGCGTATTTACAACGAAACGCCGAATCCCTGATGCCATGAGATGATCAAATGCAAAAGTGATGAGCGGCTTGTCAAAAATCGGGACTAGGGGTTTCGGGCGTTGATCTGTAAGGGGGCGCAGTCGTGTTCCCAGTCCTGCCCCAAGAACGAAAGCCGTAGTGATCATTTTGCGATAGAGGACGTGCCACTCGCGCTCTGACGAGGCGCAACAAGATCAATGCTCATCCACGAAAACATAGCGCATCGGGCACATCGCACTATCCGAGAAACCATGCTTGAGATAGAATGGTCTTGCCTGCTCGCCCTTATCCGTAAGGAGGGTGATACGCAGGAATTTTTTCTGTCTGGCAAAATCCAAAGCATGATTGAGCAATCGCGATCCGAACCCTTGGTTGCGATGGTCTCGGTGTATGACAAGATCCTCCAAGACCAGCACGAATCCGCCCTCGGCCGTGCTGATTGTGATTAAAAGATTGATCATTCCGACAATCATCCGCTCGTTGCGAATGACGAATATCCTTCCCCGCGATGGTTGCTCCAAAATCAGGCGCAACCCGCGAAGTTGCTTCTCGCGATCCGGGGTGAAGTCAGCCTCTTGAGTGAACAAGTCGTGCAGTAACTCCGTGAGTTCGGAGAGGTCATCCAAAGTGGCGGGCTCGATCCTCAAATCTGACATAGACTCATTTGCTATCTCACATTCCCAGTGTGCAAGCAATGCGACATCCTTATTTTTTTAAAATAAAATGCCACCATGCCCGTAGCTTCTGTGATTTTAACGTCCAAATTTCCGCTCGAGTTCCGAAAATGACCACTGGATTAGAGTTGGACGCCCTTGCGGACAGGCATAAGGCAACTCGCATTTGAGTAGTTCGCGCACCAAATGCGTCGCGCGCGATTCTCCATATTGGAAGCCATTACTGGACGCAAACCGAGAAACAGAGCGGATCAAGGCGTCCAATACAGGCTGACTGGATCCCACTAGACCTGTGGAACGCAGGGTAAGGCAAACATCAAGAAGCGCGTCCCGGATATCAGTCGAAACCAAGCAGGCCGGGATAGCTTCTACCTTGAATGAATCACCGCCGAATGGTTCCAAATGGAATCCAGCCGACTCCAAGGCTCGAAGGTTTTCAGCTATCCAAACCGCATCCTTGGGCGGCAAGTCAACAATTGAGGGCAGAAGCAAGTTTTGTGAAGCAGCCTTACCGAATGCGGCTTCCTTACGAAGATTTTCAAAAAGGATGCGCTCAGAGGCGGCTCTGACGTCCAGCAAGACAAGACCATCCTTACCCTCCAGAATAATCCAGTGCGCGCCCAGCGGCCCAATGATACGGAAAGGCACCTCAGTGGTTTCTGAAATATTTAAATCCGGAACGGGCAACTCCATTTGAGGCGGGCTTGCGAATGAGCGAGCGGAGCGAGTCACCACATCGATGGCGGGAGATTCAAGGCGAGGAATCTCCGTCGCGCGCACCGGGCGGTCTACAGCCGGACTTCGATTCGAGGAATTAAGATTTTCGAGCATCCTTCGGACACAGAGATAGACAGCCTGTTTCAGGATTTCCGGACGATGGAGTCTAACTTCGCGCTTTGCAGGATGGACATTGCAATCAAACGCCATTGGGTCCATCGATATTCGTAGCACGCCGAGCGGATGGCGACCGCGAGGGAGAGCATCTCCATAGGCTTCACGGAGCGCACGAAAAACGGCGGGACACTGGACTACCCGACGGTTGAGCACAACAAACTGCTGGTCACGATCTGGCCTCCCCTCGCCTGGTTTCGACAAGTAACCCTCCAACTTTATTCCACTTTCTTCGGTGGGTTCCAATGCTGTCAGTCTTCGCATGAAGTCGGCACCAAAAAGATCCACGACACGAACGCCGGAATCGGACGTTCCTCCCGCCATCCAAAGGCAACGCCCTTCTCGCAGCAGGGTCATCGTGACCTCTGGGTGAGCAACGGCAAGCGCCTGCATTTGATAGATAATGTGAGCTGCCTCAGTTTCCTCTCCTCGAAGAAATTTTTTCCGCGCAGGAACATTGAAGAATAGTGAACTGACCTCAATCTCGGTGCCAGGAGCCACCCCAGAATCCGAAACGGACTCCATCTTACCGCCAGCCATTTTGATTTGCGTTCCAGTTCCTCCCTCGCGGGTGCGAGTGGATAAGCTAAACCGGGAAACGCTGGCTATACTCGGCAGGGCCTCACCGCGAAATCCCATCGTCGAGACCACAGACAAATCTTCAGCTGAACGGATTTTACTCGTCGCATGACGCTCCAGGCACAGGATGGCATCCTCGCGATCCATACCCGATCCGTCATCGGTCACTCGGATTAACTGCCCCCCCCCTCGAGCGAATTCCACAGTGATACGGCGGGCTCCGGCATCAATGCTGTTTTCGACAAGTTCTTTGACAATGGACGCTGGACGCTCGACCACCTCGCCGGCGGCGACTTGGCTGGCAACCTCATCTGTAAGCAGTCGAATCTTTCCCATGCCATTTGACTTTGCACGGAATCGTTCTTATGAAAAGAACGTGATCAAAATAACCGATGATGCCGCGCAAGCATTGCTAGACCTTATTGCCTCGAAAGGTTCAGGAGAAGGCTTGCGTTTGTCTGTTGAAAAAGGCGGCTGTGCGGGCCTTCAATACATCATGGAGATCGATGTTCAGAGCGATGGTCAGGAAGTGATCGAGCATGCCGGGGCCAAGGTTTTCGTTGACCAAGCAAGCTCCAGCTTTCTGGCTGGTTGCACACTGGACTATGAGGACGGGCTTGCCGGCGCAGGGTTTCGTATCAGAAACCCCCGTGCAGCGAGATCGTGTGGATGTGGCACATCCTTTGAAGAAACCGCTGCGACAAAATCCTGACGCACATGCCCAACGATCCCGGAAGAAACAGCGACCGCGCCTGGTTTAATGAACCAGATCGCGAAAGCCTGTCCTCTTCACGATCCCCCGATGGAGGACTCTTTGGGTGGACTATTCTGATCATCGTCTTGATTGGTTTTGCGATCAGTTGCTGGGTTGGGAGCTATTATATATTTGGACACCCTGAGAAACCATTCAGCTACGAAGTCCTCACCAGACTCAAAAAAATTGCCCCCCCCAAGCGATTTGAACTCACGGCCGCACCGCGTGGAGAATTCCTGAGAGCCCCTCAGATTTTTGATCGCTTTAGTTCGATGAAGCCGCGTCAACTCGCTCGCACGAATGAGATTTTTCTTCGAAACTACATTCGCAATTTCAAGCCTGTCGATGGTCTTGTGCCCTACGTCATCGGCACATTCAACATCTTGGATTCCTATGAGCTCACCAGTTCGGATTTTTTTGTTTCTGGGGTCGTTGTACTGGCCCAATCCAAGGAGAACCCGAATCTTCTTATCGAGCAGATTTTCACCTCGAATAAAAAATCCATCCCCAACCTGCACCGCTCTCTCCTCACCGGTTTGGACATCGACCTCAAACGCGAAAATGAATTGGCTGCGATCATCAATGTCGACAAACTGAAGGACGGACGAATCAAGATAAGCACGATTTCGATACTTTATCCCAGCTACGAATCGGCCCAGGAAAACGGGACATTCTCGCTTGACCCTCCCGATCAATTGAACGTGAAAGCCGGTCTTCCTTTGATCGACAAGGCGCGTCAAAATGAAGCTGAGGTCAAATACGCCCACTTCCGCCGCAAATCCAAGCCCAGCCTCAAAGAAAAGGAAATGCCGAAACAGGATACCGAACTCGCCAGCGCGAATCAGCGCCTCATGCGAGTCGAGAAGCCCCTTCCGGTCAATGAGGCCACGCCTACACCCAGTCCGTCCCCTATTACCACTCCGCTCCCCGTTGCAGCAATCACGCCACCTCCAGTTGTATCAGCCACCCCACTCCTAGCCAAAGCATCACCGACTCCTTTGACTCGCAAAGCGCTACCGGCGCGCCCGCCCCCTGCTCCATCTCCTGTTGCAACACCGCCCCCGGCAATGGTCGCAACCACACCAGCGCCAACCCCGACGCCAACTCAAGCGATCGCGGCATCCAATTCCAAAGAGTGGACTGTGTATGAACCCGGCAGAATGCCACGCGGTCGCCTGCTCACTTCGTCCGATGTTTCCGAAGTGGCCGCCAAGGGCTCATCCGGTGAGCGGATTTATTTGCATGGAAACTTTAATGTCACCGCCTCTGGTGGCGATCGCGCCGTCCTGCGCCCCAGCCAGCGCAGCTCGGGACTGGGATCCCGCTCGGACGGCATAAGAATCATCGTTCAATACCCAACTGGCATGAAAGCCCCGTCCGACGGCAGTTTCGTATCCCGAGATTCGCGACGCCCTTTCCAAGTGATGGATGTTCGTGAAAGTACCGGCGGACAAATCAACGTCTACGTCCGTGAGGTCACAAAGCCTTAGCAACCGGATTCACGTCGAGATCGCAGCAACGGGGCCAATGAGGTTTTCCCGTTTTATGGAACTGGCCCTCTACGATTCGCTGGATGGCTACTACGCAAGCGAGCGTCTAAAAGTGGGACGCGAGGGGGATTTTTTCACCAACGTGAGTGTCGGCCCCGTTTTTGGCGAGATCCTAGCCGGTCAGTTTCTCGAAATGTGGTCCATTCTCGGCGAGCCAAAAGATTTCACCATCGTCGAACAGGGAGCCAATGATGGTCAGCTGGCAAAGGACGTGATCACGGCCCTTTCCGGAACGCCTTTGGAGTCGACGCACTGGATCATCGTAGAGCCACTCGAATCTCTCCAAAAAAAACAAAGCCACCTCCTTGCGGATGCCCATGTTTCCTGGGTTCCTTCACCGGATTGCCTCCCTCCGTTCTACGGAGTTCACTTCTCCAATGAGCTCTTCGACGCGCTCCCTTTGGATATCATCGAAGCCCATGATGGGAAATGGAGAGAGCTTCTTGTTGACTCGCAAGGAGGAGATTTTGTTTTCAACCCACAGGAAAATTTCATTGTGGGCACGCCACTTCCGCCAAGACCAGATGGATTCCTCACCGAATGCAGACGCGGCCAGAAGGAACTTCTCCAGGGGGTATCGACCGCTATGCAAAAGGGGTTCCTCCTAGCGATTGACTATGGCATGACGGGCGAAGACTTCCTGGCCGATCACCGAAGCCAAGGGACTCTGGCCTGCTACTCAAAGCACTGCCGCGACGCAAACCCGCTCGCTCATCCAGGTGAAAAGGACATCACTGCCCACGTTGATTTTTCCGCCCTCTCCCGCGATGCCAGCGAGGTTGGACTGAGCTTATGCGGTTACACCGATCAACATCACTTTCTTGTCGGCGCCGCCACAAATCTACTGCAATCCATGGACGGCAAAACCCCTAGTCCGGTCATGCTCAAAAAACTCCGCTCTCTAAGAATGCTCCTCCATCCGGAAACGATGGGCTCGCAGTTCAAAGTGATTCTTTTTTCCAAAGATGCCCCTGAGCGCAAGCAACCAAGCGGTTTCTTACATGCGAAGGACCCTAGATACCTACTTGAAACCTCCCTAACGTGCTCCTAGCAACGAAACCTGATTGGGGGGCCCTGACTTTATTGTCCTCGGCGATGGAATGCGGACACCGCCCTCTCCGCCTCCCTCGACTCCACCCGTTTTTTCAAATCCATCCGCTTATCGGCGGCCTGCTTTCCCTTGCCGATACCCAATTCGATTTTGACGAGTCCCTTTTTCCAATACAGACGCAGGGCTGGAATGGTTAGTCCATCCCGCTCGATCGCTCCGGCCAATTTATCGATCTCCACTCGATGCAGCAAAAGCCTTCTTGGACGCTTGGGCTCGTGCTGTTCATGGCTTGCACGTTCGTAAGGTTGGATGGTGCTTTCGAAAAGATACAGTTGCCCGTTATCCAATTTGGCAAAGGCTCCTTGAAGGGAGACAAGTCCAGCGCGGATCGATTTGACCTCTGTTCCCTTGAGTTCCACCCCGCCCTCAAACCTCTCAAGAATATGGTAATCTCGGAGGGCCTTTCGGTTGGTGGTTATATCAGATGCCATATTTCCGCCGCTGCAGGCAGCAGACCTTTAAGCTGCGTCGACGACGATCTCAGACAATACGATTTTGCCTTGTGCAATTTCAAGGAGAGCCACATCGGCTAGACCAACAGACACCCCCGCATCAATGAGCGGACGACTGCCTGCATTGAGTTGACGAACCCGGCGTGATACCATGTTTATCAGGACATGGGTATCAGGAATGACTTTGGATGCTTCTTCGATGTATTGAGCTTTCATAATTAGGATACCGACATGGGCGATGTTACCCCCAGCGGAGCGTGCAAACTAGCCCCCAAAACCGCACAGTCAAATTTTTTTTGGTTTTTTATTTGACATATGAGGTCAATCCCTTAGCTTCTCGCCTCCCAACCAAGGAAAAACTCAACAGCAGGAGACCACAAGGTCGTTCGCACTGCACCTAATTCAATGCAAAAAAAACGCAGCAAGCGCTATCGCGCAGCGGAAGCAAAAATCGAGTCGCATCGCAAGTATCAGCTTACGGATGCTATTGAAATCCTCAAGACCCTTCCCGCACCAAAGTTCGATCAAACTGTCACCCTCTCTTTCAAACTGGGCGTAGATCCCAAGCAGAGTGACCAAATGGTTCGCGGTACATGCCCCCTGCCAAACGGCAGTGGAAAAAACGTCCGCGTCCTTGTCTTCGCTACTGGTCAGGCCGCTGAAGCCGCCAAAGAAGCCGGCGCGGAATTTGTGGGATTTGAAGATCTCATTAAAAAAGTCACCGGTGGTTTTTCCGACTTCGATGTCGCCGTGGCCACTCCAGCCGCCATGGCGGAAGTTCGTAAATTGGGCCGCGTTCTCGGACCTCGTGGTTTGATGCCAAATCCGAAAACCGGAACCGTCACAGACGATACAGCCAAAGCTGTCAAGGAAGTCAAAGCCGGCCGTGTTGAATTCAAGCTCGATAAGAACGGCAACGTTGCTGTTCCTGTTGGGAAATTTTCTTTCGATGGAAAATCGCTTTTGGAAAATGGTGCCGCCGTCATCGACGCCGTCATCAAATCCCGCCCACCGACAGCCAAGGGCTCCTTTGTCGAAGCCATCACACTGAGCGCCACCATGTCACCCGGTCTCTCCGTTGACCCCTCCTCGTTCCTGAAACACTAATTATTAAATCATGAGACCCGAGAAAACCTTAATCGTCTCCGACGTTCGCGAGAAGCTCAAAGCCTCGCCATACCTTCTCATCGTTGACTTCACTGGCATGAAGGTGCCGCACTTCGAAACCCTGAGAACCCGACTCAGCGAAGCTGGAGCCAAAATCAGCGTTGTTAGAAACACCTTTTTGCGTATCGCAGCCCAGGAACTGGAGATGCCGGAAATGTCCGAGTCCCTATCTGGCCAGACCGCAATGGTGACTGGCGAAGTGGATATTTGCGCTGCAGCCAAAGTCCTTAAGACATTTGCTGCTGAGTTCAAAAAACCAACCGTCCGTCTAGGCGTTCTTGACAATGCCGCCCTTTCTGCAGCCCAGGTTGCTGAATTGGCCGATTTGCCAAGCAAAGACGTCCTTCGCGCCACACTTCTTGGGCTCCTTCAGACTCCAGCAAGCCAACTTGTTCGTGTCCTCAACGAACCCGCAGCCAGCTTGGCCCGGGTGCTCAAAGCCAAAGGGGACGCCATGGGAGGCACGGAATAGTTCCACAAAGAATTTCGCCTGTCCGCCGAAAGGCTGGCGGCGACTAACAAGAAAACAACAAACCGGTTCCTTGTCGGTCTGGCGGCGCCAGACTCAAATTCAGCGAAGCCTCGGTGAGCGACAAAACCAAAAATAATAAATATATGGCAGATACAAATGCACTCGTCGAGCAACTCAGCGGACTCACCGTCCTTGAAGTCGCCGATCTCGTCAAACAACTCGAAGAAAAATGGGGCGTCAGCGCAGCGGCACCAGTAGCCGTAGCAGCAGCAGGCCCAGGGGCAGCAGCAGCTCCCGTAGAGGAAAAAACCTCCTTCGACGTCATCCTTACTGATGCCGGATCAAATAAAATCGGCGTCATCAAAGAAGTGCGCGCAGCTGTGGCAGGACTCGGTCTTGCTGAAGCCAAAGCTCTTGTTGAGAGCGCACCTAAAGCCCTCAAAGAGGGTGTCACCAAGGAAGAAGCCGCTGAGATCAAGAAAAAGATCGAAGCCGCCGGCGCCAAGGTCGAAATCAAGTAAGCCAGTTTCAACCCCGCAGAGAGAAAAGATTTTTTTCTTGCTCTCTCTGCGGGTCCCTTTAATTTATCCCGTTCGCTTCAAAAGCAAAACAAGCCATCTGACGAATCCCATCAAAACAAACTCCAGCTCCGTCAACGAAAGAATGCGCGAAACAAGCGCCGTTTTTTCGTCGCCGGATATTTTCGTTTTTGACCATCGTCCGATGACCATCGCCGTATAATCCGGCAAAAAAAACCACTAGCGGCATCTCACAAATACCATGTCTGAACGCATCCACTTCGGAAAATTGAAAGAGGTTATCGATCCTCCAAACCTCATTGAATTGCAGCTCAATTCATACAACGAGTTTTTTCAAAAAGATGTCCCCCTTAACAAACGCAGGGACGTTGGCCTTCAGGCCGTCTTTCGTGAATTTTTCCCGATTCTTGGCTTCGAAGATAAGTCCTCACTGGATTTTGTAAGCTACGAACTCAGCGAGCCAAAAATGTCGGCTCTCGAGTCCCAGCGCGAAGGTCAAACCTACAGCGCCGCTCTTTATGTCACTTTCCGCTACAAAGACGAGCGGAGCACCAAAGAGGAAAAAGTTTACATGGGTGAATTGCCACTCATGACTCAGCAGGGCACATTTGTTATTAATGGTGCCGAGCGCGTCGTGGTATCCCAGTTGCACCGCTCTCCAGGCATTTGTTTCGAGACATCCGTTCACACCAACGGCAAAATCCTTCACGGCTTCCGCATCATTCCCGATCGCGGTTCATGGATTGAAGTTCAATTCGACACAAGCGATCTCCTCTACGTCTACCTTGATCGCCGCAAGCGTCGCCGAAAATTTCTGGCCACGACATTTCTTCGTACTCTCGGATATCCGAACGACGAAGATATCATCACCCTTTTCTACAAAACCGAGGACCTCAAACTCAGCGAGAAACTCGATGAGGAAGTCATCGCAACGAAAGTTCTCATCGCCGACATCCGTGATGGAGAACTCACCGTCGGTCGTGCTTTTGAACCGCTCACGACAGCCATCATCCGTGAGCTGATCAAGCTCGGTCACAAGTCCGTTAAAGTCGTGGATACAAAGGAAGATGACACGATCATCAAGTCTTTGAAAAAAGATCCAGCCCATGAAGAGGATGAGGCACTCAAGGATATCTATCGCAAACTTCGCCCTGGCGATCCACCCACAGTTCAGAACAGCCGCAGCATGCTCAAACGGCTTTTCTTTGACGCAAAGCGCTACGATTTAGGTCGTGTTGGTCGTCACAAAATCAATCAAAAACTCGGACTCAAAATCAGCAACGACCAACGCACCCTCACAAAGGATGATTTTGTCGCTGCGATGAAATATCTTGTTCGCCTTCGTGGCGGAGATGGCATGACCGATGATATCGACCATTTGGGCAGTCGTCGTGTCCGTACAGTTGGTGAGCTTCTTGCCAACCAATGCCGCGTGGGTCTTTCCCGCACGGAACGTCTCGTCCGCGAGCGCATGACGTTGTTTGATATCAATACAGACCAGATCACTCCGCAGAAGCTCATTAATCCCAAGTCTCTGAGCGCCGTTGTCCGCGACTTCTTTGGTCGCAGTCAATTGAGCCAGTTCATGGATCAGACGAACCCTCTTTCCGAGCTCACTCACAAACGCCGTCTCTCCGCCCTCGGGCCAGGAGGCCTCAGCCGTGATCGTGCTGGATTTGAAGTTCGCGACGTGCATCCTTCCCATTACGGACGCATTTGCCCGATTGAAACTCCCGAAGGTCCGAACATCGGTCTTATCAGCTCCTTGAGCACCTTTGCTCGTATCAACGAATTCGGATTCATCGAGACCCCATACCGCAAGGTGGCTAACGGCCGAGTGACCGATGAAGTCGAATATCTCAGCGGAGATCGAGACGAAAACTTCTACATCGCCCAAGCGAACTCCGAAGTCGATGCCAAAGGTAACTTGACGGGTGAAAAAGTCTCTTCGCGATATCGTGGCGACTTCCTCGAAGTTGAACCCGCTCAAATCCAATACATGGACGTTTCTCCGAAACAATTGGTTTCGGTAGCAGCCGGTTTAATTCCCTTCTTGGAACACGATGATGCTAACCGAGCACTTATGGGCTCGAACATGCAACGCCAAGGTGTGCCTCTCCTAGTATCCGAATCCCCACTCGTCGGAACAGGACTCGAAGCCCGTGTGGCCCGTGATTCCCGTGCTGTTATTTGCGCAGAAGCAAGTGGAAAAGCGGCCTCAGTCACTGCCACCCACATCATCATCACCAAGGATGGCTCCCTGCCCGAAGGCAAAAAGAAGGTTAAGCACGATCCTGAAAATGGAGTTCACCTTTACGAGTTGCGTAAATTTATGCGCTCCAACGCGAGCACTTGCATCAATCAAAAGCCGATTGTTGTAAAAGGTCAGTCAATTAAGAAGGGTGATGTCATTGCGGATGGCCCCAACACTGAAAAAGGCGAACTCGCGCTAGGTCGTAACGTGCTCGTGGCGTTCATGCCATGGAACGGCTACAACTTCGAAGACGCTATCATGATTTCTAAGCGCGTTGTGAAAGAGGATATTTATACCTCGATTCACATCGATGAGTTTGAAATCGGCGCTCGTGACACCAAGCTCGGTCCTGAGGAAATCACCCGAGACATTCCGAACATCAGCGAGGAGGCTCTTCAAAATCTCGGCGCAGATGGCGTGATTCGCATTGGAGCTGAAGTCAAGCCAGGCGACATTCTCGTTGGCAAAATCACTCCCAAGAGTGAAACGGAACTCGCTCCTGAAGAAAGACTTCTTCGCGCGATCTTCGGTGAAAAAGCCGCTGACGTTAAAGACACTTCGCTCACTGTCCCATCGGGCACTTACGGCATCGTTATGGACGTCAAAGTCTCGTCGAAAAAAGAAGTCACACGAAGCAAGATGACTCCGGCGGAATCCAAGCGGCAGCAGAAGATGATCGTGGAGGATTACAATAAACGCCAAGAAGAACTGCACGACCAGCTCACCGCAGCTTTGGCTAATATCCTTCTCAACGAGAAAATTCCTCTCGATGTGGTCAACGCGCAAACGGGCGAAATCATTATTCCCGCAAACCGCAAGATTACGAAGCAACTCCTTCGTAAATTGGCCGGCGTTTACAACCACGTCGAAATCGATCCAAGCCCGATTCGTAACAAGATCAACGAAATCATCGGTCAGTTTGAACACAAGTTTGTCGACTTAGACAACGATCGTGATGCCAACCTCGGCCGCATTGAAAGCGGTGACGACATCGATCCCGGCATCATCAAGCAAGTTAAGGTCTACATTGCCAGCAAGCGCAAACTCAGCGTTGGTGATAAAATGGCCGGTCGCCACGGAAACAAGGGTGTTGTTGCCAAGATTGTTCCAGAAGAAGATATGCCCTATCTTGCCGACGGAACTCCTGTTGACATCGTCTTGAACCCTCTCGGCGTTCCTAGTCGTATGAACGTGGGTCAGGTTCTTGAAACCCACCTTGGCGTTGCAGCCAAGGCCCTTGGATTCAAGGTAGCCACTCCCGTATTTGATGGCATTTCCGAATCCAAGATTCGGGAATTTCTCAATGAGGCTAGAAAAGTCGAAGGCTACACTTGGATCAATGAAAACGCCAAGTCCACCCTTTATGATGGATTGACCGGCGAACCGTTCGATCAACAAGTTGTTGTCGGTTATATTTACATGCTGAAATTGGGCCACTTGGTCGCTGACAAGATCCATGCCCGTGCGGTCGGACCATACAGCCTCGTCACCCAGCAACCGCTTGGTGGAAAAGCCCAGTATGGTGGACAACGTTTCGGAGAAATGGAAGTTTGGGCCCTGCAGGCCTACGGCGCAGCCTACACCTTGCAGGAACTCTTGACGGTCAAATCCGATGACGTTGCAGGTCGTACACGCATCTACGAAAGCATTGTTAAGGGAGATAACTCTCTCGAAGCAGGCACACCTGAGTCATTCAATGTGCTCATTAAAGAAATGCAAGGTCTCGGCCTTGATGTCCGCGTTGGCGGAAAAGATCCCGCTCTAGTCGAAGGAATCGCCTAAGCATCATCAATCGAACTTAATCTGACGAACCATATCATACATGAAAGATATTAATATCCGCGAAGCCATGGGGGACTCGAAGCCAGTCGGTTTTGATGAGGTAGCCATCACCGTGGCCTCACCAGACTCCATGCGCAGCTGGAGTAAGGGTGAAGTAAAAAATCCTGAAACGATCAACTATCGGACATTCAAGCCCGAAAAGGGCGGTCTGTTCTGTGAACGTATTTTCGGCCCGACTCGGGACTGGGAATGCTCTTGCGGCAAATATAAACGCATAAAACACAAGGGCGTTATTTGCGATCGTTGCGGCGTAGAGGTCACCGTTTCTCGCGTCCGCCGCGAGCGTATGGGCCACATTGATCTTGCTGTTCCAGTATCCCATATCTGGTTCTACAAGTGCATGCCTTCCCGCTTAGGTCTCATGCTAGATATGACGTCCCGCCAACTCGAGCGCGTCATCTACTATGAAGATTTCGTTGTTATCGATCCGGGCAATACCCCGCTCGAACGTTGCCAACTTCTGACAGAATTGGAATTCCGAGATGCGGAGGAACAATATGGTGAAAACTTCACTGCGGCCATGGGAGCCGAGGCAATCCATAAGCTTCTTGCCAACATCGATCTTGCTAATCTCCAAGTCGAAATTGAAAATGGCATGGCTTCGACGCGCAGCAAACAGCTCCGCAAAAAATACGCAAAACGCCTGAAGTTGGTGCAGGGTTTCATGGAGTCCAAGACTCGTCCAGAATGGATGATTCTCAATGTCCTTCCCGTGATCCCGCCAGACCTTCGTCCGCTCGTACCATTGGAAGGTGGACGCTTTGCGACCTCCGATCTCAATGATCTTTATCGCCGTGTTATCAATCGTAACAACCGCCTAAGAACGCTTCTTCAGCTCAAAACTCCCGAAGTCATCATTCGCAATGAAAAGCGCATGCTTCAGGAGTCGGTTGATGCTCTCTTTGACAATGGCCGCCACGGTCGCGCTGTCACAGGCGCTGCAAACCGACCACTCAAGTCCCTCAGCGATATGTTGAAGGGCAAAGGAGGCCGTTTCCGTCAAAACCTTCTCGGCAAGCGCGTTGACTACTCTGGCCGTTCCGTTATCGTTATCGGACCTGAGTTGAAACTCAACCAATGCGGTCTGCCCAAGAAAATGGCATTGGTTCTTTTTGAACCCTTCATCATCCGCAGACTCAAGGAACTGGGATACGTTCACACAGTTCGAAGTGCCAAAAAACTCATCGAGCGTCAGACACCCGAAGTCTGGGACATTCTAGAAGAAGTCACAAAGGGTCACCCCGTTCTTCTCAATCGTGCACCTACCCTTCACCGTCTATCGATCCAAGCCTTCGAGCCGATCCTTATTGAAGGCGAAGCTATCCGCGTTCACCCGCTTGTCTGTACGGCTTACAACGCCGACTTCGATGGCGATCAAATGGCCGTTCACGTCCCACTATCCACTGAAGCCCAGATGGAAGCCCGGATGTTGATGCTGGCTCCGAACAACATCTTCTCGCCTTCGAGCGGAAAGCCGATCACGACACCTTCACAGGATATTCCGCTCGGTTGCTACTATCTGACGCAAAAGCCTCGCGGTGAGGATGCGGCGAAGGATAAGCGTTTGCCCATTTTTGGCAATCCAGATGAAGTGGAGTTGGCACTCACCGATCGCGCCATCCGCACACACACTCGCATTCTATTTAAGAATCCCGACTTTGGTTTAACGACAGTTTACGGTGATCCCGAACCCAAGGTTCTTGAGACCACTGCTGGTCGCGTTGTTTTCAACCAGATCTGGCCTAAAGCCCTTGGTTTTTACAATAAGGTTTGTGGCAAGAAGCAACTCTCTGACATCATTTGGCGCTGCTACAAAGCATCGGGCCAACAGACGACCGTGGAAACACTCGATCGCCTGAAAGAGCTTGGATTCCGCGAGGCCACTCAAGCTGGCATCTCGATTGGCATCAATGACATGATGATTCCGAAGGAGAAAACACAACTTCTCGAAAAAGCCTACCGTGAGGTCGCTGAAGTAGCCAAGCAATACCGTCGAGGCATTATCACTGATGGCGAGCGCAAGAATAAGGTTCAAGATATTTGGACCCATACTGGCGAAGAAATTGCCAATGCCCTCTTCCGCACATTGGAGTACAACGACAACAAGCGCGACATGAACCCCGTCTTCATGATGGTGGATTCTGGCGCTCGAGGCAACCGTACCCAGGTTAAGCAGCTCGCAGGTATGCGCGGACAGATGGCCAAGCCCTCTGGTGAAATCATCGAACAGCCAATTACCGCCAACTTCCGTGAAGGACTTACGGTTCTCGAATACTTCATCTCTGCACACGGTGCTCGTAAGGGTCTTGCTGATACAGCGCTGAAGACGGCTGACTCCGGTTACCTCACTCGCAAGCTTGTGGATGCAGCCCAAGACGTCATTATCACCATCGACGATTGTGGAACGGCCAACGGCATCGTTGTTCGACCAATCTACGAGGGCGATGAAGAAGTCGTCAGTCTCTCAACACGCATCATCGGCCGCACCAGCTGCGAGACCGTCAAAGATCCGATCACAAATAAGGCTATCATCAAAGCCAATCAATTGGTCGATGAGGAAACCGCCGCTGCTTTGGACAAGATTGGCCATGAGCAACTCAAAATCCGCTCGGCCCTGACTTGTGAATCCAAGCGTGGCATTTGCGTACATTGCTACGGCCGCAATCTTTCCACTGGTGGTCTCATCAAGCTCGGTGAAGCTGTTGGAATTATTGCCGCACAATCGATCGGCGAACCCGGCACTCAGCTGACCATGCGAACATTCCACGTCGGTGGAGCTGCCAGCCAGACGTTCAAACAACCGATCATCAAGGCCAAAAATGATGGCACCGTTCGCTTCAATGAACTGAAAATTGTAGAAACTATCGAGAAAACCTACGTCGTTCTCAACAAGAACGGGAGTGTTTCACTCCATGCTAAAGACGGTCGCGAGCTTGAAAGCCACGTCGTCGTCGTCGGATCTGTGATCTCGGTTGCAGATGGATCGACTGTCAAAAAAGGCGAGACGTTCATTCAATGGGATCCCTATAACGTTCCTATCATCACCGAAAAAGCCGGTCGCATCGAATTCCGTGACATGATTCCAGGTGTCACCATCCGCCAAGAAATCGACGACTCGACTGGCGTGCGTGGAACCGTGGTTATCGAGCACAAGGAAGATCTACACCCACAGATTCTCATCGTAAACGAAGCCAAGAATGTTCTTGCCAATTACTCGATCCCAGCGGGGGCTCATATCGAAGTCAAAGAAGGTGCCAAAGTTCCTGCCGGACAGCGTGTCGCTCGTACACCTCGTAAGATCGGCAAGACCAAAGATATCACCGGTGGTCTACCACGTGTGGCCGAACTTTTCGAAGCCAGAAGGCCAAAAGACGCAGCGGATATCGCGAAAATCGATGGTGTTGTCGACATCGGCGGAACCGTTCGCGCCAAACGACGCTTGATTGTTATCGACCCGGAAACGAAACAAGAAGAGGAACACCTCATCCCGCTCAACAAGCACATCATTGTCTTCAAAGGTGATCTTGTTAAAAAAGGCCAACAGCTCACTGAAGGCCCTGTCGTTCCACACGAAATCCTTGAGATCTGTGGACCACAAGAACTGCAAGAGCACTTGCTCAACGAAGTTCAAGAGGTCTACCGCCTGCAAGGTGTCGAAATTAACGATAAACACATCGAAATCATCGTTCGCCAAATGCTTCGCAAGGTTAAAATCACCGAACAAGGAGATACAACGCTCCTATGGGGTGACCAAATTGACCGACTCGTCTTCGAAGCCGAAAACGAAGCTGTCATCAAAAAAGGCGGTAAACCCGCTGAAGCCAACCCTGTTCTTCTGGGCATCACCAAGACCGCCCTTGAGACGGACAGCTTCATCTCGGCCGCTTCATTCCAAGACACAACTCGCGTATTGACTGAAGCCGCTACACTAGGCAGAGTCGACCGCCTCCGCGGATTCAAAGAGAACGTCATCATGGGTCATCTAATTCCTGCTGGAACTGGATTCCACACCCATCGTAACATCGCTATCACCCAATCGGGCGATGGACTTGAAGCCGCCAGCAAAGAAGAATCACAAAAAGCCGCCAGTTAATCCCAACCAACCACCATGTCAGAATCAGCTAAAAATCCGAACATCGAACTCATGACGGAGCTCCTCGAGGCAGGTGTCCACTACGGACACCAGACCAAGCGATGGAATCCAAAAATGCGCGATTACATCCTCGAGGAAAAAAACTCGATCTACATTATCGATATCGGTCTCACGATCGACCAACTCGACCGCGCTACCACATACCTTAAGAATCTCATCCGCAATGGCGGCAAGGCCTTGATTGTTGGAACCAAAAAACAAGCGCAGGAAGCCGTCCGCGAAGCCGCTGAGGCCACCGGGCAACTCTACGTGAATCAGCGCTGGTTGGGCGGTACCCTCACCAATCTGACCACGATCCGTCGCAGCGTGGCTCGCTTGAAAGAAATCCAAGCCCTTGAAAAATCTCCTGCTTTCGCAAAGATCAACAAGGCTGAGGCTTCCTCCATCCGTCGCGAGGGCGTCAAGCTCCTCCACAATCTGGGCGGCATCGTTGCCATGGATAAGTTGCCCGATGTGTTGATCGTCGTCGACACCATCCGCGAGGAAATTGCCGTCGCTGAAGCTAATCGTTTGGGAATCCCGATCATCGCTATCGTTGACACAAATAGTAATCCGGAAAAAATCGACTACCCTATTGCCGGCAATGACGATGCGATTCGTTCCATCCGCCTTGTCCTATCCAAGATCGTTCAGGCCATTCTGGAAGCAAAAGGCGTAGCCGCGAAAACGGCAACTCCGGAACTCGCCGCTGTCTCCGAATAGGGATTACGTATCTGCGGACTCAAGTCTTTTAAACTCGTTTTAAAAATGGACGTCAGAGAATTCCAATTCCTGATGTCCAACTTGATGGCTGTCGGCTTCATCCCTTCTCTGTCTCAGTCATTTCAACAGCAAGACTCTTTTTAAGCACACATTTACCATGTCTGATATTTCACCAAGCCTCGTCAAAGAACTCCGCGAAAAAACAAATGCGGGTATGATGGATTGCAAGAACGCGCTCACGGAAGCCAAGGGCGACATCATCGCCGCTGAAGATATCCTTCGCAAAAAAGGCATCGCTAGCGCTGGCAAGAAAGCATCCCGTGAGGCCAAGGAAGGCATTGTGGCCTCCTACATTCACCTCCAAGGCAAAGTTGGCGTTCTCGTCGAAATCAACTGCGAAACAGACTTCGTTGCGAAAAACGAAATCTTCCGTGATTTCGTTAAGGACGTGACACTCCACATCGCTGCAGCGCATCCAATCTACGTTTCCCGGGAGCAAGTCCCCAGCGATCTCCTCACTCGCGAGCGCGATGTCGCCGCAGGTCAAGTTGCCGGCAAACCTGCCAACATCATTGAAAAAATCGTCGATGGTAAGATCGAGAAATTTTACTCCACGATTTGTCTTTTAGAGCAGGCCTTCATTAAGAATCCAGAAATGAGCATTCTAGATCTCGTGAAAAGCAAAATTGCCGAACTGGGCGAAAATATTATTATTCGTCGATTCACGCGTTATAGCGTCGGTGAAGAAATCGCATAAGGTTCTCTGCAAGATAATCCTCTTCAAACAATATCAATCGAGAGGCGGTTCGTTACTCCTGCAGGGATCACTCCCGACTGGTCGTAGCAACCGCTTCTTTCGTTAAACCACCAAGATGCTCACAATCCGAAATCTGAGAAAATCCCACGGCGGCCGCGTCCTTTTCGACTCCGCCGCGATGCAAGTGAACTACGGCGATCATGTTGCCCTCGTTGGCCCGAATGGTGCCGGAAAATCGACTCTTTTTTCGATTATCCTCAAGCGCGACGAACCCGATGCAGGAACCGTCCAACGCGATGAGTGGACCATGATCGGCTATCTTCCCCAGGAAGGTGAATCGGTGGGCGATGAAACCGCCCTCGACATTTCGACGGGTCGCGGAGGCGAGGTTCAAACTTTAGAAAAAAAACTGGCTGAACTGGAAGCTCAAGGCATCGTTGAAGGCCCAGACTATCTGGAAGCCCACGCCATGCACGAGGCGCTCAGCAACCCTCGAACCGATGCCAAGGCAAAGAAAATGCTCAAAGGCCTCGGATTCAGCGAGACTGACTGGAATCGCCCTGCCAAGGAACTCAGCGGTGGATGGGTGATGCGTGCTCACCTTGCACGCCTCTTGGTCATGGAGCCTGACCTCTTGCTCCTCGACGAGCCGACGAACCATCTCGATCTGCTTTCCCTTCTCTGGCTTCAGCAATACTTGAAGACCTGTTCAAGTGCCCTTTTGCTCATCTCCCATGATCGTGAGTTCATGGATGCTCTCGTCGATAACGTCTACGAAATTTCGGCCCAAAAGCTCGTTCATTACAAGGGCAACTACTCTGAGGCTATGCTCCAAAGGGAGCGCAATTACGATATCCAGCATGCCTCTTGGAAAAACCAGCAAAAGGAAATCGAATCTCTCCAAGAATTTGCCGACCGCTTTCGGTCCGTCTCCTCGAAAGCCGCTCAGGCTCAGAGCAAGCTCAAGCAAATCGAGCGCATGGAAAAAATCGACCGTCCAGAAGCTCCGCGCAAACCATTCCGTTTCCGCATTCCTCAACCAGAGCGGGGCGGTCAGAGGGCAGCCCTATTGGAAGGCATCCAAATGGCCTACGGCGATCATGTCGTCTATCGCAATCTGGATCTCATCATCGAGCGTGGCGAGCGCACAGCGCTAGTCGGCCCTAACGGTGCCGGCAAATCAACTCTCATTAAAATCCTGGCAGGCGTGGCTCCCTACCAAAAGGGAACATGCCAATTCGGCCACAATTCGAAGGTGGGCTATTTTAGCCAACATCGCGCGGCCACACTCAATCCCGAATTCTCGCTACTCGAGGAAATCATGGCCAGCAGCGGCACGCTCCGTGAAGACGAAGCCCGCAGCATTCTGGGGTCGTTTCTTTTCCGGAAGGATGATATCCACAAAAAAACAGCCGTTCTCAGCGGTGGCGAGAAGACTCGATTGAACCTCATCAAGTTTCTCGTCAACCCACCCAATCTGCTTCTGATGGATGAGCCTACCACCCACTTGGACATTCTCACCGTGGAATCCCTCGTGCTCGCGCTGGAAGCCTATGAGGGAACGCTCGTCTTCATCTCGCACGACGTTCATTTCATTCGCAAACTCGCCAACCGCATCCTCCACATCAATGCCGGCCAGGCCGTTTCTTATCCGGGCGGCTACGACTATTTCCTCGAAAAATCCGGACTACTAGGTTCGGAGCGCTTCGCGCTGACAGCCGAGTAAGCCCAAAATTCGCATCCCAATTGCGAAGCTCAACTGTATCGCACGAAACAAACCTATGAAATATCCACGCTCACCCAAAGACCAAGTCGGCAACATTGTTTACCTTGGCCGCATGCTCGACAAAATCCGTCTCATGGCCGCCGGTGAGCTTCACCCGGAACTGCATGCCAATCTCGGAAAAGGTTTCGACGAGCGCATCATGACCTTTCTGGGAGTCGACTACAACGCGATCTGCGCCCGGACCCTCCAAGGTGGCACAGATGAAGACGTGCTTGAATGGTGCTATCAAAACGGCACTCGTCCCGATGAGGAACAAATCGAAATCTGGAACGCTTTCATGACCAAAAGAGGCTGGAATGACGATTTGTCCGAGACCCTTATCCGCCGCAAAAAGGAAAGTTCACTCGAAAGCCGCGATGACGTCCAAACTATGTTCGCCTACATCGATGCCGACGAGGGTCGCGCCTGATCTGAAAGCCCATTGGCAATCCTCGTTTTTTCCGTGATTTTCATTGAGGAAAATCACTCACTCCACCAGTTTCACTCCACATGGAATTTGTAAACCTCACGCGACACACGGGAATTGGTTCGAACTGCTACTGGCTCAGTGTCGGAGGCAAAAACATCATTCTCGATGCAGGATCCGATCCGAAGGTGGATGGCATCAACTCCACTCCCGATTTGCGTCCCCTCCCCCCTGGAACAGTCGATGCCATTATTATCACCCATGCGCATCAGGATCACATCGGCTCCCTGCCCATCGTAACAAGGCAGGAGCAACGCTGTCCTATTTTCATGACACAAGCCACGGCGGCCATTGCTACGATCATGCTTCACAATTCAGTGAATGTGATGATGCGCCAACGCGAGGAACTCGGCTTGATGGAGTATCCCCTCTACACCCACCGTGGCGTGGATCTCTGCGCTCAAAGTTGGGTCCACTGCGGACTCAGACAACGCTACAACCTCACCGGAGAACGATCGGAAAACGAGGATGAGGTCACATTTGAGTTTTATAATGCCGGTCACATTTTGGGTTCTGTGGGGGTCCTCATCCGCCACAAAGGAAAATCACTTTTTTACACAGGCGATGTGAATTTTGAGAACCAGACACTCATGACGGGAGCGGAGTTTCCCGAAGGTGGAGTGGATTATTTGATTATGGAAACGACACGGGGCGACTCTCCGATGCCTGTCGGTTTCACCCGTGCTGGAGAGGAAGAACGCTTCGCGAAGGCCGTTAAAGAAGTGATATCAAGCGGCGGATCTTTGACTATCCCCGTATTCGCTTTGGGCAAATCCCAGGAGCTCCTAGCCATGCTTTGGAAAATGCGGTTACGAGGAGAAATCGGCCACCTGCCGATCTATATCGGCGGACTGAGTGTGAAAATCACGACCATCTACGATACCTTTGCCGCCAGCACGCCGCGCAACCATCCGGATTTGCAGATCTTGCAGGAGATGGCTCCCTATGTCCTTTCCGGTCGTGAAATCATGACCGCAGTACCACGCAAAAAATGCATTTACGCGCTTTCAAGTGGAATGATGACCGAGCACACGCTTTCCAATATTTTTGCCCGCCGCGTCCTAGCCGACCCAGCCCAAAACTTGTTTTTCGTAGGCTACTCGGATCCAGACTCCCCCGCCGGCAAGCTGCGCAAGGCTAAACAAGGTGATGAAGTTGTCCTCGACAAGGATTTCCCACCCGTGCCCTTGCGCTGCCGAGTCGAGGAGTTCAGCTTCAGTGCCCACTCAAATCGCGATATGCTTCGCAATTATGTCCTTCTTTTACGCCCCTCAAAAATCGTCCTCGTCCATGGAGACAGGCCCGCGCTTGAGTGGTTTCAGCTGGCTCTCTTCAAGGAATTAGAGGGCGCAGAGGTCATTGTGCCAGATATTGGAGCGAAATACTCCCTTTCCTGATGGCTTGTTGGGATTTTGTTGCTCCAGCAGTTTGCGTTCTTCTGGACGCAGTTTCGAAAAATCAATAGTCGCAGCCAATTCCTCCGCCTCCTTCTTGCGACCGAGAGCGACCAGGACAACCACTCGCACAACCCGCCAAGGTGCAGGGGCCCCTTTCCACAGGATCTTCTTCCCATCATAGAGGGACGCCGCCTTAGTCATTTCTCCGGTTTTATAGTGGCCAAGAGCCGCAACACTCAGAGCAGCGAGTGAATTGGGGTCTTCCAGAAGCAACTCACTAGCCACTTCTGCCGCCTCGGAAACATTGTGTTCGGCGAGCAAACAAAGATAGGAGTAATCCAATCGCACCTCTTTTATATTGGGAAAGGTCTCCAACATTTCAGAGTAAACCGGCAGCAATTCCGTGGCAGATGCGTTCTTTGGAAAAAAACGAATCAATCCAAGAAACCCTTGTATCGCTGTATCCTGTCGCCGCGCGAGGGCCCAAAAAGCCTTGATGCCTTCATTCACATTACTCAATTTCATGATATAAGATGCGACAAAAAAAGCCACCTCCGGTTTTTCATATACGAGGTTGCGATGCAAATCACGCCAGCACTCCCCTGCCCGCTCCTGATTTCCTGATTTTTCTGCCGAACGCGCTAAAAAAAGGAAACGGAGTGTATCTGACATTCCCACGACACTCTCGGTCTCAAGCAACACGGAAATCTCCTGCCAGCGATTCAGAGAGGCCATGGCATCGAGATAAATGAGAAGCCAAGGAGAAGCAGACATCGCCCGATCCTTGCCGATAAAGTCAACCGCTTGCTGGAAGGCCTTGTGATGGTTCAGCCAGCGGGCGAACTCCAGATCCTCATCAGGTGTCCCATTCACCCGAATGCGGCGGAGGTTCTCTATCACAGATTGCTTTATTGCAGGGTTCTCCTTGATGCGAAGACTCGCAATCAGAAGCGCGTCATTAGCGCTCCGCAACGGGTGCGATGCCAATTTTTCGGCAAGCCCCGAAGCAAGAGGACTACCTCCCATTCCACCGCCTAGTTGATGTTTGGCGAGTAATCGAATGGCGGTGATACCGCTGAAACTTGGAGATCCAGCCAACGGCATCAAGATGCTCTCCGCCGAACGGGCATCCGTTTTCAAGATCAATGAGGCCAACGCGAGCCGGACTTTTTCTGCATCCGCCATATCCAGTTCGGGCATGGTTTTTTTTGCCAGAGCAATCGCATCGGGCATTTTATTTTCCATGGAAAGCAACTTCATCTCCAAGATGGTCATTTCCACCGTTCTTTTGCCGGTGATTTTATTAAATGTGGACCGTGCGGTTTTTCTATTTCCCGATTTAATGGCCTGTTCGACCAAGGCCAGCAACTCATCCAACGTGGCCTCGTTTTTCTGAGCGAGGACTTCCAGAACGTTGATTGAGGAAGGATCGCCCATGCGAGCATTTAATAGTCGCGTGCGGCGAAAGACATCCGCGTTTTGAGGAGCCATCAAAAGAGCCCGCCTCATATACAAAACCGCCTCACTCTCGTTATTCTTTTCCAAGGCAGCCGTGGATTGAGCCATAAGAACCTTGGCCCGGCGAAGTTTGAGTGCACCGTAAATCGGCGGGATCACCACCCATAAAAGAACAGCAAGGATGAGAGCGCCAAGAACGATACGGACTCGAGTGTCCGCAAGCACTTCGAGGAATCGCTCACGCCGCGATACAGGCACCTCATCGGTATCGTAATCCGGCAAAAAGGCCTTCTTATCATCTCTCCTTGAGGTATCCTCGATGTTGACTTCGGAATCCAAGGATCGGCTGAACCTTTTATTTTTGCGCGGGCCAAGCCCTTTTTTTAGATCATCAGGCTCCTCGGTCATGGCTTATTTTGAAGGTTTGTATCCTCTCGGATAAGGCTTGATTGAAGAAATCTCCGAAGAGATTCCGTGGCCTGATCGGCATCCGTGACATCCCATGCAGCCGCCTCGATCAGGCGCTGGCCACGATTCCGAATGCCCTCCTGAACAGCACGCAACCTTCCCGGCAATGTATAGGAAAAAGATCTCGAACGATCATCAGTCGCACTTTCACCATCAGCAATAATCGCGTGGAAAACCAAAACATATCTCTTTCGATCCCTGAAAAGAAAAAGGCGAAAGGGGATGGGGATTCCAGCGACTTCGATCACACGGGATTCAAGTTGCCGCACCAAAACCATGCCAATACTCGAGAGACAGGTCTGAGGGTCGTGAATACTCACCGCTTGGATCGCCGACCTGCCCGCAGGCCAACGAAAATAGAAAAACTGCCACACATGTTGATTGGCATCGGTAAAACTCTCCGAGAATCCCTCGGGGAAAAAAAGCATCCGCCTTGTTCGGTCTGAGATCGGTTGCTCTTTCGCCCCATGAGTACCAGACGCGACCGTCCAAGACACCAGATCCCCAGCGCGAACCTCATGCAAACGATACCATGCTTCCGTTCCAACGAGTGAAATGATCCCGAAAACGAGCCAGAACAAACCGAATCGTTGAACTAGGGGGGGTAAGACAATCGAACTAGGAGCAACGGCTTCGACAGATGGACCCCGACGGGCAGTCCGTTTGCGCTGATAGGACAACGCGATCGTCCAAAGCCCCCCCAGTGTGAGCGCTAGTATCAAATAGCCAGCCAGGTCATGCCATTTTTCAATAGCCTCCAACCCTTGAGCCGAAGCTACAATCGACAGTCCGGAAGCCCTCAGAAAATTTCCAAGCAGGGCGAGCGAGAAAGCCGCAACAACAAGCACTCCTCTGGAAAAAAATCCAAACCGAAAAACCTCTCCCAAGAAAAAAGCCGCCATAATGCCGCTCTGGAGCGAACGAATTCCACTGCACGCCTCCTCGACTCCAATCGTTCCCGTCCGAAGCGTTATGAGATTGCCCTGCCGGATCGCATCGACACCCCACCAATGCAAGACTTCCAAGACGGCGATCGTGTTTTTTTGCATCAACCAGCCCATGATCGCATTTTCGGCATTTCGAGGCCATGGCACGGCAATCAGAAAAAAAACAACTGGAAAAAGAAAGTGCCGTACCCAAGCCGGCCCGCCTATCCATCTCAGAAGATTGAGTGTGAAGCCAATTGCACAAAAAGCACCGAGCACACCAAGGACACGCCACTCCGGATTGGCCTCAAAAAACAAAGTCAGTAAGGCAAGCCCCAATCCGAAACCTGCCAATAGTGCAATTGCCCCCTTTGCCTCCTGGGGCACGGGAGCAGGATGGTCTTTCCAACGCATCTGGAAAAGCGCCATGCAGAGAATAGGAACCAAAAAACCATAACTGTATTGCGAATCAATCTCCCAGTCGTTCAAAAGCATGCGAATCGAGAGCCACCAAGCCAGAAGGATGGCCCCAATGATCAGCCAAGATTGGCTTTTGTCGGCTTCACCATGGACCGCGTCGATAGTAAATCTATTCACGTAGGATCTCCAAGAAGCGCGACCGACCTACCTCCCTTTACCAAAAAACATGACATGCAATGTTTTCAGAACCACGGTGGCATCCAACACGAGGGAAAAATGCCGAATGTAGTAAAGGTCATACATCAGTTTCTCCATGGTATCCTCAATGCTGGCACCATAAGGATAGTTGACTTGGGCCCAACCTGTGATGCCCGGTCTCACCAAATGACGAAAGTGGTAGTAGGGAATGGCGACCTCGTAACGCTCCACACATTTGATCCACTCCGCACGTGGTCCGATAAGACTCATTTCGCCGCGCAGCACGTTCCAGAGCTGAGGCAACTCGTCGAGCCGAGAAACACGCAACCAGCTTCCAAGCCTAGTCACACGTGGATCACCCTCGATCGTATAGAGTCCTTTAAATTCACTTCCGACATCCATCGATCGGAATTTGTAAAGAGTGAAGAGACTTCCATGCTGCCCGACTCGTGTCTGGCTGAAAATGACTGGCCCCCTGCGCTCGAGTTTGATCAATAAAGCCACCAGCGCCATCACAGGGGAAAGAACCAGAAGCGTGAGCGAAGCAACAAATAAATCAAAAACACGCTTGAGCGAAGCAAAGGGGGAATGCTGCACAAGTTGAAACCCCGAATCCAACGGCCATGTACGGCTCAATAAGTCGGGCGGCATTTTCTGCCAATATGCCTCAAAAAATGAGTTCATGGTATAAACCGGAAGTTCCTGAAAGTGAACAGCAACTAGCGATGTCAGGATTTCATTTTGGATACTTTCTGTGGAGCACGCCAAAAGGATACCTTCGTGTTCGAGGTGAATGTTATTCTCCAAGGTTTTCAGCACGTCCGAGGCGAGCGATTCGAAAACGGGCGTCCCTGGACCAGCTACATGCGTCCCCAACGCCGATTCACAAGTCGCAAAAAAGTGCAATTTGTGTCTGAGCTTGTTGGCTGTGTAATTTTTGTAAAACCTCTCTGCAGATTCAGGGTCACTGATCACGAGCAAACGCCGACTCGACCTGGATCCCATGGCCGTGGAATACAAAAACCTCCTCTGCAAAAGGGTGAGGATCGAAAATCCCAGAAAGGAAAACCCGAAAATCGCACGGCTCGAGGCGATATTACCGCCAAACGAGGCCACAATATAAACCGCGAATGCCGAAGCCAGAAACGAAATCAGACACGCGATCAGGTGCTCGCTCGAATACCCCAACGATTTCATCTCAGATCGAGGGTCATAGGCCCCGATCAAGCTCAATGTGAACACGGAAATCAACAGCGGGAGTATAAGGTCGGCCCATTCATAGCGATTAAACTCCCCAGTGAACTCAGTGATGCCCAAATACATGCCCAGCCATATCCCGCAATCAACGATAAGTAGAACGAGCATCAATGATCTCTCACGAGAGGACCCTCTCACCACCTTCAACCCTCTCGGGAAGAGGGCTGTTGGCCTTAGGATATCTGCGATTTGATCCGTTACTGGAAGGGTTTCAGGAACCATCTGGTTGTCTGGGGTGGAACAGGTTGAAAGCTAAGCAGAATCTAGCGCGACGGGCTTTTTTGTAAAGTGCTCTTTGATTAGGAGTGCGAGATTATTCTCTGCAGCCAGCCAAGCTTCTCATTTCTCAATGAGACTGCTTCGGCAGAGTTCGGCGTAGAGCCCCCCCTGAGAGAGAAGCTCCTCGTGGCGTCCACGCTCGGTAATCCGTCCGCGCTCCAAAACCAGAATCTGGTCAGCATGGCGCACCGTCGAGAGCCTGTGCGCGATCACAAAGCTCGTGCGCTTTTCCATGAGATGGTCCAAAGCCTCTTGAATCAGCTTCTCTGTCGATGTGTCAACGCTGGCGGTGGCTTCGTCCAAAATCAGGATCGGGGGATTTTTCAAAAGGGCCCGTGCGATGGAGAGCCTCTGCTTCTCCCCGACGCTGAGCTTCACGCCGCGTTCGCCAAGCGCCGCATGCAACCCCTCGGGCAGGCGTCGAATGAAATCCACCGCATTCGCCGCTCGAAGAGCCTCCCACATTTCCTCCTCGGAGGCATCAGGCTTACCGATGCGCAGATTTTCGGCCGTGGTGCCATTGAATAAAAAACTCTCCTGTGTGACCACGGCAATATTGTGCCTCAAATGCCGACGCGACATAGCCCTCAATGGAACACCATCAATCGTGATACCACCACTGGTGAACTCATAAAAGCGGACGAGAAGGTTAACAATCGTCGATTTTCCAGCTCCCGTTGGCCCGACCAAAGCGACCATCGATCCGACGGGAACCTCGATGTGAATATCATCGAGCACAGGAAGCTTCGGGTCGTAGGAAAAACTCACGTTTTGATAAACAACATGTCCGCGAACCGGCTGGCATAGCGACCCCGATCCCTCGTCTTTCTCGGGATCGGCATCCATGATCTCGAAGACACGATCCCCCGCAGCACGACCGGACTGGAAGATTTGATTGAGTTGGTGTAGGCGGCCGACCGGCTCGTAAAGATAGCGAACCAGCACAAAAAAAGCGACCAGAGCGCCAATCTCCATCCCTCCACCCAGGACCTGCGAGGTTCCAAAACCAGCCACCATCAGCAACCCGGCCGATGACAAAAACTCCATCCCCGGCTGATAAAAAGCCCAAGCCCGCATCACGGTGAGCGTTTCCTTGCGCACCTTGTTGCTGGTTGCATCGAAGCGGATGTGCTCCCGTTCCTCACTCGTGTAGGTCTTAATCTGTCGGATGCCGGCAATGTTGTCGTGGAGGAGCGAGTTGAGTTCCGACACCGCTTTCCGCTGTCGCCGATAGCGCGACCTCGCCGTAAGCGTGTAGGCAAGGGCCCCCGCCGCCAAGAGAGGAATGGGAGAAAGAGCCGCCAGAGTCAGCACCGGGCTGTAGGTCATCATAAGCACGCTCACGATCAATATTTGGAGGATCGCCACCGTTCCCTGCTCAATACCATCGATCAAAACCCGCTCGACACTCGTGACGTCTTCGATCAACCGAGTCATAATGTCACCGGTCGCACGATTATCGAACCAATGGAGGGGCAACTTTTGAATGTGCGCGTATAGCTCGCTCCGCAGGTCAAAGATCACATGCTGCTCAAAGTGATTATTGAAAATGATGCGAAGAGAATTGAGAATGTTCTGGGCAAAAAAGGCAGCGAATCCGAGCCCAACGAGCGGCAAAAGCAATTCGGGACGATTTTTTCCGATCACCTGGTCTACGATCTGTTGCGTCACCGCCGGAAAGACCACGACCATGAGGGTTCCCATCAACGCACAGAAGAGCGTGGCAAATGCCAATAAGGGATACCGCCGCACATACGGAAAAACGCGAATAAAAACCTGCATAGGCCCGACTATCTCAATAGCGCAACAGTGTGACAATCCCGCTCTGCTGCAGAGGGATTTTACACCCCCATTATTTAAAATCGACCAAAGCAGTGTTGATGCCGCCACGGGATTTGATTTACTGGCAACGGATGTCTCCCACACTGCTGATTGTCGATGATGAAAAAAACACGCGCGATGGATTGCGTAACGCGCTCTCGGATGCTTTTGAGGTATACGTGGCAGCGGATGTCGATGGCGCCCTGCAAACCATCGAGAGCATGCCTGCGGATGTCATTCTCACCGACCTCAAGCTGGGTGGCGCTGACGGCATGTCGCTCATTCAATCTGTAATGAAGCGACCGAACCCGCCCATCTGCATCATGATGACGGCATATGGATCGGTGGATACCGCCGTCGAGGCGATGAAGTATGGCGCGTATGATTTTGTGACAAAGCCGGTGAATATCGACCGCCTGGAAATGCTCATCAAGCGCGCTATTCGCGAGAGGAACACATCTCGCGAAAACCAAGAATTGCGATCCAAAGTGGAACGCCAGTTCAAGATCGAGGGTATGATCGGTCATTCACCTGTGATGACGGAGGTCTTCGAAACAATCAAACAGGTAGCCCCATCCCGAGCCACAGTTCTCATCCAAGGCGAGAGCGGAACGGGTAAAGAACTGGCCGCTCATGCCATCCACCACCTCAGCCAACGGGCAAAAGAAAAATTTGTCGCCGTACATTGCGCCGCGCTGACGCCGGAGTTGCTCGCCAGCGAGCTTTTTGGCCATGAGAAGGGGGCCTTCACAGGGGCCCATGAGCGCCGAATCGGGCGCTTCGAACAAGCCGCAGGTGGCACTCTTTTTCTCGATGAAATCGGGGAGATCGACCTCAGCACACAGGTCAAAATCCTACGCGTTCTGGGCGAGCGCACTTTTGAACGCGTGGGTGGCGGTGAAACCCTCTCTTCCGATGTGCGACTCATCGCCGCGACCAACAAGGATCTGACTCAACTCGTCGCGGAGGGCAAATTCCGCGAAGACCTTTTTTTCCGCCTTCACGTGGTTCCCCTCACCATGCCACCCCTTCGCGACCGGAAGGTGGATATCCCCATGCTGACCGAATCCTTCCTCAAGGAATCGGCATTGGAAAATTCTAAGCCGCACCGCGAACTCACCTCAGAGGCAATGGCTCGGATTCTTGATTACGATTGGCCGGGCAATGTGCGGGAATTGCGAACCGCTATCGAGCATGGCGTGGTCATGTCCACAAGCGGGCAGATTGGCCTTCGCGACTTACCATCCTCGCTTCGAGGGGCGGTTTCGCCAAGCTCCCCGCCCGCTCTCTCGGGATTGAATCTTCGCGACACGGAAAAAAATCTCATCCTGAAGGCCCTGGAAAGCTGTGGAGGCAACCGCAGTGAGGCCGCGGAAAAACTCGGCATCAGTCGCCGCACACTCCACCGCCGCCTCCATGAAATGAAAATTTTTAAACGCGCCGAAAAAAACTAAATCCCGAATGAAAAAGCCACCGAAAGGGACTCCTTCTCCCCCGCCCTCAACACCCAGAGCGGGACTTGCCATAAATTGGCGTGTAGCAGCCCTGGCCGTTCTCGCTCTCACCTTGGCGTTCGCTTATCTTTTTGTCCAATTCCGCGGATTCTCGATATCCACCGCGATGGATCAGGCGCAAATCTCGCGTGAGATCGCAAAAGGTAACGGCTACACAACCCAATACATCCGCCCGCTGGCGATCTGGCAACTCGAGCAAGCCGGCAAATCCATCCCAAGCCACCACTTTCCAGAACTCCTTCAAAGCCCCCTTAACCCTCTCATCAACGCCCTCCCATTAAAATTAGTCGAATCCGAATGGAAACTTACTCCGTTAGATATCGTTTATATTGGCGACCGGGTGATCGCCGCCACCGCCATTCTGTTTTTCCTTTTTTCCGTGGTGATCTGGTATTTTGCAGGTGCGATTTTATTCGATAAAAAAACCGCCCTCATAGGCTGTGCCGGACTTCTGGTGACGGACATGATGTGGCAGTTCTCGCTTTCCGGACTCCCGCAGATGCTGATGCTTTTTCTTTTCGCATGCACAACTTGGCTCACGTTGCGGGCCATGGAAAACCGTGACTTGGGCAGATCCCCTCTTGCACACATCTTCGCCGCCGCCCTCGTTTTCGGGCTTCTCACACTTGCCCACTGGGCGGCACTCTGGATTTTTCTAGGATGGGTGATTTTTGCGACCCTTCAATTTCCTCGCAAAGGCCTAGCCACGCTCATTGCTCTGGCTGGATTCCTCTTCGTCGTTGGGCCGTGGCTCGCCCGCAACCACCATATATGCGGCAATCCGATCGGCCTTGCTGGATACGAGTTGATCACCCAACCGGGTACAGCTGAAACCGAATACATGCGCTCGCTGACCAGCCCACCCTTGTTCTCCGCCGATGCCTCCTTGAAGCGCCTCGGCACTGCCCTCACCTACCAAGCCGGACATATTTTTTCCTTCCTCGGCATCAATGTGATTGCCTTGATGTTTTTCACCGCACTCCTGCACCGGTTCAAGCTCTCCAATGCCGCCTCCTTTCGACCCGGAGTTCTTCTCATGTGGGGCGGCGCCATCCTCGGTATGGGGCTGTGCGGTGTTAGCGAAACCGTTTCCCCCAATCAATTGCACGTTCTCTTTGTCCCTTTATTTCTCTTTTACGGATTCGCCTTTCTGATGGTTCTGTGGTCGCGACTGGATGTGCATAGCCCCAAAATCAAATCCGCTTTCATCGCCTTCCTTCTTCTCCTCTGCGCTATGCCACTCCTTGGCGCATTGATGTCGACTCCAGGACGTGCGATCCAGTGGCCACCCTATGTTCCTCCATTCATCGCAGTTTTGGGAGTTTGGTTTGAGGAAAATGAAGCCATCTGCTCGGATATGCCATGGGCTGTCTCTTGGTATGCCCAACGCCAATCCCTCCTCCTCCCGAAGACAATCAAGCAATTCAATCGCATCAGCGATTACCGGTTGCTCGGAAAATCCCTCAATGGCCTTTATCTAACGCCCCTCACAGGCAACAGAGCCCTGTTCTCGGAGGTTTACAAGGGAGCTTACAGCGATTGGATTTCCTTGATCATGCGACCGCCCGAAGTCGCCAAATTTTCACTTCCCATATTTACCCCGCTTCCCATCGACGGCGAATGCATCCTTTTCTCGGATCGCGACAGATGGTCGCGCCGGAATTGACCGACCGACACACGGCGACTCTTGCCTTCGCCTCAGCGTGTGCTTTGATGGTTCGGTGGACGCTCTAGCATTGACAAAAGAGGATTGGGAAGCCCGCCTGACTGCGCTGGGCCAACCCGCCTATCGCGCCGGTCAGGTGCTCGACTGGATCTATAAACGCCGAGTACGCGACTGGGACGACATGTCGAATCTCCCTGCCCCCCTCCGGGAAGCTCTCAAGCAGGAATTCCCTGCCGCTCGCCTAGAAAAAATTCGCGAGACCGGCTCGAAGGATACCACTCGCAAGTTTCTATTCCGTCTTCCTGACGGGCAAATGATCGAGACCGTCCTCATTCCGGCATCTCCTGCCCTATACGGCGAAGCCTCGGATCGACGGACGATCTGTATTTCCAGCCAAGTCGGTTGCGCCTATGGATGCAAATTCTGCGCCAGCGGGCTTGATGGGTGGAAACGCAACCTCCACGCCGGCGAGATCGTCGATCAATTTCTGCAAGTCGAGGCCATTTCCGGTGAAAAGATCAATAACATCGTCTTCATGGGCATGGGTGAACCAATGGCCAATTACGACAATCTTCTTCGCGCCATCGGCATCCTCAATGCCCCATGGGGAGTCGGCCTCGGAGCCAGGCACATGACGGTCTCGACCTCTGGTCTCGTTCCCCAAATCCTCAAACTCGCCTCGCAACCACTCCAGGTCCGCCTCGCCATTTCCTTCCACGGTGCCACGGATGAAGTCCGCAACACGATCATGCCGGTGAACAAAAAATATCCCGTCGAGGAGTTAGTTGCAGCCTGCGAAGATTACGTGCGCATCAAAAAACAACGCATCACCTTTGAGTATATCCTCATCCGCGACATCAATGACTCCTTGGAACAAGCGCGCCTGTTGGCCAAGCAAGCGCGCCGTGTGGGAGCCAAAGTCAACTTGATCCCCTACAATGTCGTTGATGGGCTCCCTTGGATCCGACCGGAAGAAGATAGCCAAGACGCCTTCCTCGCCGTCCTTCGACAGGCTGGAGCGGAAGCCACACTCCGGCGTGAAAAAGGTCACGATATCGCTGCAGCCTGCGGCCAACTTCGACTCCAAGTCGAAAAATCCGTTGCAGAAAAACCGATCTTGAATTAGCGATTTTAATAATGGCTGATAAAAACGATTTTCCGCCCGAAGAAATTTGGGACGAATACGTCTGGGAGCGATTCCTCCAGCAACAGGACCGTAATACGGAAAAGTATTTTCAGTTGCTCGAAAAATACCTCGATGACCCCGATCGCGATGCCATCATCGCCGAGGAGATGGGCTGGGATGTTTTTGCCACAGCCTATGATGATCAAGAGGACGTCGATGATTTTCTAACAGAGGCGACGGAACTCCTCTCTGGAGAATCGGAGGAGGAAGAGGAGGATTACGAAAGCGAGTTTGAAGAATTCACCCAATCTCCCGTTTACGAAGACACACTCCGCCTCCATCGCTGGGTGAACAACCTTTTCAACAAACGCGCGGATCTTCGCGAAAACCCCGAGGCCGTACGCTTCGCCACACGATCCGCCGTATGCGGAGCGAAGCTCGCCGCCGCACTTTGTGGTACGGAAAATTCCGAAATCGGCATGACGATCGCCTACCTCAAGCGCGCCCTCAAATCGGCGAATGAATCCCTCGACTCCGCCCAGAAACTTGCCGAGGCAGGCCACCTCGACCGCAGACGGGCCAACCATGCTCGCCGACTCGTTTTCAGCATCCGTGACCGCATCGTAGACTATATGCGCGAATACCGACTCCAATGGCGTGAGCGTCACGGTCATTGAGGCTCACCCAGACCTGCGCCCGCCAAACCACAAAAAACCCCTTTCCAAGCAGGACGGGCCACCTAGATTATCCACGCTATGTTTGCCCGACTCTCAGATAAACTTCAGGACGCTTTCAAAAATCTTCGCGGACAGGGGAAAATCTCGGAAGCCAATGTCACGGATGCTCTCCGAGAGGTCCGCATGGCACTGCTTGATGCCGACGTCCATTTTCAAGTGGCGAAAGATTTTATCGCGAAGGTCAAAGTGAAGGCCCTCGGCGAGCAGGTGCTACGAAGCGTCACGCCGGGCCAACAAATCGTCAAAATTTTCCACGAGGAACTCTGCGCTCTTCTTGGCGGAGATACAGCCCCGCTAGATCAGTCGAAGAACTGCCGCATCCTCATTGTAGGCTTGAACGGAGCCGGAAAAACAACCTCCTCAGCCAAGCTCGCGAGGCTTTTGAAATCCCAAGGTCGCTCGCCACTCCTCATCGCAAGCGATCTGCATCGACCCGCCGCCATCGACCAACTCGCCGTTCTCGCCGACCAGATCGAGGTTCCCGTTTTTCGCCCTGAGGCGGGGGAGACTGATATCCTTCGCTCCACGAAGCGCGCCCTAGAATGGTGCGACTCGACTGGCGGCAACGTGCAGATCTTCGATACCGCCGGACGCCAAGAAATCGATGGTCCTCTCATCGAAGAACTCAAGCGTCTTCGCGACTTTCTCCAACCACAGGAAGTTCTCCTCGTCTGCGATGCCGCCACCGGCCAGCAAGCCGTGAGCGTGGCCGAGCACTTCCACGCCGCTCTCGGTCTCACCGGACTCATCCTGACGAAACTCGATGGCGATGCCCGTGGCGGCGCCGCCCTCTCCCTTCGCTCGGTCACCGGACGCCCGATCAAATTCGCCGGCGTTGGAGAAAAGATCGACCAGTTTGAGACCTTCCATCCCGACCGCCTTGCCGGCCGCATCCTCGGAATGGGCGACGTGGTCAGCCTCGTCGAACGTGCCTCGGAGGCCATCTCCGAAGACGA
>JBILZC010000067.1:0-12995 GCA_044377415.1 Terrimicrobiaceae bacterium | reverse complement strand
GGCCGGATGGGCGCTGGCCTCGCTCGAAAGCTTCACTGGAAATGGTTTTTGGCCCTCCAGTGGGGTCAACTGCGAAGCCCTTACTGGCATGGCCTTCGCAAGTTCCCCTTTAAGAAGACCCCCTGACGACCACGCCTTGGTTCCACCAAGAAAAACCAAACTGCCTCCATCCTCCACAAATTTCAGAAGATTCGCCGCGCGCTGGGGACCCAATTCCTCCATGTCCACATTCCCGAGCATGACGATCTTGAGCGACTTCAATTGATCCGGTAGCATCTCGGGAGTGAAGCCTTCCATCGGTGTTCCTGCGCGCGGCTTGCCATCCGGACCAGTGAAAAAGATCAGCGGCGTGACCTGTTTGTTCGAGAGGAGAACTCGGCGTAGATATTTATACTCCCATCGCGGGACACCTTCCACATAGAGGAGACGATTGCGGGCATCGATGACTTCGACATCGAGTAAGCGCTCGTTGTCTTGGGTGTTTTTTTCCCCACTCAGTGGCTGGACTAAAATGCGGTAATTGAATGTGCCGACTTTGGGGCGTTCCAACTCGAAAACGACTTCCCGCTCGCCGCCCTCGTTAGGAATTTGGGTTTGTTTTTCCGTGAGGAGATTATTGTTTTCGTAAACTTGAACATTCACGGGCGTCCCTTTGGATCCTTGCCCAGAAACCTTGACCTTCATTTCGGACTTCCAGCCAACGGTGACACGGCGAGATGTATCAACGGATTCGATGCGCAAATCCGGTTCCATTTCCCAACCTCCCGAAGGCTCGATTCGAACAGAATAAATTGGAAACGGGCGCTCTTTCGTCGCCCAATCGTCCATCAACTCGACGGTATCTATGCCATCACTGAGGAGCAGAAGACCGGCCACGGGCAGTCCTGCCGAGCGTTCTTGCAGCTGATTTAAGGCCTCGCGAATGCGAGAGTCCGTTCCATCGGGTTGAAGATTGGAAACCTCGGATAAACTGAGGCCTTTTTTGATATCTGAGGAGAATGGATAAATCTCTACATCACATTCGGCTCCGACATGCTGAACCCACGATTGTTTTAAGACATCCTGTGCCGTCGCCCATCGAGTGGGAATATCTGAAGACGCGCTTAACGACATGCTCTTGGAGGTGTCGAGAGCGACGAGAAATCGAGGCTTCACGAGCTGGATATGGACGTCCTTGAGCGCGGGTTGAAGGATACACCACCCCATTCCCGCCAGCACAAAAACATACAATACGAGCAAGACCACTGTGGGTTTTTTTCGCGGTAGTGACTTCCATGCCGAAAAAATCCCCAGCGCAAGGGCGACGAGAAGCGATGTGAGGATCACCTCAAAGGGAATAGAATGTTCGTAAACGATCATGTGCTGCGAACAGCCTCCTTAGAGAGATTCAGGTTTCCAGCGGGGTCGGCTTTTAAGTTAAGAACGGCGTCCCTTCCTCGGCGGGCAAGTTTGTTTGCATAGATAAACTCGATAACAAGCAAGAGGAGCACGAGCCAGAGAAGTTGTTCCCCGTAGGTCTTACCCACCCGGCTTTCCTGTGTTTTTTTAGCAAACGAGCCCAAATCCGTCGCGATATGCAGCGCCTCGATACCGACAAGGGATTTGATTTCCTCCTCGGAAATCGGAGTGAGGTCAGATTCCTTGCGTGGGAGGTTCACGGCAAATGCAGGCTGGACCTTGGTATCCGCAGAAGCGGCGAAACGATAAATGCCCGGCTTTTTGAGATCCGCTGCGATTAAAGCCGCTTTCCCGCCCTCGGTCATACTGCGGATCTGGACCGCTTTCCCATCAGGATCGGTCATGGATGGTGCCCCCTTCAGATCAGGGAAGTAGTCCGCAAGGGCAAGCGAATCCGTCGCCCAAAGGAATGGCGGTTTTTCGCGAGACCCATATTCCGTGCATTGTAAAACGAGAGGGAGGAAAAACGGAGAGAGCGGAAAATTACTCCACGACCGCTCGGCTGAGATTCCAAACATTAAAACCTTACCACTGCCATAAGAACGCTCGAGGAGAAAGGGGTGCTTCTGCCCCATCGAAATGAGCACCTCAGCGGATTCGTTGACTTTTTCCCAAGAGAACTTGCGTCGAACGCTCAGCTCCGCTGCCCCCAACCCTTCCTGCATCGGACGAATAAGGGGATGCAAGGGTTTGTCCCATGAAAGCGTGGTCTTCGCTTCTTTTGTTGGGACGAGGTTCACGGTCGAGGGAACCCCTGGCAAACACGCCCACGCCTTGTAATCCTCGGGTGTGGCCTTCGATCCCGGAAAAACAATCAAGAGGCCACCGGCTTTGACATAGCCCTCCACGGAGCCTATCGCCTGACCTGTGAGCGGAAGCGCATTGCAAAGAATGACAGAAGAGTAGTCGGTAAGCTTCTTAGTAGTTAATTGGTCTGGGGCGACCATCTCCATGGAAACAAGTCCCGCGAAACTGCTCACCAGCGCCGTACGCACAAAAAGGGCGTCATCTTTGTATCCAACAATCAGAGAAGGACGTCGCTCTTGAACATCGATCAAAAAATAAAATGAATTATCGATGATCAGATTGTCATCCGGCATTTCAATACGAGCTTCATGGATACCGACACCGAGCGACGGCAACGTGAACTCCCCAGTTGAGCTAGCGGGATCTGGGACCGTGACCTGGCGACGACCCGCTTCCTTTCCGTCGAGGAAAAGTGTCATCGCCGAGGCAATTGGCGGACCTGTACGAGTGCTGGTGACTTTGATTTTTGCACTCGATCCCTTGCGCACAATGGCCGGTTCCATCGCAACGGAAAATGGGGCGGTATTTTCGGGATTGGAAACCCCGAGCATCAAAACAAAAACACTGGTTCCTGGTTCAACAACGCTCTTCGATTCCGGCGAGGCATCATCAGACATTTTGGAATGAGCGAAGCCTTGCCAAGGCAAAGCTTGGTTGTCCGTGATGACGTGTATTTCCTTTTCGTAGCCGGATTGAGATTTTTTCAGGGCTTGAGCGGCAACCTCAATGGCTGGTGCCATTTGAGAGGCCCCTGCACCAAAAGTGACGGTTTTGAGACGAGCGAGGCCCTCCTGCTTATTACCAATAGGCTCCGCAATCAGCGCCTCAGGCTGTGAGCGCGCGATAAAAATGCAGAAGCGATCCCGCTCCTTGAGGCCCTCAATGATACTTCGTGCGGCTTCTATGGCATTATCCCATATCTGCGCGTTGCCATTTTTGTAAGCCATGCTGTAGGAGGCATCGATGATGATCGCGACATCTCTCGGCGCATCTCCGAACCACCCAAGACCGCCCGTCTTTATAATCGGCATGGAAAAAGCGAAGCCGAGCATGACCATGATCAACGTCCGGATCAGCCACAGAAGAATGTTCTCCAGTCGGGTGCGGCTGGAGGACCTTTTTTTGGCATCCTTCAGAAACCGCAAGGTCGGAAAGGGAAGCTTCACCTTCCGCTTGTTTTGCATGAAGTGCAAAGCAAGTGGGATCAGCGCTCCTAAGCCTGCCGCGATGAGAAAGAGTGGGGCAAGAAACATGGTCGCTTTACTTGGAGAGTCTCCTGCGCTCTTCGAGATACGCTCGCACAAAGGTGTCCAACGGCTGGTCGGTCCGCACAACCCGGTAGTCGATATTCATTCCGGCAAAGGACTTCCGATATTTCTCGATGAAAGCTTCAAATGCCTTCCGATAATCTTTGGCTAAAGCGTTAGGATCCACCGCGAGAGTCTCGCCGGTTTCCAAGTCGAAAAGCTCACACGCTTTCATGAGTTTGAAATCCATTTCAGCAGGATCCAATGTCTGAAAAACAATCACATCGTGGCGCTGCTTCCTGAGACGCGCCATAGCGAGGGCAATCTCATCCTCGTCGCCTAACAGATCGGAGATCACAACGATCAACGCTCTGCGACTGACGGAAGCGGCAATCTCATGCAGGGTAGCCGCGATGCCAGATCCAGAGGATGGCGGAGATTTTTGGAGATGTTTTAAAAGGTTATTGAGGTGTTGGAAGGAATTAGAGGCATCGACCCGCACATCGACCTTTTCCGAATGCAGGAACAGGCCTACCGAGTCTCGGGCCTTCACGACGACGTAACCGACAGCGGCAGCTAAGCGGCAGGCGTGCTCATATTTTGTAGGACCGTCGGCGGATTTGTAGCCCATCGAAGCGCTGCGATCGAGTGCCAAATAAACGCGCAGATTCGTTTCGTCCTCATATTGTTTAACGTAATATTTGTCGGTGCGGGCCATCACCCGCCAATCGATATGCTTCGGATCATCACCCATCCCGTAGGGCTTGTGTGAAGCAAATTCGGAGCTCGGGCCATGCTTGGGACTCCGATGCGCACCGGCGAGATTTCCCTCCACCGTGTAGCGGGAAAGAAGAGCCAGTCGGCGAAGTTTGAACATCTCCGCTGGATTCAAAAACCCAGAGATCCCGTCTTTGATCAAGACATCTTCCCCGTCCGCTGAGGCACTGTGAGGTTTCTTAGACATTTACGGCTTGGGAAACACTTTCCAGTGCATGTGGTCACAAACCACGATGATTTGAGCGCCAGCATAGGCCAAATAGAAATCCTTCCCGCTCTTTCCAGGAGTCAAAAGAACCGTGACGTTTTTTTCGGGAGTGCTGAATTTCACTGGCGTCACTTCGCCAAGCAGCGGAAGAACCTGAAGCGGTTTCACGACGATCTGTGCGGCATACGGAGCGGCCAACGCTTTTTTAAGATCCGAAAAATCTCCCAATTCCGAACTGGAGAGCGCGTATTTCTGATTTAAAAATCCGGGGATTTTTTGCGTTCCATTCAACTGGTAGACCCAAGGCTTTCCGAAGCGGTCGACACGTGGAGGGTGTAAAGTCGCTGGGATCTTCGGGTGCGTGAAAACAGCTTCAAGGTTCTCGGGGAACTGCACCTCATTGCGATAGTATTTGAGGAGGGCAGCAACTGCTTTTTCTCTGTCTAGGCGGCTGAGCCAGCCTTTTGCGATCAATCGCGCCCCATCACTCACGGGATCACCTGGGGCGTTGAGATGCGATTCTAGGATCGGCCACGCTTCCTTATCACGTCCCGCCTGCATTTTGTGCCAAGCCTCGATGTCTTGAGCGATGGGCTTGAGCGGGTCACTCGGATAGTCCGTCATGAAGGAAGTGCAGGACTTGATCACGGCATCATGATCCTGCGGAGTGGCGATATGTTGGTTCCAGATTTTGAGTAGCCCCGCTTCGTTCGCCGCATGGGCCGAGGCAACACACAGTCCGAGAATCAGGCACGTCGAGAGGATACGACGCATCATGATACCTGAAACTAAAACCAAGGACTTTTTCAACGCGCTTGCCTTTCAGCCGCGCGCTGAGCTTTTCGTTTTGCGATTTCAGTTTCAAGAAACTCAAACCAAGCTTTCGATCCTCCCTGCTCGAGAATTTTATCACGAGATTCCAAGAGATCTTTGTCTTGGGCTTGAAGCATGATAGGGCGAGGACCTTCCGTGTAACTGTAAACCAGCGCCGTGGGATCAACCTCGGAGAGAAGTTCCTTCCCGGGTTTGCGCGAAAGAACGTCTTTGTGACGGACGATGGAACTATCGAGAACAATGGTGTTTTTTGCGGCATCCACTGAGTTGACCTTCCCAGTCACAGCGATCGCATCTCCAACCTTCGTTTCCGGAGAATTTTTTAGCAAAGCCAGCGAGTTGGTTGCGGAAATTCGCAATTTCACATTCATCGAGGAAGCTGGCTCAACAGCCGTCACATCGACGTAATGTCGCCCACCCTCATCTCCCTCAGTCATCTCAAGAATTTTCAAATACCGAAAAAAATGGGGCCGGCCTTCGGCATCTTTGAGAACGGCACTTTTCTTATCCGGAGTATTTGCCTCGTGATAATACAACGCAAAGTCGTTGCCATTCGAGGTGGCTGCTTGTGCGGACAAGGTGAGCCCGATCACAAGAGCTGTTGCGGCGAGCGTGAGTCTTTTTTTCATAGGAATCATTGTGTGAGGGAATACATGAGAATGTTCTGCCCGATCTGGTTGGCACCACTATCAGTGACCCCTCGCGCATAAGGAGACTGGGCCGTTTCCCAACCGCCCGCGAGTCCAAATGGACTGTATATCACATTGTAAATACCGTTGCGTTGGATACCGAAAAGGAGCGGAGCGGCTCGACCCTCCTTACTTTCCTGCATGAGAGCCGCAGTGAGTCCCACGGACTCGATTTTATTGGGATCCTTAAATAGTGATGAACTTTGCGGGATGAGTTCGAGTTTTTTATCTGGTAGGATCGCGGTCATTATTTCACGAAAGGCCTTATCAAAGGCCTTGCGTCCGCAGCAGGCCTCCGCAAAAAGCACACCACCGTTCTCCAAGTATCGCTTTAGACCCGCCTTCTCATCCGCATTCAATTCGAAATGCTCATGGCCGGTCAGATAGAGAATGGGAGAATTGAAAATGCCCGCATCCGAAAACCGCATTTCCTTCAGTCCAAATTTAACCGGTATTCCCGTTTTGGCATTAAAGCTCTGCAACAGCATGGGCAATCCCTTGTGTCTCGTTTTCCAGACACCATCGTAGACAATCTGGGCCATAGAAACGGTGTCTGAGTAGGATGCGAGCTTGTCTTGGAACTTTGAAGCCTCAGCGACATCTTTCGCCCAAGCCCTCATCGAGGAGGCGTAATTCATAATATTGACACCAAGGCGGAAGGCGGATTCCGGCTTGTAAGACTGCCACTCATCCTTGCTGTCCCCTTGCCATCCGACTGACATACACCAACGCGAAACCAACACCACAACTCGGCAATTGATCTCGATGGCCTCAAAAAAAGGTTCGTTTCCGACATAGCCTGAAGCCTGTACCCCTTTATTGTATTCGACCTTATCCACGTCGTAATACGAGTGAAAGATCGGGTGGTCGGCAGTGAGCCTTTGCAAGGGTTGCTCGGGAAACATGAGCTTCAGTTCTTTTACAACCGAATCGTAAAAAGGCGCAGAACCTAGGCCGGTATTGTAAATAATCATTCCTCCGTCGAGCACGTATTGCCGCAGTTTATCGCGCTCCGCTTGGGAGTAGGCGAAGCGGTAATGCCCCGACCGGTATAAGACCGGATTCTGCTCGGGATCTGGACTGATTTTATCCATAGGTCGGATATCCATCTGGAAGTTCGCACCCACCTGATCCTTCATGCTTTTGAGAAGGTTGTTCACGTCATTGGGCGTCGCATTCCAGTACACATCGTCGCCGTAAAGTTCTTTCCCCTCCTGCGCGACGACCGTCTGCAAAAATAAAACGACAGCTAAAATGCCAATGATCTCTTTCATATAAAAAATGCACAACGGACTTGTCGTGAATCGGCATGAGTGATTTTGCTCCATAATGAGTCTGGGAATTTGTTTGCAGGCCTAGCACCGAAAGTCATAGTGATCAGGTCTAAAGTGTCCTAAAAAAATTTCAACCATTCCTCCAACATTATTAAGTCATGATGAAATCGAATGCTCGCCAGTATCTGAACAAAGCCCTCTTCGCTACGCTTTGCACTGGCACGCTCTTGGCGGGTGATGGGACCGGCGAACCCGGATTTGTGGCGCCTCCGCGCGAGATTAAAAAAAATCCCCCAGCGCCCCCGCGTACCGTTTCCTCAGCAGAAACTGTCTTGGCTTGTTGCTGCTGCCCAGTCACTCCCCAGTCGCGAACCGAAGCCAAAAAACCGCCACAACCACCCGTGTTGATCACAAAAATCAAAGGCGAGTGATGCGCCTTATCTAAATGCGTGACTTAGCAGCAAAAAAGCCGCCCTGTTTGATTTCATGATTTTCTTACTCCGCCAACGATCCTCGCTCGCTCTCGTTTTGCTGGCGCTTTCCAGCCTGAATGTTTTTGGCGCGGATAATTGGCATGTGCCGGAGGCGCTCGTCCGCTATCAACTGACACTCACTTCAAAGCCCACACATCCAACTTGCGGGTATTTTGTGAATCTTCCGGATGCAGGCGGCACTATCGCCAGCACCATGAATGCGACAACGGCTCCCGTCGTGATGACCCCTGATGGAACAGAAATTTCCTCCCGGGTTATGTGGGCAGGTGATCAAAATGGCATTTCCCTTGTTTTTGGCAGTGCACCACAAAATACAAATTCCGTCTTCGTCTACATGAAGAAAGGTCTTCAGCCCAAGCTTTGGTCACCCGACTCCGGCATCACCCCCAGCGCGATCGTGTGCATGAACCCCGGTTTTGACAGCCTCCAGAAAGCCGAACAACTCGCGAATTTCGGACCCGTGGAACCGCTCGCTCACTCGTTAAACCAGTCAGGAAATGACGATGGATCAGCAAATAACAGACAGGCGCGAAAAAATAAACGAGCGGCCCTCAGTCTCGGGGGAGATCCTAGTGGACGAGCTTTCCCCACAGTCATCTATCAACTGTCCTATGTTTTTGCTTCTTCATCAGGCCCCCATTGGTTCGCGCCGATGGTTTTACACGACAGAACCGCCAACAGTGTTCGCGTCAACGGCAATGCGATCACGATAAATAAATTGAATGATAAGTGGGGAGGTACTGGGGCCTTGGTGGATTTGCAACAGGGCCTCAATCGCTTGGAGATATTTCAAACGGGCACCGGTCCCAACCCCAATATTGGTCTTTTTTTCATGACCTGGCGCACGCCGAACGACACACCGGATAGCGTAAACGAAACAAGGGTGATAGCCCGCAAGGAAATCGCACGTTCTAGCAGCTGCAATCTCTCGGGCATTCAAAGCCGGGATGGAAGCCCCATCGCCTCCGCTCAATTGACACCGACGCTTTCCTTCTGGTTCGAAAATGAAGCCCCGCTTGTGATTTACAATCTCAAGGCACTCTCAGCCGGAAACCCAGCCGACACAAAATACTCTTGGATTTTCCCGGATAAAACTTCTGTGAATTCGAGTGATACAAAATGGATATTCCCTGGACTAGCCGACAATACAATCAAGCTCGTCGCAACCTCTCCCAAAGGCACATCGGAATCGACCATCTCATTTTTTGCATCCCCGCAGCCCCCTGCGGATATGAACAAACCCGAAGACCGCGCGGCCTTTCGCGATGCCCTCACCGGCATGGTGCTGGCCTACGGAAAAAACTCAAGCCTGCTCAACTCCTGGAGTCCTGCCTGTTGGAACACCATTATGCGAACCATGGATCTTGGACATGGATCCCAACTTCTTTCCCTTCTCCTGAAGGATCACTGGTCTGTCACCAAACAAAAACTCACCTCCGACCAGATCCATTCGCTTCAAGAATCGCTCCTCCATTTCACCATCCACAACAATCCCCAAGAAGCGATTCAGTCGCTCGAAGCTTTTCTTGCTAATACAAATGACCCAACGGAGCGTGATGAACTGATGCTTCGTGCGGCGGAGGTCTATATTTATTATCTCAACGACAAAACGAAAGCGACCAACCTCCTTGCCGCCCTCACCCCTAAAAAAACGGAAATCTCAGATGTAGCCTATATCCGACTAGGCGACATCGCCCTCATGGACGGCGACCTCAATAAAGCGACCGCCTATTACGGCGATATTGAAAACCGGATTCGCGCGCGAAGAAACGCGACCCCTGCCATCAAGCCCATGTCAGGTGTAGCCAACGATCCCGCGAAACAAAAATCCGCAGCCCTCCAAGAAGTCTCGTTTGCGGAAAATACGCGCACCTTGATTCAAGGCGATTACTTGATCGAAGCACAACAAACCCTTCGCTCTTGGGAAAGATCATTCCCTCTCGCTAAAATCAGTAGCGATTACATTCTCCGGGAATCGGAATTTTACTTGAAATCCGGCGACCCGAAACGGGCGCGCGCGATGCTGGAAGCCTACTGCCGCGAGATCGATGCCTCGAGCTTCCTTCCCAATGCTGCCTCTTTGCTCATCAAATGCGTAAAAGACTCCAAAGAATCCCGCGATTCCGTCCGCGAACTCATTGAAAAAGTAAACGCGCGCCTCAAATACCATCCCGTATCAGCCGAGTTGGAAGCTTTTCTTGCCGGTAAATAGACCACTCAAATGCGACTCCTTCCTTCCTTTTGCCTCTTAGCGATCGTCAGTATTTCTGCCCTTTTCGGCAATGAACCTCCAGAGCGGACACGCCTTTACACAAAGCCAGACCCCGCGTGCGCTGGTGGCTTTAAAGGACGCATCACCGACCCAGCTAACCCCATCGAGCAGATACTTGCCATTCCCTCTGCCTCCCAAGAAAAAGTTTATATGGGCGCTATTACAGGGAGCACTCGCAATGAGTTTCAATTCACGGGCCTGCCACCAGGCAAATACGATCTCGCTGTGATTTATGATGACGCCTTCTTCGATGGCGTCACTTTAAGCAAGGAAGAGAACACGCTCACGGAAGAGGATCTAAAAAAGATCGAGGAAACCCTTCTGAAGTCCGAGCCCTTTTACCCTAAAAAAATCATCAACAGAGTCGAGGGACAGACCGGTCGAGGGAGCCCAGCGGCGTTGATTTGCACGTTCATGCGGGAAAAAAAATCGGATCTTATGGTCGCATATAAACCTGGCGAATTCTTTCGCGAAGACTTCAAGCGGACATACAAATTATTTACTTTTAAAGATGTCGGTGTCGGATGGCAGGTCGTTCGCGCTCGCGATCTCTATCCCACGTGGGTCAAACCCGTTCTTGTCGCTCCCCCAAAATACACATTTACCAAATCCTTGTCCGGGATTCGTGTCGCAGATGAACTAAAAGATCTCGGAGACTTGGATATCACTAAGTAACTTCACCAAAAAAATATGGCTTACATCGAATTTACAGAAGGCTCTTACTCAGGGCAACGCAGAGACCTATCCAGTGAATCCATTACGATTGGACGCGATCCTGACGCTCACATCCTGCTTGATGACTTATCCGCTTCTACCAAACACGCGGAACTGCGTTTCCATGAGGGGCAATGGTGGATATTAGACCTCGGGAGCGCGAACGGAACGGAACTCAACGAAGAACCCATAGAAAGTGCAGCTTTAGAATCGGGAGATCTGGTGACCGTTGGCTTAACCAGTTTCATTTTTCAAGAACAGGTCATCTCCGCAGCCCCTACTGAGGCGGCATTGAATACGAACGCAGATGAGTTGGCCTTGGTTGAAAAAATGAAGGGCTTCACCGAACGGATTCGTGCAGAAGTTGGCAAGGTGATTGTGGGTCAGAAGGACGTGTTGGATCAAATCCTCATGTGCATTCTAGCTAATGGCCATGCCCTGCTCATCGGGTTGCCGGGAATGGCCAAGACATTAACGGTCAAAACGATTTCCGAGGTCCTCAATCTCAACTTCAAGCGCGTTCAATTCACCCCCGACCTGATGCCGGGCGACATCATTGGCACCGATGTGCTCGAAACAAATCAATCCACAGGGGAAAAGGAGTTTCGTTTCATCAAGGGGCCGATTTTTTGCAACCTTCTCCTTGCGGACGAAATCAACCGAACTCCTCCAAAAACTCAGGCCGCCTTGCTGGAAGCCATGCAGGAAAAAATGGTCACGGCAGGCAACACGTCCTACAAGCTGGCTGAACCCTTTTTCGTTTTGGCGACTCAAAACCCCATAGAGCAGGAGGGCACGTATCCCCTTCCCGAAGCCCAACTCGATCGCTTCATGTTCAATATTTGGGTCGATTATCCACTACCCGAAGAAGAGGAAGAAATTCTCAGAGCAACGACCGCCGGCGTTCGGGTCCAACCTCAGCCCGTTTTGACCCAAGAGGATGTCCTGCAACTTCAAGCCGTAGTGCGAAAAGTTCCCGTCTCGGATCATGTGATCAAATATGTCACCAAACTCGTAGGCTCGACCCGACCAGGAAATCCCAACGCGCCAGAACTCACAAAAACCTACGTATCGACCGGTGCGGGTCCTCGAGCTGGCCAATGCTTGATTTTGGCAGCCAAGGCGACCGCCATTATGGAGGGCCGACTCCATGTGAGCTGTGCGGATATTCGTCGAGCTGCACCTCCCGTATTACGCCACCGAATTATGACGAATTTTGCAGCGGACTCGGAAGGCCTTTCCACGCTCGATATTGTAAAAAAACTTCTCGCAGAAGTGAAAGAACCGGACGCCGAAGCCTATCCTACATCCAAATCGCCGACACGCAAAACGGGGATCAAGCTGAACCAAAAAAAGTAGGCCTCGAACACCGCTTTTCGTAACAGCCAAATTCCGAACGCTTCTTTCCCGCACGGGAAAATGTGTCCCATAGATTTCGGCGTGGAAAATCTCTCGCGATGGGGAATACTGCTTGCCTCGTGCTCGCGTATTACATCCATGATTTAAGTCCGTTCCTCGTTGAATTTGGAAATGGCATTGGCCTGCGTTGGTATGGCCTCGCCTATGTCTTAGCCTTTGCGGCGGCATACGGCCTCTTCGTTCACCTTGCCCGTAAGGGATACTCCGATATCCGGCCATCGGAAGTGGGAGACTTCATCACCGGCGCAGCCCTCTTCGGCGTCATCCTAGGCGGCCGTCTCGGCTACATGCTTTTTTACGATTGGACCAACTTCATCCAAGATCCGTTGATTTTTTTCAAGTTTTGGGATGGCGGGATGTCCAGCCATGGAGGGATCCTGGGCGTTGCGATTTTCACTTTCATCTATGCACGTCGAAAAAAAATCCCGTGGTTGAATGTGGGCGATAGTATTGTCGTATCGACGCCAGTCGGTCTTTTTCTCGGCAGGTGCGCGAACTTCATCAACGGGGAACTCTACGGCAGGCCAACAACTATGCCTTGGGCGGTGCAATTCCCCAAAGACCTCTACTACGCTCCTCCTGAAGTAGCTCAATCAGTCATCACCCAAGCCATCGCGATCAATCCCGACTGGAACTCACTCCCCGTGGTCCTCGATCACATCAGCCACTCCTCAGAGCTAAGACAGATCATCTGCGAAATCGTGCCACCCCGACACCCCTCGCAAATCTATGAGGGTCTTCTCGAGGGAGTTTTCCTTTTTGCATTGATGTGGATTCTTCGTACCCGTTTCCGCCTGCAAAA
>JBILZC010000136.1:0-4399 GCA_044377415.1 Terrimicrobiaceae bacterium | reverse complement strand
GCACCCGATCATTAAGAGTAAGCCATCCCTCTTTCTTTCGAGTGATTTGTAAGACTCCCCTTTCGTTTTCCTTACAGAGACGATCTTTAACGAACGTCGCGACTTCCTTATTCCAACATCCACCATGCTCCAGAGTTCGCAAGCGATCCAAATGAATATGAAGAACCCTTTGTGCTTCCTCGGAGAATGCCTCGTGCGTATACAACACAGCTTGGATGAAAGCATCGGCAGCCGGTGCTATCGCTCCAGCTTTCAAAATAACACATCCCCCTCGTCCCCAGATTGCGCTGGAATCCCCCCACGTAACAATCGGAGGAGTCGATAGGTATTTTCCGTGAAGGTTTTGAGTTTCTCGCAGGAGGGTTTTAAAAACATCACGCTCTCCGTGTTTTCGATTGATGCGACGGAGAAGGTCAATGAAAGCGGTGAGCGAGACGGCAGACTCGTTCGAAAACAATTCGGCTAACGTCCTTTCTCGAGCCGCATCGATCTCCGCGACTCCCGCCATAGTGAAGTCGTCTGCAAGTCCAGACTCGAGAGGAAAGGCGCGCGCGATTCGCGCAAAGAGACTGTCGATCGTCCCCATGCCGAGGCAACCGAGTTGGGAAGCGAGCTTACCCAGTAGAAAACGACACTGGTCGGCATCGAGGTTCTCTAAATAATCATGAGATTTAAGTTCAGCTAGTTTCTTAGAATCGATGGCTGCCGATGCAAGACGCTCAAAAACCGCGGAGAGAAATTCTCCGGCTGACTTCCGAGTGAAGGTGAGTGCAGCGATCTTGCGGGGTTCTACATTTTGAGCCAGAAGTTGAATCATACGCGTTGTGAGCGCATAGGTCTTGCCGCTGCCGGCATTCGCGATCAAACGTGCGTTTCTCATTTTTCCCCCTTTAAAAATTGGATGGTTGCTGGAGCGATACAGGCATCGGGCGCTCCATTCAGAAAAAGAGCCTCAAATGGATCTTCCCAAGAGGACTTCAAAGGCTGTGGAGGCCAAAAAACGCCCTTATGAACAAGCCCTGCTATCGTTCTCGCGCAAGTCATCGCCGACTCCATCACATCATCATTGAGCTCTTCAAATTCTAGGACAGCGGTTTCAGCGGGATCAGCGGTGAGAAGGAAATACCCTGTCGATATGGGATTGTCGCCGATCTCATCTCCATGCCAGTGATCTAGAATCTTTCGATAGAGAGGGAGTTGCAAATTTGCCCAGCGCTTTTTCTTGGGCTTCTCCGAATCGCCTATTTCCAACTCCGCATCGGGAAGCCATTCCTTGGAATGACGTGGACCGAAATGTTTTTTCGCGGGACCATCGGCGGATGTTTTATAGTCAAGCACGCGCCAAGCCCCTGTAAGTGTGTTTTTCTCAATCCTGTCGATTTTTCCCGAAAGGTGAAGCGAGCCAATACAAAGAGGATTTTCCCCTTGGGCTTCGAGTTTGCGTTCCGTAGAGACAATACGCCACCCAGCGGCGATCTGTTCCGCCTGAATCCTCGCAAAGGCCCTTAATCGCGTCTTCGCTCCCTCAATTTGGATGCGTACAGCAGGTGATGGAGATGGGCCAAAAGCCACGTTCACAGAGGCGTCGAGATGATCTAGAACCAATCGCTCTATAGTCGCGGGGGCGGATTCATTTGGAGTTTCCCTGCCAAATTTCTCTACCGCCTCGTGGATGAGAATTCCAAAGCGTTTGGAATCCATCTCGCGAGCATCAGGAGTGAATGCATCAAGCCAGAGAACTTTCTTGAGATAGTAGCGGAATGGACAGGCCAGATACTCGGAAAAATCGGTGGGGCTCATTTTTTCGACTTTCCGTTGCATCGATTCCGGCAGATTCCAGAGCCATTGATTACTTCGGGTCGCACGGAAAGCACCTGCTCGTACTTCAGCAAAAAGACTCAGCACCCGCTCAGGCAAAGCCTCATTTCCACAGCGAAGAAATAGACGGGAAGGCAATGACGGACTACCCTCTGCGTCAAAGCGACTGAAATAACATCGAAACTCCCCAACAGGGCGAGCAAGCAGGAGACAGTTGAAAAGGTAGGCGTCGCGAGCAAATCTCGCCGCGTTGTCCGCGAGGCCCAACGCACTGCGCTTCGAATCGGGTAAAAACGCATGGCCATTTACCGAAGATGGTATCGCTCCCTCCACACATCCACATACAGCAAGGCGTTCTGATTCGATCCACGGGGCTTCGAGCCATCCCGATAATTCGACATCACCAGCCTGAGATGAGTCGAAAATGGGTTCCGATTTCAAAGTGCGGGAGAAGGCGCTTTCGATCCCAGCATCGTCATCGCGATATAGCGGCGACATCACAATCGACCGATAAATTCTTTCGACTTTGCGAGCAACCTCGAGTCCCTCACCACCAGACATCCATGCTTTTGCAAGTAAAGAGGAGGCTGTTTCCGGCAAAAGAGATTTCACCAAACCAACAAAAATCTGAGCTTGGGCGCGGCGCTGGCTTTTATCTTTTGCAGAATCGAAAGCGACTCGGGAAAAAGCCTCTGCCTCCGAAAAATCGGATAGCACCGTCTCGCCGATCAGGAAATCGCACACAGCCAAGGCGTCATCGGTTTTCAAATCCGATCCACCGCGTAAAACGCGACTGAATCGCGGCAACTCGAGCAACCTGCGAAGAACCCGTAAGTCTCCCTTTGCGCGAAACCGCTCCCATTCGATCGCAATCACACCCGCTTCAGAAAGATCCACCCTTCCGCCATCAGGGAGAAAGGCATTCCCGCCACGATTTTTCACCTCACTGCAAAAGAAATCTCCCATTTTGGAGTCTGCTAACAACAGTGCATAATCACCGGTGGTTTTTGCCGAAAGCGCAAAATCCAATGCCTGCCGCGCTTCGTCTTCTGGCGAGCGAGTGAGAGCGATCTGGCTTGCATCAACATTAATCCGACAGTCCGCCCATTCCCCAGGAATCGGCCGCCCCCAACGATCAAATCCCCCTGCAACCTCTCCGGAAAACCAAACCAGCACCTCCACTTTGACCCCTAGCTTTTCAAGAGCCTCAGCATAGCGCTGAGAAGCCATCGGCAGATCGGGAATGCAGGCGACTACCAGTCGGCTCAAACCTACCGCACGTAATGGATTCGCCATTTCCAAAAATCGGGCCTCATTCGGATCGATTAGCCCCAGATTTTTTAAAATTAAGATGTAGCGTTGATAGATCTCTTCAAGAACGCTCCACCGCTCAGCGTCATCGCTACAAACCTCGCTAACACGGTCATCAGTGGGTCGCCAGCCACCCTCCGCGAGTAAATCGCATAGGTCACACAAAACGCCGCCACTTTTCTGACGCGCCGCTTCATTTTCCAATTTACCTCCCGAAAAAAGCGGGTGCAGGGTCTCCCGATCCATCTTCTTTAATACCCGCGCCCAAGCCCCCTCACGCTCAAAGCGCTCGGCGATCCTTCGGTTCTCAGGGAGGATGGCTCTCATTGGCTGAGTGAAGCGCGGTGACAACACTCCCTTCTCAGCCATGGATCGGCGAATCCTCCGCCCAGCTCCTGCAGTAGGTATCCAGACTTCGACTTTGCTCAAATCCTGACCACCCCTGAGCAATGCCTCCGCCACTTGGGAGGCCAACGAACCCGCTTGCTTCAAAAAAATCGTCTCAGGCATATTTAGAAATACTTTTCTCCGTGATTTACGTCATTCATACAGCCCCATATTGCATCCATCACTGTCGCAGCAACAGCAACAGGGTTAAGCATTCCGTTCCTTGATTTGCCCTGCACTCACAGTTGTGCCGAGCATTTGAGCGATGAGGTAGTTGCCGATTGCTAGTGAGGCGGTGGCTCCTGGCGATGGGGCGTTGAGAAGGTGGATCTGACCGGGCTTTTGCTCGAGCGAAAAATCCATCAGAAGCGAACCATCGCGATGAATGGCTTGAGCCCTCACTCCGCTTCCACCCTCGCTCGAGATATGCTCCATGCGAATGTCAGGAATCAAGCGCTGAAGGTTTTTAAGAAAAACGGCTTTGCTAAACGAGTTTCGCAACTCGCTCCATGTCGTGCCCGGATATTTTTTCAGAAATCGGTAGAGGCCAGGAAATGTGAACGTCTCCCAAGCATCTTGCAGTGAGAAATCCGTGCGCTGGTATCCTTCCCGCTTGAAGGCGAGCACCGCATTCGGCCCAGCTTCAATGCCGCCGCCAATCATCCGAGTGAAGTGGACACCTAAAAATGGCAGCGTGGGATCCGGAACAGGATAAATCAAGTGCCGCACAAGATGCTCGCCGCTCGGAGCCAACTTCCAATAATCACCCCGAAAGGGAATGATGCTCGAGTCTGGGTGCAGCCCTGCGGATTTGGCCACACGATCGCAATGAAGTCCCGCGCAGTTGATGACGAAGTCCGCAGCTATATCTTCCTGCGGGGTG
>JBILZC010000135.1:0-4490 GCA_044377415.1 Terrimicrobiaceae bacterium | reverse complement strand
GTCGAACGCCCATTGCAGATCCTTGTGAATGGAGCGCTGTTTTCCATGACGATGCAGACGCCCGGAGCCGAGCGGTTCCTCGTTCGAGGTCTGCTCCACTCCGAAGCGGTGAACGACGCCCCCTTTCGCAATTATGAACAGGAGGAAACCCCTCTGGGAACCTTTGCCAGAGTCGAGTTGACCGACTCTGCCGTGGCTCCGGCCAACCGACGTCTGGCCTCCACCTCCTCCTGCGGACTCTGTGGAAAGGAATCGATGGAGAAAATGTTCGAGGGTGTGACGCCGGTTTCTAATGACGCATTAATCAGCGCCTCCGCCCTTAAAACCATTCATGAAAACGCACGCCGGCGACAAAGCCAGTTCGATGGCACTGGAGGGTGTCACGGCGCCAGCGCCGCAACAGCCCACGGCGATGTGCTGTGCATCTTTGAGGATATCGGACGCCACAACGCGGTGGACAAAGTCATCGGATTCCTACTCGAGAACAACCTGCTCCCACTTGCAGATGTCCTCACCGTCAGCGGTCGCGTTTCCTTCGAGATCGTTCAAAAATGCGCCCGCGCGGGCATTCCCATCTTATCAGCCATCTCCGCCCCCTCCTCTCTAGCCGTGGAGATGAGCGAGCGCTGGGGCATCACTTTGGCAGGCTTCTGCCGCAACAACAGAGCCACATTCTACAGCCATACTCACCGCGTCGGAGGTTAGGGATGGTGATGCGACAACTCGCCGTTTTTTAAGCTGCTCCACCCTTGTTTGTAAGGATTCGAACAAATATGACCTTCAAGTAATTTGGCCAAGGAACACTCATCGAGCAAAATCCTCATGCGACCAAAAAGGCGGCTTCTGAGCGCTCCAGAACATCGCAGGCCATCGCTTTGGTAACGGACGGAAAGCATTCCAAGAAATCTGCCAAAGAATAATTCCGCTCGAGATATTCAAAAAGGGACTTAACAGGAACCCTTGTTCCTTTAAATACAGGAGTTCCTCCAAGAACTTCGGGATCAATAGTGATAAGATCTGAAGTATTCATGCATATACCATTCATATGATCTCAGCTAAAAATCAATATTTTAGAGCTGACGGCGGGCAGCCATTTTATATACTATAAATTTGAGCATCGTCCTGCTCCGAGCTATTTAGGCTACTACATTAACGGGAAATCAAAAAACACACATGCCGATCAGTATACCATTGGAAGACAGCTTTAGTGACATCATTGGAAAGGCCCAGCGCGGGCATTCCCTCAACGACGAGGCGCTCTCGGCCAAGTCGGGAGCAACGGTTTCTGAGATCGAAAATCTCAAAGCCGGCACATTGGATGAGGCCGCCCTTCGCAAGGTTTCTTCCGTGCTCGGCCTGGGAGCCAATGCGCTTCTGGCACTCGCTGAAGGCCGATACACGGGGGCCCCTGTGAATGACATCGAGGGCCTCGCTCACTTCAATTCCGTCTTCGACGACATGACAGTGAATTCCTTTCTCGTATGGGATCCCTCGACGAAAGAGGCGGCGATTTTTGACACCGGGGCCGATGGTCAGCCGATGCTGGATTTTGCCGCAAGCCACGGGCTCAAGGTGAAACAAATTTTCATCACCCACATTCACACCGACCATATTTTTGATTTGGATCGCTTGATCGAAAAGACCGGCGCTCATGCTTGGGTTTGCGAGAAGGAACCGATTGCCGGTGCGGAGTCGTTTTCCGCAGGCCGTGCTTTTCAAATCGGCAGCCTGACCATCGAAACTCGCCTCACGAGCGGACACGCGGCGGGCGGTGTGACTTATTTTATCCAAGGCCTCTCGAAACCTGTCGCCATCGTGGGAGACTCCATGTTTGCAGGTTCCATGGGCGGGGGCATGGTCTCCTACGCCGATGCGCTGCGCAACAACCGTGAACAAATTCTGACTCTTCCCGACGCCACGATCGTTTGCTCCGGCCACGGTCCCCTCACTACCGTCGGCGAACAAAAACACGCTAATCCCTTTTTTGCTGCTTAAAAAATTTATGAAAGAAACCATCGCATTCGTTGGAGTCGGTCGCATGGGCGCCAACATGGCCCGCCGTCTCAAAGATCAAGGATACAATGTCACCGCTGTCTTCGACAACCACGCTCCGCTTGCTGTAGAGTTGGGTGCTGAAATCGGGGCTGAGGTTGCCAAAACACTGGCCCGCGTGAATGAACTCGCCAGCGTGATTGTGACTGTCGTGACCGACGACAAGGCCATGCGAGCGATTTTCGCCGAACAGGGCGACAGCCTGCTTGTTGGAGCCACCGGCAAACTTTTCATCAACTGCGCCACCGTCTCGCCCCAGGTTCACCTCGATGTCGAGGCCCTCGCACACAAGGCCGGTGCCGAATCGCTCGAAGCCTGTATGGCGTCGAGCATCACCCAAGCCCGCGAAGGAACTCTGTATCTCATGACCGGAGGCACCGATGCATCTTTCCAGCGCGCCGAACCGACACTTAAGGACCTTAGTATTTCCCTGCGCCACATCGGAGCCACGGGTAAGGCCGCGCAAGTGAAGGCGCTCGTCAACATGGTGATGAATATCAATACCGCCGGACTTGCCGAAGGCCTAGGACTCGGAGCCTCCCTCGGACTTGATCTCACCATGCTGCGCGAAGTTTTTTCGCAGACCGGTGCCGACTCCCGCGTCCTCAAAACCGATGGCGAGGACATGCAGAACCGCGACCACTCGTGCTTCTTCTCCGGCGCCCACGCGGCGAAGGACAGCGGCATCGCTCTCACCCTCGCCCATCAAAAGGGCCTCAATCTCCCTCTTGCCGAAGCCTCCAAGAAGCAATACGACCGCATGGTTGCAGAAGGTTTCGGCGACCTCGACAAATCTGGCATCGCTGAACTCACTTTCCCCAACCGAGGCAAAAATTAAACAAAGAAATCCCACCCAAACTTCACCTTCCACAGCGCCCTGACGTCGCCGCTTGAGGAGTACAAATGGACCGGGCCACACCCGGTTCATTCACGAAGTCGTCCTCGTCAAGGCCTGCACGAAAGTAATCACCGTCCTCCGCTTACCCCTTGCTCACATCGCCCAAGACGAATTCTAAAAACGAAAGCCCCGCTATGCCCACCGCACCAACGCTGAAAATCCACATCAACTATTGGTCGCTCCTCCACGAAGGCGATCCCACCACCGAGCAAGGGCTGCGCACCCATTTATCGCTGGTCCGTGAGGCCGGCTTCCAAGGCTACTGCGGGACCTCTGATTTCCCGATGATCAAGGAATTGATCAAGGAATCCGGCCTGCGGTTCGGCGGGGCGTTCGACGCCGGTCGGGTCGAGCAATTCGCCCCCAAGATCGCCGCCCTCATGGCCATCGACAACGGTCCAATCAATTGCCAACTCGCCGACCATGACACCCCCACCGAGGAGGCGGTCGCCCTGACAATAGCCTTGATGGCGGAAGCGAAAAAACAGAACGCACCGGTCCACCTTGAAGTTCACCGCGACACCTGCACCGAGACCCCGGAAAAAGCCGCCGCCATCGTGGCCGGCGTCCTTAAGGCCACCGGCCAGGCGCCCCGCATGAATTACGATTTCTCTCACCCAGCCATCGTCAAGCACCTCGTTCCTGAGCACTACATCTCGCGCCTTTTTGACGAGTCGAACATCCCAGTCTTTCAGCAGGCGACCCTCTGGCACATGCGCCCCTTCAATGGCCACCACTGCATGATTCCGATCACCGACGGCCAAGGCAACTTCTCGCCCGAATATGTGGACTGCCGCCCGTTCATCCGTCAGGCCCTCCAGCACTGGCTCGCGGGACCACGCCCGAACAACGAACTCTGGGTCGTGCCCGAGCAAGGTACCACCATCGGCTACAATCTGAGCTGCTTCCCGAATATCTGGCAGGACACGGTTGTCCTCGGCAACGACATCAAAAAAATCTGGAACGAACTCCTCGCCGAGTAGCCTTCGTTTGCTCTCTGGCTCTGGAAACATCCATCTAGAGAAAACAACATCGCCCGAAATTCCTCGCTATGGAATTACGGCGGGGTTTTGGAGCCAGGGCTTTTACGGCCATTGCTGGTTTTGAGGGAATGTGTCGCTATCGTTAAGAAAGACATATAAACGGCAATCTGGAGTGCTTAAGTGCATGGGAATCTCGTTGGTGTCTTTAAAAAGGATACAAAAAAAGAGCGTTCGGACATGGACTTGGCAAGCCATGGAGGATATCTGACTGAAGTATAAAGAGCGATCCCGCCTTTTGCCAGACACGCGTCCTGCACGCCTTCAGTTTCCTAGCGTATTTGGAATTCAGCCTCAAAAACAACCACTACGAAAAAAGTCATACTAGCCCTCGCCATAGGAGGACTCCCTCCCTGAAAACTGAAAACTCCCCCTATCCATTTTTGTCATACGTTTGCACGACATGGCCAATTTTTTAAATCGTTGCATTATTTGTATGAATTACCTTCAACCTCTTGAACGAGTTCCTCCATTCTTTTCCTCAGAGCCGCTCCCGCGCT
>JBILZC010000134.1:0-4496 GCA_044377415.1 Terrimicrobiaceae bacterium | reverse complement strand
CCAGCGACTACCAGAGCGCTGTGCGCGAGATTGTCCAGGAGATTGCGCTGCTCGGTCTCTGGCGCACCCCGTTCTACGAGCATGCCGCGTTCTACGGAGGCAGTGCCTTGAGGATTTTTCATGGATTGCAGCGATTCTCAGAGGATCTTGATTTTTCACTTCTTCAGCCCCAGTCGGGTTTTTCGCTCAAACCCTATCTTGGTGCGGTGGCTGACGAGTTGGCGGCTTGGGGCTTCGAGTTTCGGGCCGAAGAAATTGCGAAATCCAACCCCACCTCGATTGAATCCGCTTTTTTAAAAGGCAGCACCATGATAAACCTTTTACAAATTGGGGCTCCGCCAGAGGTGGCCTCGCGTCTACCGGCAGGGCAACTCATTCGTATCAAACTCGAGATTGATATCGACCCACCACGAGGCGCAACAACCCAAATGACCACCCGCCTAGTGCCCACGCCCCATCAGGCTCGCGTTTACGATCTTCCCAGTCTATTTGCTGGCAAGCTCCATGCGGTGCTATGCCGCAAGTGGAAGACTCGCGTCAAGGGGCGGGATTTCTACGACCTCGTCTGGTATATCGGCCGCCGTGTTCCTCTGAATTTATCTCATCTTGAAGCTCGGATACGGCAATCGGGCGATTGGCTTCATGAAAGGCCACTCGATTCTACCGGACTCTCGCTGCTTTTACAGGAGCGCTTCACTACCATCGACTTTGATCAAGCAAAAGAGGATATCGTCCCATTTCTTAAAGATCACCGTGAGCTTGCCCTGTGGTCCCAAGGGTTCTTTAGCGAGTTGATTCCGCAGATTCAGATAGCCGCGATTTGATCTATGAGATTCTTCCGCAAAGGCCGGAGAATCAGATCTTCTGGTTGGTCTTAGCTCTCCCCTCACCACTCCCCCTCACCACTCCGCGCGTTGACTCGTTCGCTCCCGCTCATCTTGCCCTATCGGGCTCCCTGCGGGAGTCTCCCGAGCGGCTTCCCAAGCCGCCTGGGTCGCGTGTGACCTGCTGGGAAGGTTTATTTCTCCACAGATGTCACAGATTTTCGCAGATTTAAAACTTCTCTCTCCCCTCCCCAAGTCCTAGGTTCCACACCGATTCCCTCTGCGGCAGTCAGCTCAGCGCAAATGAGTGCAGCAGCTTTCAGTCGCCCCAGCACGCGGGAGACAGATCCTGGCTTGCCGGGATTGGCGGTCAAAAATGAAATGGACGCAAGCTCGCTTGTGGAAGTTTACTTTTTGATAGCCACATTCGTGCAACGAATGCGCCCGCGTGCTCAATTATGTAAATTCTGTCTAAAAAACTCTGTCTGCTGGCAGGTGCTCTTACCTGTTAATCCTAAAAATCCTGCAATCCTGTCAAAAAGGAAAATAAATCGGGACTGATCCCTGCCTGCTGCCTCGTTCGCTTAAAAACAAGTTCCACCCCGAGCTGCTGCGCCCTTGCGCTTCCCCTTTTATCTGAAAAAAAGAATTGCGTATTTCCAGAATTTCTGTAATTTGGAAAAAATGACAGCAACATTGGAACTCGGTCCCAAAGGGGCAATCACACTTCCGAAGAAAATGAGGGAAAAATTCGACCTCCGCGACCGCAGTTTAATTTCCCTCGAAGAAACGCCAGAAGGGATCCTGATCCGACCCGCAGTCGCTTTTCCGATAGAGAATTACTCCAATGAAAGGCTTGAGGAATTTGAAAGGGAGAATAACGCCTCGATTGCGGAGTTGTTCGGAAAATAGCCTGAAAGAAAACAGGAAGTGAAAGTTTTTCTGGATGCCAATATCCTTTTTTCCGGATCCAAAATCGGGAGTCCCATTCGAAAACTGCTGGACTCATTGCATGCACGCGCCCATCTGCTCGCCCACCCCGGCGTGATTGAGGAAGCCCGGAGAAACATTTCAGCAAAAAAGCCTGACTGGATGCCGGGATTCGATTCGCTCCTTGGCGAACTGCAAATCTCATCGCAAATTTTTGCTTGTCCGGAAACCTCCCTGCCCCCCAAGGACCAACCTGTTCTGGCCGCCGCGCTCGGGTCCAAGGCCGATATTCTCCTCACAGGGGATCGCCAGCACTTCGGTTCGCTCTTTGGAACCACCATTTCAGGGATGAGGATTTGCTCCGCTCGACAATTCGCCGAGGAAATGGCGAAGCTCGGGTGGATTCCAAAAATTTAGTTTCCCAATCAGCCTCTCCCCGCGTCCGCGTGAAACCATTTGCTGCCGATTTTATTTCTCCACAGATGTCACAGATTCTCGCAGATTTAAAACTTCTCTCTCCCCTCCCCAAGTCCTAGGTTCCCCACCGATTCCCTCTGCGGCAGTCAGCTCAGCGCAAATGAGTGCAGCAGCTTTCAGTCAACCCAGCTTTCAGTCGCCCCAGCACGCGGGAGACAGATCCTGGCGTGCCGGGATTGGCGGTCAAAAAATGAAACGGACGCAAGCTCGCTTGGGGAAGTTTGTTTTTTGATAGCCACATTCGTGCAACGAATGCGCCCGCGTCGCATCCTGTAAATCTCGAATCCAGAGGAATTAACCACAACCGACCAAAGGGAGATAGATTGCCGAAGGCAACTCCGAAGGAGGGAACGAAGTGAGTCAAAGGACACAGAGAGCACAGAGCGTGAATGAATTAGAGCGAATCCAATTGGATCGTTTTGTGGGGTTCGCCGCTTTCGGAAACCGCTCTTGTTAATCCTGCTAATCCTGTTAATCCTGTCCTCCTGTCTAGAGAAAGAATCAGGACTGACTATCCTTCTCTCCTTTAAGCTAAACGTTGACTTGCGCTGCTCCCTTTGATAAACGCCGCCTGACTTCAGCCAGCAACTCACGACCGCGCTCCGGATTGCCTCGTGCTTTTCGAGCCGCGAAACGCGCTTCCAATTGCTGCTCAGTCAAAACATGCGTCACAAAATTATCAAAAAGCCTTTGAACGCTTGTTCCAGAGGATTTTGCCGCTCCTAGCAAAGCCTTGTGCCGGGATTCGTCACAGCGATAGGGAATGGTTTTCATGGTATCTTTTTTAAGTGTTCCGCAGGGGTCACAATCAAGGGCAGGGAAAATCTAAGATCGCTCCGCAGAAAATCACGCTTGTTATGGGTCACAAGATGCTCGACTCCAGCAGCAACAGGCAACTCCAAAACATGGTCATCCGAGACATCCGGCAAATTCGGTCGCCAACTGAAGTAAACCCTCTGCCAGCACGCGGAGGCACAAAAATCATCGAACAAGATTTCCCTCTCTTGCCTCGTCACGGGAACTCCCTCCCAGAGGCTCTCGCGACAAATCAATTCCTCATATTCCAAATAAAGAGCTGCCCCCATAAAAGCTTGATCCTTTTGAGCAAAGCAACGATCCAAAACCTCGGCGCTTGCCCCCTCTTCGGACTTCAACGCTGAAACAAATACATTCGTATCTTGCACGATCTCCACGCCGCAAAAATGACATCACTGATGATATCACGCAAGGGATTTTTTGATAAACGCGTTTGGCCCTCTCAGACCTCAGTTCACCCCTATTCCCTCAGCGCAAAGGAGTGCATCCAGTTTTCAGTCATCCCAGTTTTCAGTTGCCCCAGCGCGGGAGACAGATCACGGCTTGCCGGGATTGGCGGTCAAATAACGAAACGGACGCAAGCTCGCTTGTGGAAGTTTGCTTTTTGATAGCCACATTCGTGCAACGAATGCGCCCGCGTCGCATCCTGTTAATCTTAAAAATCCTGCAATCATGTCAAAAAAGGAAAAAGAATCGGGACTGACCCTCGATTATCACTACCTCACACCCGAAGGAGCCCATTTCAGAGAAATCTTACGCTGCTCCCTTGCGCAGTCTAACAAATACAAATTGATGAGATTTTGATAGGGAATGTGTGTTTCGAGCGAAAGCTCCTTGAAATACCCGATCACATCAGGCTCCAATCGGATCGTCACCGCTTTCTTGAGTCGCTTGATATAGGGGTTCGGCGCTGCGGCCGTGAAGTCATATTCTTTTCGCATGGATTTTCTCCCAGTAGGGTTGTTGTTCTTTGGTTCCGGCACGTCTTGCCGAAATAATTCGGATCGAGGACCCACCACAGCGGTAGCAATGCGCCACCACGAGCACGCCCGTGCTGGCACTCTGTCCCATCATGACGAACCGTTCCTCGTTAGCGGAATGGTCTGGATCGTTAATAATTAACGCATCAGCATCATAAAAAACAGATTTCGCCTCCTCGAATGTCACGCCATGCTTGGCGGCATTGCTGGAAGCCTTCTTAGCATCCCATTCGAAGAAAAGTTCACTCATCCGGAAATAGCAATACATTGTATTGCACATGTTGCAAGGAAAATTTCACGACGAAGCGCTGCAAGTTTTCAGTTCACCCAGTTTTCAGTTGCCCCAGCGCGGGAGACAGATCACGGCTTGCCGGGATTGGCGGTCAAAAAATGAAACGGACGCAAGCTCGCTTGTGGACGTTTGCTTTTTGATAGCCACATTCGTGCAACGAATGCGCCCGCGTCGCAT
>JBILZC010000133.1:0-4521 GCA_044377415.1 Terrimicrobiaceae bacterium | reverse complement strand
CCAATCCCACACTGGGCCATGCCATGCCGCTCTCAGGTAATGCAAACCCATCAAAAAAAGAGTTGCTCGCTTTCGCCGATAAAATGGACGTTCGCAATGGAAAGGAAGTCCTGGAACGAATCCAAGATACCCTCTCATCAGCCCCAAATTACTTAAAGGCGAACAAGGTTCCCTCGAGCGTGATTGCCAGTGTGGTCGATGGCATTTCCAGCAAACAACGAGGCGGCTGAGTCGGTATCCAGCTCAAGAAAGCCACTTGGGGATTCTTCATTGTAGCAGCGTTCAGCTTTGGTTTGGCGCTGACCATGGTCGCCACCGGTGAATACCCGAGGCTTCGGATTATTCTACTGGTCCAGCGCAGGTTTTTCTCCGGCAGGTGCCGCCACCACGCGGCAGACCCCGACCACGCCCAAAACCTTGCCGTCCTCGCCGACCCAAGGCAACTTCAAGGTGTCAGCGTAAACTTTGCGGCCGTCGGGGTAGACCAGCCATTCCTGAAATTGCCGCAGCTTTCCGCTGGCTAGGGTCTTCTGGTCATCGGCTCGGTAGGCCGTGGCAAGTTCGGCAGGGAAGATCTCGGTGTCTGTTTTTCCGACCAACTCGGCGAACGGACGCCCCACCAAAGCAGCCCACGCCTTATTGCCGCCGCGGTAAACTCCATCCATATCCTTGTAGAAGATAACGTCAGGGAGGGAATTCATTGCGCTGGTGACGATCTCGAGTTGTTCCGCCACGCTGTCGGCGGCCGGTGATTGGTAGGCGGTAGTGACGAGTGCCACGGCAACCGCTGCGGCAAGGAGAGTCTTTTTCATGGTTTTGTTTCTCGGGCGGGGTTAGGCGCCTCAAGCTGATAAACAATAGGGCGGGATGCTGCCGATGTCAGCCCTCAAAATGCCCACGCATCCGGTGGCGCGCATTGAACCTCTGCGTGTAGCTTCAGACGGGCCAGCGATTAAGTGGACGAGTTTGTTGGCAGTTTTATTTTGGAGGAAGCTCGAAGCGACCGGCAAGAATTCCTGGCACTGTGATATCCTCATCCAATTCTTCCCAGCGCAGCGCAAAACCATTCACTTCGACTTCAACTTGCTTCAACTGTTGATCTGTGGCCGCAGCCAAGCGTCGAAAACGGTCGGCCGGAAACCCAACAAAGCGCCCGTCATGCAGTTCGATATATATTGTTCTTCCTTCCGTCCAAGCACGCACAGCGGCCGGCTCTAAGGTAATCGGTGGTTCAGCGAGGATGGAGTTCATAATATGCTTTTTTCAGTTCTTGTTCATTGTCAAAAACGAGGCGTTCGATCTGTCGCAGATCATGCGATCTTACGCCCCAGTTGCTTGCAAGAAAAATGGAAGGCTCCAGCCAGAATTTGCACTCTCCGTCAGGCGTCCGGACATGGATATGGGGAGGCTCACTTCCCTCGTCGGTTTAGAAGTGAAAACGGAACGATCCGATGCACAGAGCAGTCGGCATGAATTCATTATACCACACGCAAAGTTGCATAGGAATATTTTTTGCCAACGTTAGAGCGCATCCACGGCGGGATAATTTGACGGCTCCATGCCATTCTCTCGCGGAATGCCGTATGTGCAGTTTGTCTCCATTGCTCGAGAACATCTGGGATCTGAGATGGCGGAATGGCCATGCAGTCCACTGCGCTAATCACAATATCCTGCATCTCCCAACCCCCCTTTTCCAAAACCCTCCCCAAGCGTCTTCAAAAACCGCCCCCTATCCTCGTCATCCAAAAATATCGCCTCCTGACGATCCACATGGTAAATCGCGCTCGCGTATTCCAGCCTCAATGCACTCGCCATCGAAAAAGCCCCGCCGAAATTTTAAAATATGTCAATATGCGGGACTGACCCTCTTTCGCAATTTCGCTTTTCGTTGAGTATCCTGTAAGGAGAGCGCAGAGAATCCCTATCGTTTTTATGTTCATATATATGGGTTTATTTATTTGTTTGTGTTGAAGATTGAACCTTTGAAGTCAACGGGGGATTACACGGGCTTTTTTGCAGCTATTTGGGGCGGGGTTTTCATCCAGTCCCAAGCCAGTCAGACATGCAGTCCCAGCCAGATTTGGCATAAGTTTGATTTGGATTGGCTGGTATGTTTGAAGGCAAAGTCCCCTTTTGCGGCATCTGCCCTTTGCAGAATAGACGCCACTCGTCTCTAGAGTTAAGGTTTAGCGAGCGAGCAAATAAGCGTGCTTGCTCAAAGGAGCGAAATTTTCGGCGTGAAGTCGAAACTATGCCTGTTCCAAGCCAATCGCCAGTTCCTAGCCATCCTTTGTTTATATAAACGGGACCGGGAGCAACTGGTATGTCAGGAGGTAAAGCACCCTTTTCGGGCATCTGGCCCTTACAAAATTGATCCCATTCCGCGTGAGATTTTAGATTCAGCGATCGAGCGAATTCGCGGGCTTCTTGAAATGGGCGATGTTTTCGGAATCGAAATGCAATTGTTCCAGTTCCGAGCCAATCGCCCATACCTAACCAGCCCGACTTGGCGTAAGTTTGATTGGGACAAGCTGGTAAATCTGAAGGCAAGGCCCCTTTTTCAGGCATCTGACCTTTACAAAACCGCTTCCATTCATCTCCATTTTTTAGATTCAGCGATTGAGCAAACATCCTTGCTTCCTGAAACGGCATGAAAGTTTTATTGTAATTTGCAATTGTCCCTGTCCCAAGCCAGTCGCCCATCCCACCCCAGCCAGATTTGGAGTAAGTTTGATTTGGATTAGCTGGTATGTCCGAAGGCAAAGTCCCCTTTTTAAGTATCTGGCCTTTGCAAAACGCCCTCCATTCATCTTGATTTTTGAGATTCAGAGAGTGAGCGAAATCGCGTGCTTCCTTAAAGGGGCGATATTTTCGCAATCGAGTCGCAGTTCTTCCGGTTCCGAACCAATCACCATCGCCATTCCATCCATTTCCTTTATAAGTTCTATCGGGAGAGGCTGGTATATCTGAAGGCAAGGCCCCTTTTTCAGGCATCTGACCTTTGCAGAACTTCTGCCACTCTGCTCGCGAATTAAAATTGAGCGAGCGAGCGAATGCGCGTGCTTGCTGAAAGGGGCGATATTCTCGGAGTCGAGGTGCAATTGCTCCAGTTCCAAGCCAGTCTCCATACCCTTTCCATCCTTTATCGATATAGCTTCCTCGGGGGGCTGCTGGTATATCTAACGGCAAGGTTCCCCTTTCGGGTATTCGACCTTTACAAAATTCTTCCCACTCGGTTTGAGATTTGAGATTTAGTGAGCGAGCGAATGCGCGCGCTTGCTCAAAGGGGCGATATTCTCGGAGTCGGGGTGCAATTGTTCCGGTTCCAAGCCAATCGCCATTTCCTATCCAGCCATTGTTGAAATACGTTCTATTTGGGTTAGTGGGTATATCTGGAGGCAAGGCTCCCTTTTCGGGCATTTGGCCTTTGCAGAACATCTTCCACTCCCGCATAGATTTTAGATTTAGTGCGTGAGCGAATTCACGGGCTTCCTCAAAGAAGCGAAATTCTCGAAGTGAAGTGGCAATTATCCCTGTTCCAAGCCAATCACCCATTCCTATCCACCCTTTGTTTGTATAAACGGGACGCGGAGCAACGGGTATATCAGGAGGTAAAACGCCCTTTGGGGGCATCTGGCCTTTACAAAACTGATCCCAATCGGCTTGAGATTTCAGATTTAAAGAGCGCACAAACGCCCTTGCCTCCTCAAACGGCCTCCATGACAATTTCGCCAGTCGATCCCAGCATTTGAGTTCGATTTCGCGAACAAATTCAGCGAGGTCGATATTTTTGGCGATACGCTCATCGATATCAAAAGTGACCCCGCCAGAGGTCGTTTTCCGACGCTCCGAGACAGCGCGGAAGTATTCGATAATGCGTTCATCATTGGCAGCAAGCGAGCGGAGGGTTGAGAGGATTTCTTTGAATGATTCAGAGTCGAAAATGTCTTCGGGGGTAGCATTTTCATCATGGAGGATCGGGACAATAACATAGCCGCATTCTTTTCCCTGCGAGGGGCGCAAAGCGCGGCCCACAGCCTGCACGATGTCCACGGCGCTGCGGCGAGGGTCTGCAAATAAGACGCAATCGATGCCAGGGACATCGACGCCTTCGGTGAGGCAACGGGCATTTGTGATGAGGGCGCGTTCGGAGCGGGCAAAGTCACTAACAATGCGTGAGCGCGTTCCTGTGGGAGTCGCGCCCGAAACATGGTATGTGGCAAGGTCGCCGAATTCGGGGGCGATTCGCGTGAATGCGTCGTTGTGGATTTTAAACACTTCCGCACGCTGGATGCTGCTGTGGAAGGAGACGGCGTGGCGGATGGGGTGCTTGATCATCGCCTTCCTTAACGCGATGAGCGAGGCGAGCATGTCGGCCTCGACGTCTTTACTCCACGGCCCCTTGTCGGGCTTGAGAAACACATTCTTTCGGATCAGCTTGGAGACTTCCTCGCGGGACACACAAATGCTGATGATCTTGTAGTCGCTCAGGATCGGCGGGTCGAACTCCATAGCCCGCTT
>JBILZC010000132.1:0-4559 GCA_044377415.1 Terrimicrobiaceae bacterium | reverse complement strand
ATGCTGATTGTCATTTCATATAAAAAATTATTTGCGTTCTGAATTTTACCGATTGCGATAAAATTTGAATTAGGTTTTCAAAAATCTGTAACTCAGTTTTAAGCCAACTTTTACTCTCGGATACCGACCCCGTGGGGCCTACACCCGACTTGATTTGAACTAAAACTGAGATCAATTTCGCTTGGTGTGGTTCACCAGCGGGACAGCGAACATAGCGGGACTCTTTTTAACGTCAACTGCTTTTTAAATTATTTTTAAATTACACCTCCTCTCCCCTGCCCATAAATAATCCCACATCGCTCGCAGAGGTCCATTCCATCACTATCCCCAAACCTCGCTTCTGTTTTTTAAAGCCCTCTTCTTCGGAGTGTGTTTTTTCTATCCCGCCACTCCACGACCCGGCTTTTTGCCTTTTTTTACCGCTGTTTTTTCTCTGCTTTCGCATGAGGCTTTTTCCAGATCACGCATTTCCAACCCCCGTTTCCCTTCATGCCCCCTCTCCCAGTCCATCCAGCATTGGTCGGGCTTGAATGGGGGTTCTTGACCACACGAAAAAGGGCCAATTTGGCTTCTTAATAGAAGAGAATGTCGCCCCAACATCTCCGCTCACGTTGATTTGGAGAAGACGTATTTAACCTAGAGCAAGCTTGAGAATCCGACTAACAAAGGCTCAGAAGAGGGGAGAGGAGGGAATTTCTAAAGCAGAAAAAGCGCTCGCACTGCAATCACTGTACCGCGAACGGATGCGGATCAGGGGGTTTTAACGTAGACGGATTTGTCGTCAAAAAGTTTGGGCTCCTTGATCTCAAGCGGGAGGGCATTGCGATCAAGTTCCTGAAAAAAACAACTTTCGTATCCGGTGTGGCAGGCTCCGGTTGTTTGCTCGACTTCGAAAAGAAGCACATCCTTGTCGCAATCCACAAACCAGCGAACGACGCGCTGGGTGTGCCCGCTAGTCTCACCCTTGAGCCAGAGTTTCTTTCGAGATCTGCTCCAGAAGGTCATGAGACCGGTTTCGAGCGTATTGGTCAGCGATTCCGCGTTCATCCACGCAAACATCAAAACCCTTCCGGAGGGCCTTTCCTTGCCTGAGGCTTCTTGGACGATAACGGGGATGAGCCCATCGCTAGTGAATTTGAAGTCGAATTCCACGGGATTGCTAATTTAAGGCCTCTGGAGATAACCTGAGTGAGCGAAGGATACAACAGAAATGCCTACAATCACACTCGAAGCCAACCAGTCATCCATCGTATATGGTAGCGCGTCGGCACGCGCGATTTCCATACGATTAGCGGATTTGGAGCCATTAATACCAAACGCCTGCCTGATTCGCAGATGCCTGCCAGACGAAACCGTTGATCTTCCTACTGACCGCGTTCTTGGCCACATCGTACCGATGCTTTCCTTGGAGGTGCTTGCCGACTTGGTTCCCGATTTTGTTGAATCTGCGCCTGAGATAATTCGACTCCCGCTGTCTCGCGTTGCTCTTGGATACACTCTCCGCGAGCAGATCCTTAGTTCTACCGAACCCTCATGGAAAGCTTTGGATTCGCCACTGTCGTCACCAGTAGCGAGCTTAAATCTTTTTTTCGCGAGACCATCCGCCACTGAGCAAAGCTATCCCTCTATGGAGCCTGAAATCATAGATGAGGAGCCGATTCCAGAGTTGGCAACAGAAGTTCCCCAAGATGAGATCCCTCTCCGAAAACTGTCCGATCTTATCAGCACCTTACCGACGTTCCGCCGCAAAACCGAAGAAACGAATGCAAACACGATCATCACGATTAAGCCGGATTTTACAACTCATGATACTTTTGGCGATGAGATCCTTTCGGAGCAGGATGCCTTGCAGTCGCTTTTCATGACCGATGAGAAATTAAGCACCAAGCGAGTCGTGGAGCTTTGCGGCGAACTGCCTGGGATCAAGTCCTGTCTTTTGACAAGTGACGATGCATTTATCGCGTCTCAAAACGTCCCCGCAGGATTGGATATTGCCTCTCTCAGCTCCAAAGCCACCGCCATGGCGCGAGCGATGCATGAAGCCTCAGCAGACATGGGCATCGGCGGAATTCCGGCGCTCACACTGCACACGGAAAAAGGTCCGATCAGTGTTTTTCAAAACGAGAGCCACACCATGCTCGTCTTCCATGCGGACCGCGGATTCATACCGGGTGTTCGCGAAAAGGTCACGCTCGCGTTGGGGGGGGTGGCTCGATCACGTCTATGCCTCCCTCCACCGACAAATGAAACCTGAAAACCCATTGCGGGGATGCCTGCGATGATTTAGAAAACCAGAACTTATGATGGATCTTGTGCAAAAGGGTGGCCCGTTAATGTGGCTTATTCTGGGATGTAGTGTCACGGCGCTTGGCGTGTTCTGTGAGCGCCTGCTTTTCTTCCACCGCGCTTCGATTCAAACCGGTGACTTCCTGCGTGGACTGACCAACTTACTCAGAAAAAAAAACTTCGCTGAGGCGATTAGGGAATGCGCCGCCTCGCCAGGGCCAGTTCCCCGCGTGCTACTTGCCATGTTGGTCCGTCACAACTCACCTCGATCCGAGTTGCGGGACATCGCTCAAGAGGCGGGTCAACTCGAGGTTCCTCGCTTGGAGCGCAATCTCGCACTGCTTGCAACGATCGCCTACGCCACCCCCCTTGTCGGCTTGCTGGGAACGATTCTCGGCCTTCTGACAGCCTTTCAACAGATCACCACGCATGGCGGCTACGCCACAGCGGCTGAAATCGCAGGCGGCGTTTACGAGAGCCTGCTCACATCGGCAGCGGCACTCACGATCGCTATTCCTGCGTTTGTCGCCCACAGTTATCTAGTCGCTAGGTCGAATGATGTTCTCCACGACATCGAGCGTGCCTCAATTGAGATTCTAGACGTCCTCCACGAGCCTGCGGAATCGGATACTGTCGCGTGAAAATCCAGCGTTCACCTGGCCTTCATCCGGCCCTGATGTTTATAGCACCGTCCTTGAACGTCGTGCTTTTGCTGGTTTTTTACATCATCCTCAGCACTTCCTTCCTTTTGCAGCCAGGAGTCACGGTCGAAGTCCCGCAATCCCCTTTCCTTCTCGCTCCGCAAAGAAATCCTCTTATCATCAGCATCGCCGCAGCGCCCTTATCTTCGATTTATTTTGAAAATGATGCCGTCACTTTCGAGGAGTTGCGCCACAAGCTTAAGGAATATGGGGGTCGAAACCACACCGTTATTATCAAAACAGACCGCCGATCCGCCGTGGAACAATTGACGAAGGTCATGACCGTTTCCCTCTCTCTTGGATACCCTACCGTCATCGCCACTTCGGAGGCGCAGTGAAAAACTCCCCTCTCATTTTTGACTGGCCCGTACGGCATCGCATCCACCTCCTGCTTCCAGCGATGCTGGTGCTCGCCGCCCTCGCCCATGGTTCCATTTTTTTCCTATTCGCAATCGCCTATCCCAAGGGAAAGGCGGATGCACTGAAACCCGCGCAGGCGTTTTTTTTACCAGAAGGCTCTCCTCAAAAACTTCAGGTCGAAGGTTTGCTTCTTTCCTCGGATCCCTCCCTCTTTGCCCCTGGACGGGGAATGCCACGTGAAGAGGAGTTATTTTCGACGACTTACACTCCTCAGTTTGCATCCGAAAAAAACACCCTTCTACCACTCCCGCCAAGATGGGAGGCACAATCGCCAGCACATTTGCCGAGCGTGCGTCGCGAAGTCAAGTTTCCTCCCCTCGCCTCACCGAAGCAGGATGCCACTCTCCTCGCTGCTAAGCTCCAGTCAGGACCAGCATTGGCTGACCGATTGCCGCCCTTGCCCGAATCCCTGATCGCTCCGCTCGTCGCCTCCCGATCTCTCGAAGCGGTGACCTTCCTTATTGGAGTCGATTCGAGTGGTCGTGTCGCATTTCTCGTCCCCGAGCGTTCCTCCAGCGATCCTGCGATTGATCGCAACCTCATCCAACTACTCCGATCCCTGCGCTTTGCCCCATCCGAAAAAAGCGGAATTGTGTGGGATTTTCTGGAATTTCACTCGGGCTCCAGACCCCCGAAGACGCCATGATTTCAATTCCGCTTCCATGGCTCGTCTTCACCGCTCTGATTGTTTTTCTGGCAGGGGTTTTTTTTGTTTGGATCTGCTATGAGATCGCGCGAAATCTTCAGGCGGCGAAAGACAGAAAAGATCGCATCCGTTGCCATCTTTGCGCACGTGAATTCATTGCCGACAAAATAGCGAACCTACCACGATGCCCGCATTGCGGAAGCCCGAACGAGCACATAGCCCCGCGTCTTTTTTAGTTTCCTATCGTTGGAACCGTGAAGGACGCAGGCGGCAAAGCAACTCCATGCTAAGCTCCCAAGAGCAGTCGGGCGGGATTTTCGATACAATCTTTGACTCGCACCAAGAATGTCACAGCCTCTTTGCCGTCCACCACGCGGTGATCGTAACTCAGAGCGAGATACATCATCGGACGGGCCACGATTTGGCCCTTGATGACGACTGGGCGCTCTTGAATTTTGTGCATGCCGAGAATCCCACTTTGCGGAGGATTCAGGATCGGTGTGCTA
>JBILZC010000066.1:0-13541 GCA_044377415.1 Terrimicrobiaceae bacterium | reverse complement strand
ACTTGATTCGTTCGCTCCATGATAAGAGATTCATTCCTCTTCTGATCCTGAGTAGCTCAGTGGTAGAGCGGTCGGCTGTTAACCGATTGGTCGTAGGTTCGAATCCTACCTCAGGAGCCATTTATCCTTCATTCCGCCGTTAAGTCACAGAGATACAGCTCACTTTCATTGCTGTAGTTTGCACACCTGAAAATACGACGATCCAAACGTAATGATTTGCGATAGGGGTGGCAGGGCAAGCGCAGTAGAAAATCGCGTGATCAGCCCTTGAGTTTCGCTCGGCGTTTTCATGGTTAACTACAACGGCAAGCTCCCAAGCCTTGCATCAATGCCGTCCCAAATCGTGCGATGAATAAATTCAGGGAAGTCGAGCGGCAGGCTTTCTTCCAGCTCTTGCTTCGCCGCGACCGCCCCCATTGCCACTTCCTCCATGATCTCTTTTGCCAAACCTCTTGGCAATCCCACTCGATCGACTGTCTGTGCGAAATGCCGTCCACAGATGCGATCGACCACATAGTGGCGGTTGGTGCCGGCAAACATGGCGAGCCTCATTTGTTTTTTGTGGATTTGCCCCAAAGCGAGACTCGGTTGCGCCGATAGAATATCGTAGAGCGGGGTGAGGCGGAAGCGGCCGAGCGGCCCCAAGAAAATACTGAAATTTTTAGCGTGTCCGTCCGTAGCCCCAATCAAAAAGAACACCACCTGTGCCTTTAAAAAACGCTTCTGATCCTCAGCCGGTGTGTCGCTGGCCTTGAGAAGACGAAGAATGTCGGAAATCCATGGGCCACCATCATTCTGGTATTTCCTCGACGGGGGAACTGACAGAGCCTGGCAGCAATCTTCTTGAGGCAAACGCAGCAACCGCCCGTCCCTTGTCCACCTTCGATCGAAGCGCTCGATCACAAGGGCCTTGGTTTTTCCAAAGGTGGAAATTTCCGCATGGTTCACAGGTAGACCGAAGGCCGCCAGCAAGCGCAGGCAATAGAATTCGTTTTCTATACTATTCGAGAGATCCAACCCGTTCGGCAGTGTTCCCATTTGCTTTTTCAGGATGTGCGTGGTCGGGGTTGCGCCAGAGGGTTTCCACCACTGATCTTTATACCGGAGCAGTGCCGTTTTTTATTGTGCTCCCGCGATCGAAATCCGGAAGTCCCTCTCGGGCTCGAGCCCCAGCGGAGCCTGCGCCAAATTCAACAGCATGCCCTCGATCTCGCTGTCCGATGCCACTCGCCCTTGGATTTCTGTGGATGCCTGCAACTCCTCGTCTTCAGGGAGGAATTGCAAAGCTCCCACGCAATCACGCCCAATGCGCGACAACAGGCTGTAGGCATCCATTCCCTCCGCTCCGACTTTTTCGGAAACACGCCGCCTCAATGACTCGGAATCAGGAAGCAAGTTCTCAAAAAAAGCGGCGACCACAGGTCTCTTGAAGGAATCCTCTCTCAGAGGGAGCGAACGTGACACTGGAATGGCGTTGTCTCGCGCGAGCCAAGATTCATCGTATCCAAAGGCGACCGTGCCGCCCGGATCCTTCAGAAAAAAACCCACCAGTTGGCCGTTTATAAAAACCCGCAAAGGGTCATGGACTGGTCGACGCGGCATCAGGGTTCAATGCTCCAATCCTTGGAACGCTCGGCAACACAAAGTTCCAGATCGAGGGCCGCGAAGAGTTCAAGGAGCGTCTCGATCCGAGCCGAGGCATGACCATTTTCCACCTGCGAGACAGTGGCTTGGCGCAACCCCGCCTTGTCCCCGAGCTGACTTTGTGTCAGCCCTTGTTTTTTGCGGGCGCGATGGATGATGTTGCCGATTTGTTTGGGATCGCGGGCCAGCTGCATAAGGGAATCATATGCGCCAGAGTGAATATTATGTCAATATTCGATTTGACGTATAAAGTACAGAAATCAACGCCTCCATGTGTGAACAATGATCAGAATTGTATCCGTTGCAGTGGTAGAGCGGTCGACTGTTAACCGATTGGTCGTAGGTTCGAATCCTACCTCAGGAGCCATTTTTTCTCCATTCGAGATATGGCAACCTTTCGCCTAAGCCATCTTGGCCCATGCTTTGAAAAACTCCACGGCCGTGTCTCTGAGTGAAGGGAGCACGCGAAAAGCCTCTTTTTTCAGCGATGCGAGATCGGCCCCATTCGCAATGAGATCATCGGCGGCATCGTCCACCAACTCCTCAAAAAGAGCTGGCGTCATTTCGAGGTGAAATTGAAAGGCGTAAGTGGCCCGACCATATCGAAAGGCCTGATTAGTCGTGAGGGCGCTCGAGGCCATGCACTCCGCGCCGGCAGGAAGATCAAAAATATCGCCATGCCAATGCGTGGGAGAAATCCGGGACGGCCACCCCGCTAGCAAGCGATCGCTGGCGGCGGACGCGCTCATTCTCACAGGGAAAAACCCAAGCTCCTTTTGTTGGGCCTGGTAAACCTCGGCCTCAAGCGCTTTGGCGATGAGTTGCGCGCCAAGGCAAAGACCAAGCACAGGCTTGTCGGCCAAAATCGCTTTCCGCACGAGTTCGCATTCCTCTTCCAGATAGGGAAACTCCGCCACTTGATAAGCGCTCTGCCCACCACCCCCCAGTGCAAGGGCGTCGAAACGCTCCAGATCAGTTGGAATTTTGTCGCCAATGTAAGGGTGCAGGATCACCAATTCGCCCCCTTCGGCCGATAAGGCATCCGCAAGCAGTCCGGGCTTGTCCACATCCCCATGCTGAATGAAGAGAACTTTTTTCACCCCGCGACTTTGCGTGGGAATTTGACGCATTAAAAAGTAAAAACCAAAAAAACCTCAAAAAAATAACCGATCTCCCTCATTTCTGAATTGCCAATGGCGGGCGCAATGAATGAGATTACACCGATTCGTTGGGCAGGAACCCATCTACCAACATTTTTGAATAACCGATGCCAAGAAATATACGTCCTATGATAAGCGTCACTGAAGAAGAAGTTGCCATTGATCCTGTTGATTACGCACAGGCAAAAATCAACAGGGCGCTCAGCGCAAAAGATAAAATTGGCCTCCTCCGCGAGATGCTCCGCATTCGCCGCTTTGAGCAAGTCTCCCTGAAGTTTTACAATCAGGGCGTTATGGGTGGCTTCCTTCACCTCTACATCGGGCAGGAAGCGGTCGCCGTGGGCACCATTTCACTGATGGGAGACAACGATCATGTCATCACCGCCTATCGTGATCACGGTCACGCGTTGGCCGTCGGAATGAGCATGAATGAATGTATGGCCGAGCTTTTAGGAAAAGCCACGGGATGTTCGCGTGGCAAGGGCGGCTCGATGCACTACTTTGCCCCTGATAAAAATTACTGGGGTGGACACGGCATCGTTGGTGGGCAAACCCCGCTGGGGCTGGGGCTCGCCTACGCTCTCAAATACAAGGGGCTCAAAGGTTGCTGCTTCTGCTACATGGGCGACGGCGCGGTGAACCAAGGCGCGTATCACGAATCTCTCAACCTAGCCGCCCTCTGGAAACTCCCAGTCGTCTATGTGATCGAGAATAACAAATACTCGATGGGAACAACGATCGACCGATCTTCCGCGATGAGAAATTGCCTCGCCGAACGCGCCGATGGATACGGCATCGTGTGGGATATCGCCAACGGCGAAGATCTCTACGAAGTTCGCGCCAAAGCCCACAACGCTCTTGAGCGCGCCCACAAGCACTCGTTGCCCACCGTTCTCGAGATCGACACCTACCGCTATTACGGACACTCCGTGGCCGACGCCAACGCCAAGAAATATCGCTCACCAGACGAGATCGAACGCTACAAGGCCCACCACGACCCACTCCATCTCTGGCAAAAGCGCCTCGTCGACGAGGGCGTCATGACGGTCGAGGAAATCGAAAAACTAGACGAGAGCATCAAGGACGAAGCCAATGCCGCCGCTCAATTCGCTCTCGACAGCGAATTCCCCGCACCCGAAACGATATTTGAAGATGTTTATTGGGAAGTGGACAACAAAACCGAGGCCGGATCGACCGGTCGCCACTTCTTCGGGGATTAGCCATCGCTTCCCGCTTCGCCAACCAACATCCGCATCCAAGCGGACATCGCCTTTTTAAAATTTTCATTACTCGAACATGCCGCAAATAACCTACCGCAAAGCCATCAACGATGCCCTCGCCGAAGAGATCATCCGCGATGAAAATGTCGTCATCATCGGCGAGGAAGTGGCCCGCTACAACGGCGCCTACAAAGTCACCGAAGGTCTCTGGGAACGCTTCGGCGACAAGCGCGTGGTCGATGCCCCCATCAGCGAAGCCGGCTTCATCGGCATGGGTGTAGGCGCTTCGATGCTCGGCATCCGCCCGGTCATGGAACTCATGTTTTGGAGTTTTGCCTATGTCGCCTGGGACCAAATCATCAACAACGCCGGCCAAGTTCGCTACATGAGCGGTGGACTCATTAATTGCCCGATTGTGATTCGCGGCCCCGCAAACGGCGGCACGAATGTCGGTGCCACCCACTCCCACACTCCCGAAAATTTCATCGCGAACACACCAGGCCTCAAGGTCGTCTGCCCAGCCACCGCGTACGATGCGAAGGGCCTCATGAAGGCCGCCATCCGTGATAACGACCCCGTCTGCGTGATGGAGAATACCCTCCTCTACGGTGAGACATGGGAGGTGCCGGATGAAGAATACGTGATCCCTCTCGGCGTCGCGGACATCAAACGCGAGGGAACCGATATTTCTTTCATCGCGCACGGTCGGGCTGTGATCACAGCCTTGAAGGCCGCTGAAATTCTCGCTTCCGAGCATGGCATTCAAGCCGAGGTTCTGGACCTGCGCTCGATCCGTCCGCTCGACGAAGAGGCGATCCTCAAGACCGTGGCAAAAACCCACCGCGTCGTTTTGGTCGATGAAAACAAGCCTTTCTGCGGCGTATCCGCTCAAATCGCAGCGATGATCCAGGAACAAGCTTTCGATGATCTCGACGCTCCAGTGCAGCGCGTATGCTCGCTCGACGCGCCTGCCATCTACTCGCCTGCCTTGGAGAAAATCCAACTCCCAACACCGGATCGCGTCGTTTACAAGGCGCTCCAAATCCTTTGATCCATTTTTAAAAGAGAAACCACCCGATATGACTGAACTGAAAATGCCAAAACTGAGCGACACCATGCTCGAAGGCACGCTTGTGAAATGGCACAAAAAAGTCGGCGACAAAATCTCCGTCGGCGATGTGATCGCGGATGTGGAAACCGACAAGGCTACGATGGAAATGGAAGCCTTCGATGACGGCATTCTCAACCAAATCGTGGTTCCCGAAGGCGGCATCATCAAAGTCGGCGAATGCATCGCTCTGATTGAGGGCGGCAAGCCGAACATCGAAAAAACTCAGACCACGGAACCGGCAGCAGAAGCCCCTGTGAAGACCGCCTCGACGATGGCCGCGCCCTTGGCTCCACTTTCACCGAAGCCAAAACCAAGACCAACCGTGGCCCGTGAAGGCACGAGCGCCAAAGCCTCCCCGCTCGCCCGCAAGATCGCGCTCGAACGCGGAGTCGATCTTTCCAGAATCACGGGCACTGGCCCCGGCGGCCGCATTGTCGCTGCCGATATCACTCAACAAGGCGCCCAGGCCTCACGTCCATCCGCTGCTGCTGCTCCGCAGCAACAAATCGCAGTTCCTTTCTCGGATGCGGACACCAAAACTCCGCTCTCCGGAATGCGCCGCACGATCGCGGAGCGCCTCCTAATCAGCAAAACGCAGATCCCGCACTTCTATCTCACCATGGAGATCGACGCCGGTCCGCTCAGCGAACTCCGGAAGGAAATCAACTCCAACGCCGAGGCAACGGGCTCGCCCAAAATCACGATCAACGACTTTGTCCTCCTCGCGACCGCCCGCGCGGCCGCGCTGCATCCGAAAGTCAACGCCGCCTTCGCTGGCGACTCGATCGTGCAATACGCCAGCGTCAATCTCTCGGTGGCCATCGCCGTCGAAGACGGACTCATCACCCCCGTGATTCGAGACGCGCAATCTCGCTCACTTCGCGAGATCAGCACCGCCGTGAAGGACCTCGCCGTCCGCGCCCGCTCGAAAAAAATCAAACCCGAAGAGTATCAAGGCGGCACGATCACCATCTCGAACCTCGGCGCTTATGGCGTGGATAGCTTTTACGCGATCGTCAATCCCCCACAGGCCACTATTCTGGCCGTTGGCGCGATCGTGAAAAAACCCGTGGTGAATGCGGCCAATCAAATCGTGGCTGGCCAAAGAATGAACATCTCACTGAGTGGAGACCATCGCGTTGTCGATGGCGCCACCGGGGCCGAATTCCTAGCCGCCATCCGCAAGAGCCTCGAAGCCCCAGCAAGCCTTCTTTTGTAATACAAAAGAAAAGATAGAAAAAACCTGTTGTCGTACCTCCGTTCGACAGCTAGAAAACTCCCTCGCTTTTTACAGTTAACAATCACACATGAATCCTAAAGGCAGAATCGCACAAGTTATCGGACCCGTTGTGGACGTTGAGTTCACCAACGCCGGTGGAGCTCTCCCAAAAATCTATGACGCCCTCGAAGTCAACTTCGAGACCGGTGGAGAACAAACCCGCCTCACACTCGAAGTCCAGCAGCATCTCGGAGAAAATTGGGTCCGCGCTATCGCTATGAGCTCAACCGAAGGTCTAAGCCGCGGTATGGAAGTCGCCGCCCTTGGCGCTCCTATTTCCGTTCCCGTCGGCGAAGGCGTTTTGGGACGTATTTTCAACGTGACCGGCGATCCCACAGACGGACGCGGCCCCGTGCCCCACGAGAAAAGATACCCCATTCACCGCAAGGCCCCTACCCTTTTGGAGCAAAACACCCAGGCCCAGATCCTCGAAACAGGCATCAAGGTCATCGATCTCATCTGTCCCTTCACCAAGGGCGGTAAAGTCGGCGCCTTCGGTGGTGCCGGCGTCGGAAAGACGGTCGTCATCATGGAGCTCATTAATAACATTGCCAAAGGCCACGGCGGATATTCCGTCTTCGCCGGCGTGGGTGAGCGCACACGTGAAGGTAACGATCTCTACGCCGAAATGAGCGAGTCCGGTGTTATTAATCAAAAGAACCTCTCCGAGTCGAAGGTGGCTCTGGTTTACGGCCAGATGAATGAGCCTCCCGGCGCCCGTCTCCGCGTGGCTCTCTCCGCCCTCTCGATGGCTGAGTATTTCCGTGACGAGAAAAACCAAGACGTTCTTCTTTTCATCGACAACATTTTCCGCTTCTCGCAAGCCGGAGCCGAAGTGTCCGCCCTCTTGGGACGTACACCGAGCGCCGTGGGTTACCAGCCCACCTTGGCTGCGGAGATGGGCGATCTCCAGGAGCGCATCACCTCAACTACCAAAGGTTCCATCACCTCGTTCCAGGCCGTTTACGTTCCTGCCGACGATTTGACCGATCCCGCGCCAGCCAACACGTTCGCGCACTTGGATTCCACGATCGTGCTTGAGCGTTCGATCGCTGAGCTCGGCATCTATCCTGCCGTCGATCCATTGGCATCGACCTCGAAAGCTCTTTCTCCCGACATCGTCGGCGAAGAGCACTACCAAGTGGCTTCGGGCGTTCAACGTATTTTGCAGCGCTACAAAGACCTCCAAGACATCATTGCCATTCTTGGCATGGACGAGCTTTCGCCTGACGACAAGCTCCTCGTCTATCGCGCCCGTAAAATCCAACGTTTCCTTTCGCAACCCTTCCACGTTGCCGAAATCTTCACCGGCACAAAAGGACAATACGTCAGCACGGCCGAGACAATCCGTGGCTTCAAGGAAATCTTGGAAGGCAAGCACGACGACGTCCCAGAAAGCAATTTCTACATGAAGGGCGGCATTGACATGGTCAAGGAGGGCTAAGCCTCCGGACCGTCATTCCCATTTCAAAATAAAATATCATGCTTCGACTGGAAATTGTCACCCCTGACGCGAAGACCTTCTCCGACGATGTCGACTCCGTAGTGATTCCCGGCATCGAAGGGGAGATGGGTATTCTCCCGCTCCACGTCCCACTCATGACCCAGCTTCAACCTGGCGAATTGCGCGTGATGAAGGGCGGAGTGGAAACCCGCCTCGCTGTGGGTGAAGGCTTTGTCGAAATTGGCGCAGCGAAAGTGTCCATTCTCACCGACATGGCCGTTCGCGAAAGCGACATCGATGAAGCCGCCGCCGAAGAGGCCATCCGTCGCGCAGAAACTGCGATGTCGGGTAAAAAACTCAGCGATGAGGAATACGCCACCACCAGCGCCTCGCTCCAACGCTCTCTCGCCCTCGTGCGCGTCAAGCGTCGCCGCCACCACTAGATCGGCATTTAACCCAACGCCATGGAATCCCTTCGAATCGCTGCTTCAAAGGGACTCCGTAATCTTCTCGCCGAAGCTCTCCAATCCGGCTTTTTTAAAGTCGGTCAAATTGTCTTTCGACCCACCGGTGACGGCTTTCGTCTCTGTCACCAGGAGGACGAGGGCCGATCGGATCTGAAGGTCTACTCCGACGCGGAAGAGGCCGCCGGCATCGCCCTTTTTGATGATGCCAATCAATACCGACCGCTGAAGACGGCTCCCAACCTTAAGCATGGGTGGGAACTCCTCACGCCCGATTTGAAGGGCCTGCACCTCGCCCTGGATCTCCTCTACCCCGCCGCCTTAGGGAACTGGCGTGCGCTTCTCCTGAGCGAAACCGTCTCCACCCCCCTACGCGATACCGTGAACCGCCAAACCGGCATGTATCGCATCACCGGATTGATCACCGACGAGGAAGCGCAAGGCCTTGTCGAAAAACTCTGCCAACCGGGTTGCCTCCGCCAAATCCAATGGCCGATTCCCTCCGAGGCCCCGCACCATATGCCCTCTCTCAACGCCCTCGAGATCCCGCTCCTTTGCACCGAAGCCTGCTGCCTGCTCATCGCTGAAGCTCGTACAACGGTCAAAAGCAGGAAGCCTCAATAGCGATTCTTTGCATCGTCTGTTTGACAAAGCTCGGGATTTCGATTTCACCAGTATTGTGAAATCACCTTTTCTGCTTCTTCTCTGCGCCATTGTCCTTCCGATGGTTGGCTGCAATACCACCACTGCCCATCGAAAACACTACGACCCCGTAGGCTACAAACCCAAAAATCCCGCGAACGTCCGAGTCAAAGTCTCTTTGCAAAACCGGATGGTTTATGTGCTGGAGGGAAATAAACCCCTTCTCGTCACGGCCACTGCCATCGGAAGACCCGAAACTCCCACACCGAAAGGCAACTTTCGCGTGATCGATAAAATCGAAAACAAACGCTCGATGTCCTATGGCTTTTGGGCCAATGGCGACTCGATTATTCCCGCCAAAAGCTCCGAGCGCCAGGGTTCTGGATATCGTTATATAGGATTCCCCATGCAATACTGGGTGGCCTTTTATCCCGCCTACGGATTCCATGTCGGCTCGGTCTGGCCGACCCCACGCACCCATGGTTGCCTTCGCCTCCACCAGAATGCCGCCCGCGAATTTTTTGAACTCGTGAAAATGGGCACTCCGGTGCACATCGCTGAAACCCAACCAGAGGATGAAACCATCGGCAAAAACCAACCACGGCCTCAGGATTACAATGATCCCGACCCCGCGGACTCCTTCACGATTTCCTCCGCCGTCTTCAAAAAAGATCACACCCAATATCTGCGCGAGCAGAATTGACACCCTTGAGCACCGCTCCTCGGGTTAATATCCGGACGCCGGATGTGATGTCCCACGTCCAGGCTCAGATAGAAAAACACTACCATAGCGAACTGGTCGAAAGCGTCCGCGCGCAGGGTGGACGCCTTCGCTTCGGCACCACCACCCTTCGACTCGCAAAAGAATTTGGTTTTTGCTACGGCGTGGAAAGGGCGATCGACCTCGCCTACGCGGCGGGCAAGGTTTTTTCCGATAGAAATATTTATCTCCTCGGTGAAATCATCCACAACCCGGATGTCAACGCCCAGATTGCGGCCTTGGGCATCCACTGCCTGCCTCCGCGCCCCAAGCCAGATGACCTCGCCATCCTGAAGCCCGAGGATGTCGTGATCGTTCCTGCATTTGGCGCCGAGGCCTCGCTCATTGCCCTTGTGAAAGAAATTGGCTGTCAGATTGTGGACACCACCTGCGGCGATGTGATGAGTGTTTGGAAGCGCGTCCGTCAAAATGCCACCGAGGGCGTCACATCGATCATCCATGGAAAGGCGGAGCATGAGGAAACAAGAGCCACCGCATCCCGAGCCCTGGGCGCTGACGGTCTAGGCCGATACCTTATCGTTCTCGATATGGAGGAAACACGCGCCGTGGCGGACTACATTCTCCACGGCGGCGATGCCTCCGCCTTCCTCCAGCGCTTTGCAGGCAAGACCAGCGAACACTTCGACCCCGCCCTCCACCTCCAGCGCATCGGCGTGGCGAACCAGACCACCATGCTCCGAAGCGAGACCGAGGCTATTCAAGCCCATCTCCGCGACGCCGTCACAGAACGCGACCAAGGGGGTGCCGCCAACTTTCGCTACTTCGACACCATTTGCGGAGCCACACAGGACCGCCAGGACTCGCTATTCCACCTCCTCAGCGAGCCTCTCGACCTCCTGATTGTGGTGGGAGGTTACAATAGCTCGAATACAACCCACCTCGTCGAAATCGGTATTCAAAAACTGCCAACCTATTTCATTCGCAATGCGGACTGCCTCACATCGGAAAAAGAACTCCGCCATTTCGATATCCACACCAAGCGTGAAATCACCTCTGGCGATTGGCTCCCAGACCGCCCGGAACTCATCGTTGGCATCACCGCCGGCGCAAGTTGTCCGAACAACCTCATCGAGGAAACGATCCGTCGCGTTTTGACGCTACGCGGAACCCCGCTGTAAAAATCGAGGCTTAGGAAAACCGCACAAACTCGCGGAGAAATTGGGTCCAAAGAAAAAACATCCCGCGCACCGAGTAGCGGGTCATTTCCGCCCCATCGCGCTTCAGTATGCCTCGGGCGATATTGTGCTCGAGGAGTTCATGCAAATCGCGCTCGGTCTGCTCGCGCAGTGACTCCGAAGGCAACTCCGCGAGGTCGTCACTCTGCAATTCCAGCGTGGAGAGAAACGTCTGATGCGAGGCCTCCAATTCCTCAATATCAAAATCATTCTCCACTCGGTTCAGCTGAGTTCCCGGAAGAAAATGCATCGTTTGGGAAAACGGATAATTCCAGGTCAGGAAATGTCGCCCATCGCTAGCGCGCGAAGAAAAAGTCGAATAGAAAAAAGCATACTGATCCTGCTCGACCAAGCAGATCGCACCCGTTGTTCTTTTTTGAGGATTGTGGAAGAGACGGTAAAAGTGGCGCGCCCCGTCGTGCTTCCAATCGACATCCTCGACATACTCAAATCCAGCGGCCTCCATCTCATCCGAAAGTTCCTCGAACCCAGGAAACCGGCTATGCGGTGGAGGCGGGCACTTTTCCAGCGACCTCTTCAGCGGCACGCGCATCTTGCGAACACTGGTCAGGATTTCCACCCAGGGCATCAGGAACCATGTGGATGCAAAAACAACTCCGAGTAAAACGCTGCCACCCAGCAACCAACCGGCAAGGAAGGAGGTCACCACCAGCCCGAACGTCCCCAGACGAAACAACACAGGATGACCATAATTGCGAAGCGCTGTTGCAAGCACGCCCGCACCGACGACAAAAAGGAGATCGGAAATCATACGGCTCGTTGGCTCAAAAACTTCTCGAGTTGCCCGACATCGAAATCCGCGAGCACAGCTCCATCCGGCATCTCCAATGTCGGTGCCTTGCTCTGACCTGAAATTTGACGCATCCGATCGAAGCCCGCCGGGTCGGCATACACATCCACCGCGGTATGCTCAATCCCCTGCGCTTTTAGCCAAGACAAAGCATCCACACACCAAGGGCAACCATTTTTAACGTAAACAAGCATCAGTAAGAGTTCGCATTGACAATCCCGAGCCTAGGGCGCAGGTCAAGTCGGTATGTTGATTTTTTCTCTGGAAGCGGTCGAATATGCTCCGCGACCGAGGGCACGAGCACCCAATCCATCCCTGCCGCCTTCGCCGCCTCGATCCCAATAGCCGTATCTTCAAAAACCACGCACTCATCGGCAGCGACCCCCATCAGGACGGCCGCCTTCAAAAAGGGATCGGGAGACGGTTTTCCATTCACGTAATCCTCCGCACAAACAATCGCCGTGAAAAGCGACTCGATCTCGAGTGCTCGGAGCGTGGCCAGCACGATTTCCCGATGGCCACCGGAAGCGATGGAAAGCGGCACGTGGCCGTGCATTTTACGAGCGATCGCCAGCACAGGCTCGATCGGCCTCACCTCCGGAATCATTTGCAAATAGTAATCCTCCTTGCACCGCACGGTTTGAGCAGGATCCATGGACAACCCATACTTCTCATTGAGCATCCCCACGATCACGGTCGCGGGAGTTCCGCCAAGACTGTAGAAAAGATCTTCCGGAAACACACCGCCCAAATCCTTCATCGCCTTTGTCCAAGCCCCGAAGTGCAGCGGCATCGTATCCGCAATCGTGCCATCGCAGTCAAAAATGTAACCACCAAACCGCCTATCCGATATCTCGAGTTTCAATAGTGAAGTCCCCAACCAAATTTTTAAAAAAAGCCCACGTCCGGAATTCCCAAAAAAATGTCCCCAGGTGGAGTCGAACCACCATCTGAGCTTTAGGAGAGCCCTGCTCTATCCACTTGAGCTATGAGGACGTTGAAATGGAATTGTTTGCGGATTCCAATCGCGCAATTGATAGAGAATTTAAGCCCATAGTTTAGCCGTGGACAACTATATTCCACATGCCTGCAATTGTCCGTAATGGATTAGGGCACTCTATTTCCTAGCATTCCGCTTTGGGTATGAAGCAAAGCTTTTACAAAAACTTTAACCTTGTCAGTCACGCATGAGATATCATTTTTAGACTCGATGCGAAACTTTCGACTCCTCTTTCCCCTTGTTATGATGGTTTGTTGCTCGTGCAATAAAAATGCTCCCTTGGCTAATACCACCCAAAGAACATCAACTAATCCTAAGGAATCTCTAACTAGGGAGTCTTTTGGCCATCTGCCTGATGGCAGAGATGTGGGTATTTTCACCCTCACCAACGCGAACGGACTCAAGGCCAAGGTCACCGAATACGGCGCGATCCTGGTATCGCTCGAGGTTCCAGACAAGTCCGGTAAACTCGCGGATGTGACCCATGGCTACGACACGCTCAAAGGCTGGCTGGGGAATACCAGTTACTTGGGATCCAGCGTCGGTCGCTTCGGCAACCGCATTCGGGATGGCAAGTTCACACTCGATGGGAAGGAATACTCTCTCGCGAAAAACAACAAGCCCGGTGGCATCCCCTGCCACTTGCATGGAGGACTCAAGGGCTTCGACAAGGTGCTCTGGAGCGGCAAGGCGGTCGGCAAAAACAGCGTAGAATTCACCTATCGCTCCCCAGCCGGCGAAGAAGGATACCCGGGAAACATGGATGTGAAGGTCACCTACACGCTGACGGATCGCAACGAGCTTCGCTGG
>JBILZC010000065.1:0-13843 GCA_044377415.1 Terrimicrobiaceae bacterium | reverse complement strand
GCAGCACCACCACGCCGTAGGCACTATGGATGAAAGCGGGACGAAAAACTTCCCTCGGATGAGCTAAGCTCTCATTCACCGAACCGCGCGTGATTTCCTCCGCCCGGATCAGCCTCAACTTGGAGTCTAATAGCAAGACGCGCAGGGATTCCTGACGGAGCGCCATGAATTCTTGGCCGCAGAAATCAAAAATCTTTTGGGGGGTATCAAGAATGGGAGCAAGCGTGTCCCCGCGAGCGAGGCGTTTTCCTATCTCGAAAGCGGCCGCGAGTTCGATAGATTTCGCCGGACCGATACCGCGTCCTTTTTTTCGAATCTCCTTTGGCTTGCAGCGCGCGAGTTCTTTAAAGCCGCCAACTTCTCGAAGAAGATCGGCTGCAATTTGGAGGGCATTCTTTCCTGGGAACCCGGTGCGAATGAAAATGGCCAGCAACTCCGAGTCCGACAAGGCTTCGAATCCCAACCTCTCCGCCTTTTCTCTTGGGCGGTCGGTCACGGGCATTTCCTGGATGCGCATTGTTTCCATGAACGCAGACTACGCATCCCCTTTTGAGCAAATCCAGCACGGAACGATCCCAAATGACCCCTCGGGAATTTCGCTATTCCGGACGAGGGATGCGAAATAAGGCGCATTTTGTCTTTGACAGATTCGAGTCAGTCGCTAGGTTTTGCGTTCCTCTCGGAATTGGGAGTCGACGCGATCTGCTTTTTTACAACGTAAAAAAACGGCCTGCGTCATCGCCTTTTTCCTTGGGAAAAACCAAAAAAAATACGCTGTTCGATGTGCAAAACTGCGACTCCGGTCGCCAAATGCCCATGTAGCTCAGTCGGTAGAGCACGTCCTTGGTAAGGACGAGGTCACCGGTTCAATCCCGGTCATGGGCTCCACCAACATCGCTCGGCAACTAACAACAAACCGAAAATTCAAGATGGCTAAAGAACAGTTCAAGAGAAATAAACCGCATATCAACATTGGCACCATCGGCCACGTTGACCACGGTAAAACGACACTCACCGCCGCGATCACAACCGTCCTCGCTAAAAGCGGTGGCGCAACGGCGAAAAAATACGACGAAATCGACGCAGCTCCCGAAGAAAAAGAGCGCGGTATTACGATCAATACCGCCCACGTCGAATACGAAACCGCAAAGCGCCACTACGCACACGTCGATTGCCCCGGCCACGCGGATTACGTTAAGAACATGATCACTGGTGCCGCTCAGATGGACGGCGCGATCCTTGTTTGCAGCGCAGCTGACGGCCCAATGCCTCAGACCCGCGAGCATATTCTTCTCGCCCGCCAAGTCGGAGTGCCTTCCATCGTTGTTTTCATGAACAAGGTGGACATGGTCGACGACAAAGATCTTCTCGAGCTCGTCGAGATGGAAATCCGCGAACTCCTCAGCAAGTATGAGTTCCCAGGTGACACCATCCCAATCGTCAAAGGCAGCGCGCTCAAAGCACTCGAAGGCGACGCTGAATACGAAAAATCCATTATCGATCTCATGGCTGCCGTGGATGAATACATCCCACAGCCCGAGCGCCTCAAAGATCTTCCCTTCCTTATGCCTGTGGAAGACGTCTTCAACATTGAAGGTCGCGGCACTGTCGCAACTGGCCGTGTTGAGCGAGGTATCCTCAAGAAAATGGAAGAGGTTGAAATCGTGGGTCTCGTTGACACCAAGAAAACAACTGTCACGGACATCGAAATGTTCCGTAAGCTTCTCGATTTCGCTGAAGCCGGTGACAACGTTGGCGTCCTTCTCCGTGGTGTCAAAAAAGAAGACATCGAGCGCGGTCAGGTTATCGCCAAGCCAGGCACGATCAAGCCACACACCAAGTTCAAGGCCGAGGTTTATGTCCTCAGCAAGGACGAGGGTGGTCGCCACACACCATTCTTCACAAACTACCGTCCTCAATTTTACTTCCGCACGACAGACGTGACTGGAACTGTCAAATTGCCAGAGGGTGTTGAAATGGTGATGCCTGGTGATAACGTCTCTGTGGAGGTCGAGTTGATTACTCCGATCGCCATGGAAAAAACCATCCGCTTCGCCATCCGTGAGGGTGGACGCACTGTGGGTGCCGGACGTGTCGGCGACATCATTGCCTAAGATACAATCCAAGGCCGGAATCTCAATTTCCGAAGGTCAGTAGCTCAATTGGTAGAGCAGCGGTCTCCAAAACCGCTTGTTGGGGGTTCGAGTCCCTCCTGACCTGTGGCCTTTTTCCCATTCTCAAACCGATGTTCTCTAAAATTCGCAAGTTCACCACCGAAGTTCGCACCGAACTCGGCAAGGCACAATGGCCCTGGGATCCCAATGAAAAGGGTTTCCGTCGCTACAAGGAACTTACGGATTCGACAGTTGTGGTCTTCGTGGCCATGATTATTCTCGGCGGTTACATCGCTTTTTTTGATTTTATTCTCATTAATGTGGTGGGTTATTTGACCCGCCCATAGCCCACCCAGTTCACAATACAATGGCTCTAGCTCCGAAAGATCAGTGGTTTGTTGTTCATGTCCTCGCAGGACAGGAGCAAAAAGTTCATGACAATATCAAACGTCGCATCGCTACGGAGGAGATGTCGGATCTTATGTATGAGGTTCTCATACCCACCGAGCGCGTGCAGGAAATCAAGCGTGGTAAGAAGACGGAGACCACACGCAAATTCTTTCCCGGCTACATCATTGTCAACATGCACCTTCTTGATGATAACAACCAGCTCGTCGAGAAGTCTTGGTATTTTATCAAGGACACCGCTGGCGTCCTCGGCTTTGCCGGAACGAAAGACCGTCCGATTCCGATGCGTCCGAAGGAAGTGGAAGCCTTACTTGCCCAAGTTCGTGACCGCGAAGATACCGTCAAGCCGAAAATCCATTTCGAAGTCGGCGACAAAGTGAAGGTATCCGATGGACCCTTTGAAAATCAGAATGGTCTCGTCGAAGAGATCGATCCTGTGCGTGGCAAGTTGCGCGTTTCTGTCAGCATCTTTGGCCGCGATACGCTCGTGGACTTGGAATACTGGCAGGTCGAAAAAGATCTTGGCGCAGCGTAACGCTAAAAAATCTTCTGCTATCGTTGAACCTCTTTGCCGAGCTTGGTTTCAGGCTCAGCAACGAGGTTTTTCTTTTTGAGCTAAGCCGACTTTTTGGCTTCTGAGATGAAGGCTTTAACTAACGAGGCATCCTTTACTCCTGGACGGGATTCGACGCCACCAGCCACATCCACCGCCCATGGCTGCACCTCAGCAATAGCTTGGGCGACATTTGATGGGGTTAATCCGCCCGCTAGCACATACTGACGCAAGCGTGAATTTGCTATGAAGTCGCGAATCAGTTTCCAATCGGCAACCTCGCCTGTCCCCCCGTATCCGGTAGGAGACCAAGCGTCCAACAAGATTTGAGGCGTTGAGAACTCAAGTGAATGCGCGAGCGCGGCCGCATCTCGTGCACGAACGGCTTTCATCCACTGAGAAACACCGGCCGATGCACACTGCAGTGGAGATTCATCGCCATGGAATTGAATCATCTCGAAGCAATCAGATTTCCAGAGAAGATTGAGAAGTTCGGGAGTCGCATTGACGACGACGGCAACCCTATCTGCGGCACCTTCAAGTTTGGCGATCCAGCCAAGCGAGACGGAAGGGTCGATGTAACGTTTTGAACCGGAATAAAAATTAAAGCCCAAAGCGTCAGCGCCAGCTTCAGCGCACATCAAAGCGTCCGTTTCGCTCGTTATTCCGCAAATCTTTACCCGAGGCGCGGGGACTTCAAATAACCTCATTGAACCAAGCGGGCTTTCGCTTTTTTGATCGAGGGATGGTGAGTGATTGTGTGGACACGCCCATCGCTGGATCGGAAAAACAAGCTGAGAAGCCAACTGGTGAGGCTGATGATGATCGCGCCGAAGAAGGCGCTCCAGAAACCATCGACTTGAAAAGCGGGTAACATCTGGGACACGAAAAGCAGCAAAAGTGCATTAACTACAAAGATAAACATCCCCATTGTGACGATGATAAAGGGCATGCTTAAAAGTAAAAGTACGGGGCGAACGAAGGCATTAATGATACCTAAAAGGAGGGAGGCTCCCGCCAAGGTGCCTGCGCTGGAGCACTGAATGCCTGGAACCAACTTCGTTGCAACGTAGACGGCAACCGTGGTTACTAGCCAACGAAGAATAAAAGCACTCATAATAGGACACTACTACCGAGTGATTATTTTTGAAGAATTATTTTGCATATTTGGGTTCGGAGTTTCATAGATTGGAAATATGAGTGCAACAAAGCCTTCCAAATCAGTCAAAGCCAAGCCCGCATCGAGTGGGGTTAAGCCAATCAAAGCAGCTCAAACGGTTAAAAAACCCGCTGCCAAAAAAGCCTCTAAGGTCGCATCCAAAGATGAATCCCCCATGCTTTTTAAGAACTTGGAAAAAACGCCAGTTAAGACCAAAGCCAAGGCAGTGAAAAAAACCGCAACGAAATCGGTAACGCCCCAAAAGACCACCCGTTCTGCGGCTAAAGTCCTCAACTTGGTCGAGCCAAAGCAAAGTGCCGCAGAGATTCAGATTGTGATATCGAACGAAAGTATCGCTACCCGGGCCTATTATATTTCGGAGCGTCGGCAAGCCATGGGCTGGCCGGGAGATTCCGAGACGGATTGGCTCGAAGCATTGAATCAACTGACCGCTGAGGCAAAGCGCAGGAAGTCCTAAGTCCGGATTTGTGTTTTCCATCGGCGAAGGCCTAAGGTTGTCGATGGATTTTGCTCTCGATGACAACCGCTGAAAGGCTGCAACATTTTCTAACTCGGAAGCCGGATATCGCGGCGGCCGCTTTTGTGGCGACTGATGCTCAGATCATCGGCGATGTGAGACTCGGGAAGGATTCGAGTGTTTTTTACGGCGCCGTCCTCCGTGGCGATATCGAGTCGATCCACATCGGGGAGGCGACCAATGTACAAGACGGCTGCATCATTCATCTTGCGGATGACTTAGGTGCCCGAGTGGGTGCCTGGTGCACGATTGGACATGCTGCTATTATTCATGCCTGCACAGTCGGCGATGAATGTCTTGTTGGGATGCGCGCGGTGATCCTTGATGGCGCGGAAATAGGCGATCAATGCCTCATTGCCGCCGGTGCGCTGGTGACACAACGCATGAAGATTCCACCCCGCTCGATGGTGATGGGAGCGCCGGCCAAGGTGGTGCGGTCGTTGAATGAGGCCGAGATCGTCTCTTTGCGACAAAGTGCCGAAAAATATAAAATCGTCGCAGCCGCCCATGCGGCCCTTCAAAAAAAAGCCCATCTGATGTAATGTGATTGTGAAGGGGCGAAAATCTTCGCACCCTGCAGATAGCCAATGAATCTTCCAAACAAACTCACTGTCGCTCGCCTCTTTTTGACGATCGTTTTTGTGATCTGTTTTGCACTTCCGTTTTCTGGTTGTTATTCAGTGGCCCTTGGGATCTTCCTTGTTGCAGCTCTCACTGACTATCTCGATGGAGAGATCGCGCGGCGTGGAAACCTCATTACCGATTTTGGTAAGCTCATGGATCCTCTTGCGGACAAAATCCTGACGGCGGCTGCGTTTATCAGCTTGGCCGAGTTTAATGCCATGCCAGCATGGGCCTTGATTTTGATCATCAGTCGAGAATTTCTCATCACGGGACTCCGGTCACTGGCTTTAACAAAAGGGATTGTGCTTCCAGCTGAGAAACTCGGCAAACACAAGACGACATGGCAGATGATCACGATTATCTATTTTCTCGCGCTTCTATCGCTCAAGGAACTGGTCGACGTTCCATGGGGCATGCAGGCTTGGATGATTGGAACGCATGTGCTGGTGCCTGTAATGGTCGGCCTCACCGTCTATTCCGGAATGGCTTATCTGCAAAAAAATCGGAGCATTCTTGCGACGCGTTAGGAGGTCGCGTGGGATTACTCTGGCGAGGCATTCCAGAAATGCTCGAAGGCTTCTGTCCAATTTCGGGATTCGACGCGGGCACGCGCAGCCTTGCCCATGTTGAGACGGAGGGTGGAATCATTGGCTAGTGTTCGGATGGCCTCGGTCAGTTCACCTGCATCGTGGCCTTTGGTGATGAGGCCGTCCGTTCCGTGCTCGACGAGATCTCTTGGCCCCCCGATATCCGAAACAATCACCGGCAACCCGCTTGCTTGCGCTTCGAGGATCACGTTGCCGAAGGTGTCTGTCGTGCTTGGGAAGACAAAGAAATGCGCTGACGCATAAGCGCAGGCGAGGTCTTCGCCATCCAGATAGCCTGTGAAAATGGCATCAGGGAGAAGTTTTTTCATCTCACTCATGTAGGGCCCGTCGCCGACGAAGAGGGGGCGAACACGGAACTGCGCATTCGCCAATCGGCCGATGGCTGTCACGATGAGATCGAGGTTTTTTTCCTTTGAAATTCGCCCAACGAAAAGCATACCCAGTTCTCCTTCAGCAAGGCCTCGGGCCTTCCAGAAACCTGGGGCGCGTCGCGAGGGATGGAATAGATGGGAATCCAAGCCGCGCGGGAGAATGCGCAATTGGTCGCGGGGAATGCCGCGTTCGATCCAGCATTTCCGGTAATCCTCGGAGTTCACATAAATCACATCGAGTTGGCTGTAGAACCAATGCATGAAGTTCCAAGTGAGGGTCTCCATGAACGAATCGTCGGTGAGGATTCGAACGTATTGAGGAAAGTCGGTGTGGTAAATGCCGACGACTCGGATGCCGAGGGATTTAGCGGCCGCCAACGCGCTCAGGCCAGTTGGGCCCGGCGTGCTGATGATGACTTCGGTGAAGCCGCCCTGCTCGAGATAGTCGAAAATCTGAAGCACGGGAGGGAAGCTCAGGCGCTGCAGTTCATACTCGGGAAGCTCGAACTCTCCAATGGGGGCAAAATTTTTCAGCGGCACACCATGGTCAGCGACCTCGGAGCGGCAGGTGATGATCGTGATATCGTGCCCAGAGGCGACGCCGGCGGCAGTCATCTTACGGATCGTAGTCGCGACACCGTTCACATCTTCCAAGGTGTCCGTGAACCAAGCGCGACGCGTGTTTTTAAGGTGAGACGGAGTTTCCCCACTCAGGGCAAGAGTGGTCTCTCGGAGCCACTCGCGGCGAGGAAGACGGAAGGCGTGAATGTAGGGGCTCAGCAGAGCGACAATCGGGGCGAGTGGAATGATCGTTTGGATGCTCTCCAGAAATTTCCCTCGCGAGATCTGATGGATGAATTCTGTGACAAAACGATAGCCGAGTTTGCTGGCGATGAGGTTCGCCATAAGGAAGGCGCGTCGTTCCGCTGCCCCCACTCCCGAGGTTTCACGGGCCATGGAGGCCTTGAGGTCAGGATGGTTGAGCGCCTCCGAAAGTTGTTTCCAAAGCGAGATATTCCCGCCTTTCGCCAGATCGAAAACTTTTCCAGTGATGATGCCTTGAGCCAAAAATCCAAACTTGTCCATGGCGGAGAACTCAGTGGGATTTTTACCTTCCATGAAGCGGGAGGTGATTTTTTCCAACAGACTCATCGTCGGATCACCGGGTTTTAGGGGCAGACGAGCCTTGGCAAATTCAAAAGCGGTGCTGTAGGTGCTGTGCGCCATCGCGAGAGGCGTTCCCGATTTTCCACCCGCATGGCAGCGACCCTCACGGATGTTTTGTAAAAAGACTGCGGCGCTCGGACTTGAGTCGGTCTCGGTGTAGGCAGAGCCTGCGTGGGTGCCCCCGTGGTCGTCGGATCCGCCGGTGAAGATTTTTTTCCAAGCCTCGTCATGGGTCGGCGCTATGCCGGTGCGCGCGCTGAAAACCTCGATGTCGCGGGGGGTGAGTCCGCCGAGTACGGACTGAGCCGTTTGGCTGAGGAGTTGGCAATAGCGTCCGTTCACTCCCTCAAAGTGGCGAAAAAGAAGAATGAGTTTTTGGAGGTGGAGTGCCGTGAGCATCCCATTCACGCTATGGAATGGATGAGCTACGGAGTGGGCGATATTCTCGGCAAACAGGTATTCGCGAAGGTCGAAGATGTTTTTTCGTGCCTCTTGGATCGTGCGGTGCTGGGCTTCTGTGATGCCCCAAGTGAGAATGTGGATGCGGCATTCGTCGTTAGGGAAGTGGGCGCTCACTTCTTCGCTGAGGATGACTCCTGGCAGATGCGCGATTTCGAGGCAACCGGAAATGGTATTTTGATCCGTGATGGTCACAAAATCCATCCCCGCCCCGCGTAGAGCGGAATAGAGTTCCTTCGGATCCGAATAGCTCGCCGGAAAATCCAAACGCCTCAGAACCCAGTCGGCCGCGCGCTCGCTATGTCGCGAGTAAATGTGTAGGTCGGCGCGGGAAGTTTTCGGTTTCATGGATTCTTTCGCTGGCTTTCAAGCCAATGCTGATACGTCATCGCTTGCCTTCGGGCAAGCGCAGTGCCTGCGAGATGCAAAATCTGTGATCGTATAGCGGGGTAACCCCAGTCTGGAGGATGAATGCCGATTCGAAGGAGCGGGGCGTTGCGAAGCGCGAGGAAGAGGGCATGGTTCCAAGCAAGGCTGCATATGCGCCGCCAGCGCGCGCGCACACTCCAGACGAGGCTCCGCGCGGCATGGACTTTTCCATTCGTGAAGTCGCTCACGGTTGCGATGCGGGTTGTGTATTCGAAGCTCTCTTGCTTAACCGCTGCTTCGGCTTCTGCACCCAGAAGCCATGCTGGAGCAATAAATCCCTTGGCCTGTAATCCACAGGCGGCCAAAGCCGCGCGTCCCGCATGGAGGAGGTTGAGCGCTCGGTCGTAGGAGGGGTCAAAAAATTCACCCTCCCCAGCAGTATACGATTGGGTGATTAATCTGTTCATCGTGCCGTCGGAGTTTTGTTTTTCGCGGAGATGGTAAAACCCGTGGAGAACGGCTTCATGGCCCTCTGCAACCTTTTCACGTATCCATGAGGCAAACTCGGGATCCTCTGATATCAGCCCGCGATGGTGGTGATTGGGGATCACCAGCAATGAGTTTGCGCGTATCCCCGCTTGTCGCAAATCATCCAGGATTTCTTGTGATCGTTGGCGCGTGCACGGACTCACATCATGGATGGAAAGAACGAGGCTGCCGGTAGTGAATGCTTTTTGCATTTGCCAATCTGCCATGATAGGGGAAAGTGGAGAAAATGTCAGACGAAAACCCAAAACCATCCAATGACAACCGTCAGCGCCAAAACGGGGGTCAAGATCCACAGCTTAACTGGCGTGGGCTAGTTCTCTTTGCAATCGCCTTCGCCCTCATCGGCGGTGCCTTTTTGTTCCGAGGAAATAATTTTAATCAGACCGAACTGATACAGTATCCGAAATTCATTAAACTCGTGAAGGAGGGCAAGCTCATCGTCACGCCGGAGTCGCCACTAGAGTTGGTGGTCGAAGAGGGACGGAATACCCAATACTTCGAAGGCAAAGTGAAGATGGCCTCGCGAACGACAGGAGAGGAGGGGCCTGTTATTTTCCGCACGCCGATATTCACCCAGTTTAATGGCTCGGAGATCGATCAGGCCCTCACGGAGGCTGGGATTACCCCGGCTATCACTCCGAAGTCTGATCTGTTGGCGTCAGCGGTGTTGAGCTTTCTGCCCATCGTTCTGTTTCTGATCATCCTCTACTTCTTCTTCCGCTCGCAGATCAAGATGGCGGGCAAGGGTGCGCTCAATTTCGGCAAATCGAAAGCGCGCATGCTCGCGAAGGATAAAAATCGCATCACCTTCAAGGACGTTGCTGGTGTCGAAGAGGCGAAGGATGAAGTGCAAGAACTGGTCGAGTTTTTAAAGGACCCGAAAAGATTTCAAAAGCTCGGTGGACGTATTCCCAAAGGTGTTCTCATGGTGGGTTCGCCGGGAACGGGCAAAACACTTCTCGCTCGCGCGATCGCTGGTGAAGCTGATGTGCCTTTCTTTTCGATCAGCGGATCGGACTTTGTCGAAATGTTTGTGGGCGTTGGTGCCTCCCGCGTTCGCGACATGTTCGAGCAAGGCAAAAAGTCGGCGCCTTGTTTGATGTTTATTGATGAGATCGATGCGGTGGGTCGCCATCGCGGTCACGGCATGGGTGGGGGACATGATGAGCGCGAGCAAACGCTCAACCAACTCCTTGTTGAGATGGACGGCTTTGATACTCAAGAGGGCGTGATCATCATCGCGGCGACCAATCGTCCTGATGTCCTGGATCCCGCGTTGCTGCGTCCGGGTCGCTTTGACCGTCAGGTTACCGTTCCGCTTCCCGATGTAAAAGGTCGCGAGGAAATCCTCAAAGTTCACGCCAAGAAAGTCAAAATTGGTGAGGGCTGCAATTTAGCCATTCTTGCCAAGGGAACCCCCGGGTATTCCGGTGCGGAACTCGCCAACGTGCTCAACGAGGCCGCTCTGCTTGCTGCCAGGAAGGGTCTAAAAGCCATTTCCATGCGCGAATTGGAAGATGCCCGCGACAAGGTTCGCTGGGGTAAGGAACGCCGCAGCATGGCCATGAGTGAGAGGGAAAAAACCTCCACAGCTTGGCATGAAGCCGGTCATGCGATTCTCAATGTCCTCTTGGAGCACACCAGTCCGCTGCACAAGGTCACAATCATCCCACGTGGCCCCTATTTGGGTGCGACCATGTATCTTCCCGAAGGCGACAAATACTCGACCCAACAAAAAGAGGCCCTCGACCTCCTCGTTGTAACTATGGGTGGCCGCATCGCGGAGGAAATGTTCACGAACGACATTTCCAACGGTGCCTCGGGTGATATCCGCCAGGCGACCACGCTATCTCGCAAGATGGTTTGCGAATGGGGAATGAGTTCCTTGGGCATGATCAGTTTCGCCGAGGGGAACGAATACGTTTTCCTCGCTCGCGAGATGTCCCGTCCTCGTGAATACAGTGAACATACCGCCCAACAGATCGATGCCGAAGTGAAGCGCATTATCGATGAGGCCTACGAGCGCGCGCGTGTCCTTCTGGAGGCTCATCGCAAAGAGGTGGAGGTAGTCGCTAAGGCCTTGCTGGAATTTGAAACTCTCGATGCCTCCCATGTGAAAGAAATTCTTGAATTCGGCGAAATCAAAAATCCTCCGATCATGGAAGTGGCGCCGCCGCCGTTGCCTCCGACACCTGTCGACGTTGCTCCTGAGCCACCGGAATCCATCAAGCCCCAACTTCCGCCCGGCGGCTTTGCAGCTCCCGCTCCAGCTTAGAGTTGGAGCTCACACCACTGGCTTCGAAGCTGGAGTAGGCTACCGCCACGCGTGGGGAGATTCGGGCCCGCAGAAGGACATCGTTGTCTATGTATTCCGTGTGACGGATATCCGCTTCGCGGTGCAAGCGGGCGATGAGGTCGGCACGGGTCTGAGGGATGCGTAACTCGACGGTTATAAGATCATCAGCGACCAACTCGCTCAAGCGGTTGAGGAGTTCCGGCATGCCCTCACCGGTTTTCACGGAAACAAAGTGGGCCTCAGGGAAGCGGATTCGCAGAAAGTGGAGTGACGAGTGGTCGGCGAGACGGTCGATTTTATTAAAGACCAAAAGCGTACGCTGGGATGCCGCGCCGAGATCGGTGAGAACCTTCAGCGTGGTTTCGTAGAATTCCATCACCTCGGGTTGACTCACATCGAGCACATGAACGAGAAAATCGGCCATCACGGCTTCTTCGAGCGTGGCATTGAAGGCCTCGACGAGTCCATGTGGGAGCTTGCGAACGAATCCCACCGTGTCCGTAAGCAACAGAGGTTGGTTATTTGGGAGAGCAATTTTTCGCGTGGTGGTATCCAATGTGGCGAAGAGTTTGTCCTCGATGAGAACATCAGCTCCGGTGAGGGCGCGAAGGAGTGAGGATTTGCCTGCATTCGTGTAGCCCACGATCGCGGCATTCGGTACAGGGGTACGTTTGCGATCCTTGCGCTGAGTCGCGCGCTGGCGCTTGACGGCATCAAGATCCCTTTTGAGGCGATCAATTTGTCCTCGGATCTTGCGTTTGTCCTGCTCGAGTTGGGATTCGCCTTCGCCTTTAGATCCAATGCCGCCGCCTTGCTTACCAAGGTGAGTCCAAGCACGAACAAGTCGGGGGAGCGAATACTCCATGCGAGCGAGATCGACTTGGAGGCGGGCTTCTCGCGTTTGCGCCCGCTTCGCAAAGATATCCAAGATCACTTCTTGGCGGTCGATTGCCAGAACGCCGGACAACTTTTCCCAATTGCGTTGCTGGGATGGCGTTAATTCGTTGTCAAAAATAATCACATCGACCTTATTTTCCTTAACAAAATCCGCAATCTCCTGCGCTTTGCCTGAACCCACCAAATAGCGGGCGTGGACTTCGCGGTGATGGACGAGTTTGCGTTCGATCACCGGGATGCCGAGCGTGTTAACGAGCTCTTCGAGTTCTTCCAGCAGACTGGTCGCTTCGGCGGTGTTGTCGGCGTTAGTGTAGGCCCCGAGCAACAAGGCTCGCTCGACCATTTTTGGTTTTTCTTTGATTTGAAACATCTATGATGAATTTATCATTCTAGCAGAGAAAGTATAAGCCCGCCACTTAAGCTCCGCAAAGCTTCCGAAATTCGACCTCATCCAGAATAGCAATACCTAGCTCTCTCGCTTTATCGAGTTTGCTGCCCGCCTCTTCCCCTGCAAGCAAGTGGGTTGTTTTTTTGCTGACGCTGCCGGTGACTTTTCCACCTAAATTCCGAATCATTTCCGAGGCCTCTTCTCGCGAGATGGAGAGCGTGCCTGTAAGGACCCACGTGGTATTGGCAAGCCGGTTGTCGGATTGCTGCGCGACTTCATCGGACTCGCCGAAATTCAGGCCGGAAACGCGAAGGGATTCGATAAGCAAAAGGTTGTCCGGATTTTTAAACCACTTGAAGATGGCGGCGGCCATGACTTCGCCGATCGAATGAATTGCGAGGAGGTTTTCTTCGGAGGCGGCAGCAAGGGCGTCGAGTGTATGGAAGCGTTGTGCAAGGTCTCGGGCGGAGGTGATTCCCACATGCGGAATGCCTAGCCCATTCAATAAACGCCAGAGTGGACGGGATCGGCTTTCGTTGATAGCTTCAAGGAGGTTCGATGCGCTTTTTTCACCCATGCGCTCAAGGGCGAGGAGCGCTTCTTTTTTTAAACTATAAATATCCGAAATGCTTTCTAGTAGTCGGGCATCCACAAGTTGAGTGACAAGAGCCTCACCTAAGCCCTCGATATCCATCGCCTGACGTGAAGCGAAATACTCGATGCGTCGACGGATTTGGGCGTTGCAGGAATGGTTGCTGCATTTCCAAGCGACGCCGTCTTTATGAACCTGAGAACCGCAGGATGGACAGACCGTGGGCATCTGGAATATTCGTTCGGTTCCGTCCCGCTTGTTTTTGAGTGATTCTACGACGGCGGGGATAACCTCCCCGGCTTTCTCGATGAGTACGATATCTCCGATTCGAAGGTCTTTGCGCTGGATCTCTTCCTCATTGTGGAGGGTGGCTCGAGCTACTGTGCTGCCCGAAACAAAAACGGGCTGAAGCTCTGCCACGGGAGTGAGCGTGCCAGTTCTTCCGACTTGAACGGTGATATCGAGGAGTTTTGTTTCCGCTCGCTCGGGCTCGTATTTGTAGGCGATCGCCCATCTCGGCGCCTTCGAGGTGGATCCAAACTCGCGGCGGAGGGCGAGGCTATCGAGTTTGATGACGGCTCCATCCGTGTCGTAAATAAATCCATGACGCACAGTTCCCATTTCAAGGATCGCTTCGATGACGGAATCCGAGTCACTGGCTTCGAGGATTTTTTCGGAGATAGGTAGTCCCCAATTTTGCATCAGGGTAAACATATCGCGTCCAGTGGCAGGTAGTTCGCCGCTCCAGGCC
>JBILZC010000064.1:0-13918 GCA_044377415.1 Terrimicrobiaceae bacterium | reverse complement strand
CGCTGCCTTGACGTTGTTTGTGGTGAAGGTCGCGGCGGAATGGGAAGGCGCTTCGGAGAAGACGACGGCGATATCATCACGAGTGACCTCGCCATTTTTGATTCCGCACCCAGTGGCGCCAGCAAGAAATCCTGCGGGAGCACAAACGCCCCCTTTTATTTTTTTAATATCACTCATAGCAAACCAGCCGTTTCGTCGAGCGCGGCCATCAGGTTGAAGTTCTGCACAGCTTGTCCAGCCGCGCCTTTGACGAGATTGTCTTCTGCGGATAACAATATCACCCTTCCGGTACGGGCATCGAAGCGACTGGAAATATCGCAGAAATTTGTGACAGTCACATTTTTGGTATCGGGAAGATTTTTGAGTACACGAACAAATGGCTCGCGTGCGTAGGCCGCCTCAAGCGCAGGCAGGATGGACTCCCCCGAAATACCCGAGGCGGGCTTGGCGAAAATGGTGGTGTGGATGCCTCGCGTCATTGGAGCTAGGTGCGGTGTAAACGAGATCACCACGGGCTTGTTTGCAGCCAGACTCAATTCCTGCTCGATTTCCGAAAGGTGACGGTGCTTGGGGAGCCCATAGGCACGTAGGCTCTCGTTACATTCCCCGTAAAGCAAAGAGACATCCGCCTTGCGACCGGCTCCGCTCACTCCGCTAGCGCTTGAAACCAGAATGTCATCAGCGCAAATAAGCCTGTCGCGCAAAAGCGGAACCAATGGCAGCAAGATGCTCGTCGGATAGCACCCCGCCGAACCCACGAGTTGCGCAGAACGAATCGCCTGACGATGAAGCTCAGGGAGACCGTAAACAGCGGTTTTTAAAACATCAGGTGCAGGATGATCTTCACCGTAAAACTCGCGATAGACTCCGGCATCGCGCAGACGAAAATCTGCACTCAAATCAATCACTCTCCTCCCTGCACGGCAGAGCGGCAAGGCGAACTCTGCAGCCAATCCATGAGGGAGAGCCAAAAAGAAATACTCCGCACGTGAGGACAGGAGGGCTTCAATGGAAGGTTCGGTGAAAACCAGATTTGCAAAGTCCCCCACCCCGGCTAGACGTGGAAGCACGTCTCCGGCAGCTTTGCCTGCATGTTGACGGGACGTAATCGCAACAATCTCGACTTGCGGATGGCGTGCTAGGATCGCACACAATTCCTCGCCGGAATATCCATTCGCTCCGACGATGGCTACAGGGATGCGAGAGACTGTTTTCATGGATAGTTTTTATTCAGCGGCCATGGAGCGCGCGCGCTCAAATCGAGCCAAGGTACGATCTTTGCCCAAGACTTCAAAAATCTCGTAAAGACCAGGCCCAACCGAACGACCGCTCACGGCGACACGCGCAGGATGGACAAGCTCACCGGTCTTTACTCCAAGAGCTGCTGCCGTCTCCTTGAGTGCAGCCTCGACTGTGACATGCGTCCAGTCGCTGACCATCACAAGAGAAGCTTCGAGGGCTTGCAAACGGCCGAGTGCACCTGGCTTTTTGAGACTTTTTTCGACAGCCTCAGGATCAAAGGGAAACGCATCCGAAAAAAGAAAAGCGATCCAATCGGGTACATCGCTGAGGTGTTTGACCTTCGCCTTAACGATGGCGAGAGCCTGAATAAGGGCCTCATCCGTGCCATAGGCAATGCCGGCTTTATCCACGAAAGGCTTCGCGAGCTCGGAGAAACGGGCCAAGCTCATCGCAAGGATGTGTTGCCCATTTAGCCAAAAACATTTATCGAGGTCGAAAATAGCATTTCTGCGATTCACTTTATCCAAGTCGAAAAGGGAAAGGATTTCTGCCGTGGTGAGTCGTTCACGATTGTCTCCTGGCGACCATCCGAGCAAGCAGAGGTAGTTTGCTACTGCCTCGGGAGTGTATCCGCCATCCATGAAGAAGGTGATGCTCGAACCACCATCTCGTTTACTGAGCTTCTTGCCCTCGGTATTCAAGATGAGTGGAATGTGGGCAAACTTGGGCGGCGTTACACCGAGCGCATTGTAAAGCTCGATGTGCTTGGGCGTGTTGGAAAGGTGATCTTCACCACGAATCACGTGTGTGAGCTGCATTTCAATGTCGTCCACCACATTCACAAAATGGAAAATCCACGATCCATCCGGACGACGAATAGTCATATCGGGATGCGTAGCGGGATTCGACATATCGAATTCGATCCGACCGCAGATGAGATCCTCGACGACGACGGTTTTGCGGGGTGAACGGAAGCGGATTGCCCCGTTATCCTCGTAAACATGCCCACCCGCTTCGAGCGTGGCCAAATGCTTCGCATAGATATCCGAGCGCTCGCTTTGCTGATAGGGGCCAAACGGACCTCCCTTGTCCGGACCTTCATCCCAGTCCAATCCGAGCCAATTTAAGCCATCATAAATCACTTGGCGGGCCTCTTCGGTATTCCGCTTCTCGTCGGTATCCTCAATGCGAAGAATGAATGTCCCTCCATGTTGGCGGGCGTAGAGCCAATTAAAAAGAGCCGTCCGGGCTCCTCCTACGTGAAGGTATCCGGTCGGTGATGGAGCAAAACGAGTGCGAACTGTCATTTAAAGAGAAAACGTGATTCTGCTCAGGAAAACAAGACTTCAAGCAACCCATCAAATCCGCCATCCCCATTCACGCCGGATCTCTCGAAGCAAATGGAAAATTACCCCTTTCAAAGTGCCGTTGCTTTATGACTGAATGTGATCCCTGTGTCTGAAAAAACCTCCGCGAGAATCTCCGTTGAAGCGACCCTTAAAAGCGGACAAGTCTTCCACTGGGACCCTTTACCCGATGGATCTTGGGTTGGCCTCATCGGCGACCATCTGGCGCGCGTTTCGGAGAAAAACAAACACCTCGTCATTGAAGACGGTGATCCTGAAATTCTGAACCACTACTTTTCTCTCGACCATCCACTGGAGCAAATTTACGCCGCTTTTCCAAAAGACCCACTCAGCCAAGAATCTCTCGCCCTTTGCAACGGCCTGCGCATTCTTCGTCAACCTCGATGGGAATGCCTCGCCACCTTCATCACCAGTTCCATGAAGCAGGTCGCACACATACGATCTATGTCCCTGGCGATTAGAAAACACTTGGGGAATCCTGTGGCAGGCTCACCGCATCCTGCCTACCCGTCGTTTAAACGCCTAGCACGCTCGGATGAAAAACACCTGCTCGATTGCGGACTCGGCTACCGCGCCGCAAACCTACTCCGAACCGCTCGCATCCTCGCCGAGGGAGGCATCGATTTGGAAGCTCTCGATCAACTATCTACTACGGATCTACGCGCCGCGCTTATGACTCTGCCAGGTGTGGGAGTGAAGGTTGCGAATTGCGTTTTACTTTTCGCCTATGAACGACTCGACGCCGTGCCGATTGATGTGTGGATTCATCGCATCCTGATCGCGATGAGAAAGGGTCGTGGCGGCACCCCAACGCAACTCGCAAAGTATGCCAGACGACAACTGGGTCCCTATGCCGGCTATGTGCAGCAATACCTCTTCCATCGAGCCAGAACGGATCAAAGGAAACCACGAGCCAGCTTAAAAACCGCTTAACTAAGAAATCCGAATCGCGACCACCCGAACTTCATTCGCGACGTTTATTTTGTAGCGGATGGCGCGCGCGCCTTCACCGCAGCATGAAACTTCGCGATGGCTTTGGCGGGATTTTTTTCAAAGGTTTTCTTGCAGTCCTTGCAGCAGAATTTGAACTCCTGCCCTTCGTAAACAAGAACAATAGGTTTTCCCAAGGACCCCAGTGTCTCTTCAGAAATGACACAGTCTGGAAACGGATATGGCTTCACAGGGGTCTCGTCCGCCGCGTGGATACTCGGGACAATGGCAAGGAGAGCGAGGTTCAGAGTCCGAGAGGATAGGTTCATCATTAAGATCAAAATGACACTGTATGAGAATGAATCAAGCCCCCTACAATTCCGGCAACGCATCGCAATTGCCCATCGATAAATATTCCCGAGAACCGACGAACGAGTATAAATAAAAAACGATGTCGAAAAGTTTCAGTCTCTTTTTAGCCTTACGCTACCTCAAGCCCAAGCGAACGTTTCTCTCCACGATCACCCTCGTATCGATATTGGGGGTTACTTTAGGAATCATGGTTTTGATTCTCGTTATCTCGGTAATGACCGGATTTGAGCAGGAACTAAGGAGAAAAGTGATCGGCTTCGACGCCCACTTGATCGTTGCCAATGGAGGTGTACTCGAAGACTGGGAAAAGACGCGCGACATTTGCATCGGCACGAGTGGAGTGACGGCAGCAGCTCCGTTTGTTCAAGGTCCCGTGATTGTGGAATTCCAGCACCGGCGACTTGCCCCCAAGATTCGCGGCGTCGATCCTGATCTCGAGAAAGATGTGGTCAACATCGCGGATTTTATTGTCGAAGGGGCATACGATCTCAATGGCAGCAAGACCGTTCTCGGCTCCGAGTTGGCGAAGGAATTGGGTGTCAACGTCGGAGAAAACATCACGATATATTCTCCAGGAAATTTTAACAATATCCTGGACGAGATCGATCGCATCCAGAACTCACCAGACAGCAGCAAGGACGTCTCTTCACTAAAGGAAATGATTCTTCCCACCGAACTCGAAGTGGTCGGCATTTTCGAAAGCGGACGCTACCTTTATGATAGCGAGTTTCTCATTGTTCCACTGCATATCGGGCAGGAACTTTACAATCTTGGCGGCGCTGCCCACGGTTTGGCTTTGAAAACTCAAAACGCGAATCTAGCCGACCAGATTCGCGACAAACTAGCCCCCCGCCTCCCTGGATCCCAATACGCCCTGACTTGGATCGATATGAACAAGCAGATCTTTGATGCGATTCGCATGGAGCGGAGTGTCATGTTTTTTCTACTGATGTTCATTATACTCGTAGCGGCGTTCGGGATTATGAACACGCTCATTACTGTGACCGTGCAGAAGACCCGCGAGATCGGGGTGATGAAGGCTCTCGGCGCTCAAACCCACCAGATCATAGGAGTTTTCTTGGCTCAAGGAATGGTCGTCGGCGTCTTCGGCACAGCCACCGGCCTAGCGCTGGGGATCAGCATGGTGCAATATCGCAACGAAGTGAGCCGCTTTCTTTCCAATACATTTCATATCGAAATCTTCCCGCCCTCCGTTTACCAGTTCAGCGAAATCCCGGCAGAGATTGTCCCCTCTGATGTCGCGATCATTTGCCTGAGTGCATTTGCGATTTGCTCACTTGCAGCATTGATTCCGGCTTGGTTCGCAGCACGACTGGACCCCGTGAAAGCCCTCCGTCACGAGTGATTTGACAAACGCCAGCTGGTTCTATTATCTAAATCCATGTCTGAAAAAATCACCGACCCGCAAGACCCACTCATCCGCACTATTTTGATCTCAGCCAGTGTGGGTGCCGTTCTCGGATTTCTCACAACCGTCTTGGCTGTTACCGTGATGCTTTCCTTGAATTTCAATTTTCTGAATTGGATGGAGTAGTCTCCTCGTCGAGTTCCCCTTGTTCGGCAGCCGCGCAAAATCAGCCCCCCAGCGATATAGACCCACATGAGTGCCAGCATGAGGGCCCCAAATGGTCCGTAAATGGCGTTATAATTGACGATCTTGGCGACGTAGTTGCCAAAGAGCCCTTGTCCGATCTGAAGGGCCAGAGTGACCATGAGTGCGGCCCACCATATTTGTTTGAAGAAGATCTTGCGACCAGGGGCCAGCACATAAAGCGCACTGAGTGCATAAAACGTCAAACCGCCGGCTACAAGATACCTGCCAGCACTCAGAATCAGTGCGATCACATGAAATTTCATGCTCGGCACTTGGTCTTGGACCAAAGCCTCCAAGGCCAAAAACAGTTCCCCCGCAGCCTGAAGGGCGACAGGCGCAACAAGTCCTACCCCAAGCGCACTCGCAAGGACCCCCATCATCAGAAGATTTTTAAGGGGAAGCTTCCACCACGGGATGTCGATGCGATGCCAAGCGCGGTTCACCCCTTGAACAAGAACTTGAAAAAAGCGAATCGAGCACCAGATCAATATGAACAAGGAAAGGAGGCTGACGCCATTGCGGGACTTATTTAGAGATTCCGCCATGTGCCAAACGAGTTTTTGTTGGGCCAACTCCATCGGAAAAAAGCTTGCAGCCGTGGCGATGACCGCTTCGGGTTGAACTATCACCGAACCCAGCACGAGAAAAAGAGCGAAAAGCGGTACCAACGAAAAGAGCGCGTAGTAAGCAAAAGAGGCAGCGCGTTGCTCCCCCTCGATTTCGATAAAAATCAAAACGGAATCCCGGGTGAGCTTCCACCCATTCCGCAAAGATTTTTTTATGTGGGACATTGTGGGAGGTTAGGTAAACACGACGCAGGCGTGTATTCCAATCGCTTATCCAATTTCGAATGGCAAAAAAAACGCGGATGGCATTTCTGCCATCCGCGTTTGTAAATCTGACGCAGGAGAGATTACAAGCTCACTTCAACAGTGAGTGACTTCTTGGTCTCCTCTTTTTCGTCTTTGGAATCTTTCGATTTGTCTTTTTTGCAGCCATCACAGGAACCAGCAAAAACTGAGGATGCGGTGAAGGCTAAGACTACTGCTGCACAAACAATGAGGTGTTTCATAAGAATTTCGAAGTTCGCTCAAGTCAGAACGAAGTCAAATAGATAATCTCCGTAAAAACTAGGCTCGGCTCATGTAGGTACCATCCACCGTGCTGACCTTCACTAATTCCCCTTCTTTGATGAACAAAGGCACATTAATGATCTTGCCAGTTTCTAGGGTTGCTTGCTTCTGCACGTTGTTGGCGGAATCACCACGAACGCCCTCGGGAGATTCAGTCACCTTGAGAACAACGGAGGACGGCAACTCGATTTGAGATGGTCGGCCCTCGATGCTGAGAACTTCGACCTTGAGATTCTCAACAAGGTATTGCTTCGCGTCGGCAATGAGTTCTTCATTTAGAGTGATCGTCTCATAGGTCGACGGATCCATGAAGTGGTAGCCTTGATGGTCGCTGTAGCTGAACTCGAGCGGTTGGCGCTGCACGTCCACCACATCCACCTTCTCAGTTGAGGAGAATCGGATATCGGCAGACTTACCCGTTCCAATATACCGAACAATGCATTGCACAAAGGCACGAAGATTGCCTGGGGTGCGGTGTTGAATTTCAAGAACAATGGCCGGATTTCCGTTGTAACGGATGGCCATCCCTTTGCGAAGATCGTTAGCTGCTGGCATAAATAGAAGCCCGAACACTAATCTGATTAGAAACTTTGACAAGGAGCGAAATGGGTGCCCCAATCGAACGTGGGAAATGCTATCAACGAATGCAGGCTGGATGTTTTTTTGCGTCACTTGACTAAATCTGAAGCGCTATCAGATGGCTGCCTTGCATGGATTCGAACCATGACAAAATGATCCAGAATCATTTGTGCTACCGTTACACCACAAGGCAAAATAGGGAGCGAGAATCTACGCTTTGCTCAAGCGTTGGGTAAAGATGTTTTTCGGATTTTTCACGCCTTGAGGACGACCCTGTAACGAGGGCTTCCATTCTCAAGACGGGCGATAGCCTTGTTGACTTCGGAAAGGGGAAATTCCTCAATCATGGGCGCAATACCGTGACGGGCGCAAAACTCCAACATGAGTGCCGTGGTAACCGGACTCCCAAGCGGAGAACCAGAGAAGGAACGCTGCCCCATTATGAATGGGAATGCATTCAGGGCGACAGGCTCGGAAATGGCCCCGACTGTGTGCAACCGACCCTTCGGAGCAAGGGCCGCGACATAAGCCATCCACTCAAGCGGAACGGCCACGGTGCTAATGATGAAATCAAATCGCCCCGCTTCAGCTTTTAGAGCTTCGCTATCCCGGGAGTTGACGACGCGATGGGCCCCGAGCCCCATGAGTTCGTCCGCTTTATCGGGCGTAGAGGAAAAGGCAGTGACTTCACAGCCCCACTTATTGAGAAACTGAATTGCGAGATGTCCAAGACCACCTGCACCAATGACCCCCACGCGATCGGTCGGTCGGACATGGAATTCTACAATGGGACTGAATACCGTAATGCCTCCACAAAAGAGCGGACCAGCACTAGCGGCGGAGAGAGAGTCGGGCAGTTTAATGGCCCAGGCCCAGTGGGCTCGGACGCGGTCTGCAAATCCACCATGCCGACCTACGATGGTCCCCTCGCCGGAACCGCAAAGATTGTGATCGCCGCCCATACACTGAGAGCAAGTCATGCAGCTCTCCGAAAACCAACCGAGGCCGACACGGTCACCGACCTGGAGATTCTTGACCGAGGAACCAACCGCTTCCACGTGGCCTACGACCTCATGACCCGGAACCAGAGGGTAGGTCGAGAAGCCCCACTCGTTGCGGAGCATGCTCAGATCAGAATGGCAAATGCCGCAATACTCCACACGAATATCGACATGCTCGGGCGCGATGGACGGAAGCTTGTATGTGAAAGGAGTGAGTGGCGAACTCGAAGAAGTTGCCGCGTAGGCGTGAACGGTGGACATGATAAAAAAAGACCGACTTGGAAAAAACTAGCGGATGATTCCGCGCTGACTGGCAGTGATAAAGTCTAGCAGAACCTGAATCACGTCAGAACCAGTGAGGTCGAGTGCGATTTTATCGCATGCCTGTTTGACATTGAGATTCGAACGGTAAAGGAGCCGGTAGGCCTCCCGAAGCGCTCGGGTGGATTCTGCAGGGAATCCATGGCGCTCGAGGCCGATTTGATTGATTCCACGGACTTCAGCGGGATTTCCATCTGCTATCATGAAGGGTGGGACGTCTTGAACAATCTTGGTGCATCCGCCGACGATGGAATTGCGGCCAATTCGGCAAAATTGATGAACTCCGGAGAGGCCCCCAATGATGGCGTGATCTTCCACGATCACGTGTCCGGCAATAGTCCCGTTGTTTGAGAAAATAACGTGATCACCGACAGTGCAATCGTGGGCGATATGCGAGTAGGCGAGAAAGTTACCATGCGATCCGATGCTGGTCTTCGTGCCAGGAAGGGTGCCCCTGTTAACCGTACAAAACTCACGGAAGGAATTGTGGTCGCCAATCTCGAGATAGGTCGGCTCCGCGGTGTATTTCAAATCTTGAGACCGTTGGCCAATGGAGGAGTGTGGGTAAAAAAGATTCCCTTGCCCAATACGTGTGGGGCCAGCGATGGATATATGACTGATCAGGCGAGTGCCACTTCCGATCTCAACCTGAGGGCCGATATGACAGAAGGGCCCGATTTCCGCATCGGGATGGATGACGGCGCTGGGATCAACAACAGAACTGGAATGAATATGTGTCATCTATCAACAAGTCCAAAAAGAAGGATGGCCTCGGAAACAACTTCTCCGTTCACGAGGCAGCGGCAAGAAGCCTTGCCGAGTCGTTTTTTTGCACTCGTGAGTTCACATTCAATGAAGAGGGTGTCGCCTGGCATGACTGGCTTGCGGAATTTAACTTCATCGGCGCTCATGAAATAACCGATTTTGCCGGCGTTCTCGGTTTTCCTCATCATGACGATACTGGAAACCTGGGCCATGGCTTCGAGCTGAAGGACACCCGGCATGACAGGGTGGCCAGGGAAATGACCCTGAAAATAAGGCTCATTGATCGAGACAGCTTTGACCCCCGTAGCTTTGAACTCCCCTTCGAACTCAATGATGCGATCAACCATGAGGAATGGATAGCGATGCGGCAGGGTCTGCATGACACCCATAATGTCTAATCCGCCAGTAGTGGCAGGCGACGGCTTGACCGCTACTGCTTGAAGGGCCTTGCAACGCTCGGCAAGGATTTTAGCCGCTTCCGTGTTGATGCCGTGACCTGGCTTGATGGCGATCACATGGCCTCGCAAAAAGCGTCCGCAAAGCGAAAGATCGCCAATGATATCAAGAATCTTGTGGCGAACAAACTCATCAGGAAAGCGAAGCGGTTCCTTGCTTAGAACGCTCTCACCGCGTGCCACAATCGCATTTTCCAAGCTACCCCCTTTAATGAGACCCTTGTCCATGAGGTGCTTCACATCCTCGTAAAAAACAAACGTGCGGGCTGGGGCAATATCCTTTTCGTAAAACTCGGGCGTGATTTCTGCGGAAAGAAATTGCGTGAATCGCCCTTCGGGACCGGCCTGAGTGCAAGAAACGCGGAACTTCGTATCAGGAAGAATAATGAGCACCGAGCCGTTGATTTCAACCGTGAGCGGTTCGGTGATCTGGATGTAGCGACGATCCGCATCCTGAGTGACGATGCCTGCCTGCTTGATGAGTGCGATATAGGCCGAGGCGCTTCCATCGCCGATCGGAGGCTCATTGGCATTCATCTGAATGAGGGCATTATCGACTCCCATGCCCGTGAGAGCGGAAAGAACATGCTCGACGGTGTGTATCTTAACCGTCCCTTGAATCAGCGTGGTGGCGCGCTCGACGGTCTTCACGTTCCAAGCCGCGGCGTCTACCACAGGTTCATCAGGGAGGTCGACTCGCTGGAATTTGTAACCATGGCCAACGGGTGCTGGCAGGATGGTGAGGGTCACATTTTCGCCGGTGTGAAGGGCGCTGCCCGTAAGGTTGGCCGAGGATGCTAGTGTGCGTTGTTTTTCCACGATACGAATAAGAAGTTAAATTTCGACCACACCCTTGGTGCGATGGAGGAGGTCAATGTATTTGAGATTAGATATACGAAGGCGTTTGACGAGTTCGCTCCCGAGGGCGCTGAGAATCTGAACGGCGGCTGCAGGCTTCAATCCGGCAAGAACGCCGATGGTGACTCGGGTAATGCGTAAAAGGGTACAGTCTTCCAAAGCGGTAACGTCAGCCGAGCGCGGGCCGTCATCGACAAGAGAGATTTCCCCCATGAAATCACCGGCCTTCAATCGGGCAAGCTCGACATTTCCGTCTGGTGGCTTCGCTGTGACTACAGCGCTCCCACTCATAATGAGATAGAAGCAATGCCCAGGATCCCCACAGGAAATGATTTTCTCCCCAGCTGCCACATGGATCGTATCTGTGAGCTTGATAAGTGTGGCCAATTCTTGCTGGTCGAGCCCCGAGAAAAGCCCAAACTCCAATAACCGTGGGTCATCGGCTTGAAGAAGGTTTATCGAGTTGTGAGAGGATTTTTCCATCGAGGATTTGTATGCGAGTAGAAGCCAAGGCAGCAACGGACTCGCTGTGAGTAACAATAATCAGCGTGGCAATTTTTTGGGAAGCAATCTTTGAGAGGGTTTCGCAAACAATGTCGGCATTCGCAGAGTCGAGATTTCCAGTGGGCTCGTCGGCAAGCAGAAGTTTAGGGCTTCCTGCAATGGCTCTGGCTATTGCTACACGTTGCATCTCGCCCCCGCTTAACTGATGTGGAAAATGGGCCGTGCGATGAGAAAGACCGACGAGATCGAGCATCTCTGCGACGCGTGATGCGGCTAGTTTTTTGGAGTCCCCCCTTAAAAGAAGGGGCAGTTCGACATTTTCCCGAACAGTCATGGCCGGAAGAAGGTTGAAAAACTGAAAAACGATACCGAGCGTGTGGCGGCGATAGTGGGTGAGTTGTTTTTCACCAGCATTGTGGAGGGATACTCCATTCACAAAAATCTCGCCCGAAGTTGGATGATCGAGTCCGCCAAGAATATTGAGCAACGTGCTTTTACCACACCCGCTGGGTCCCGTAACCGAAACAAAGTCGCCGTCCGGGATGTGTAGCGATACATCATCCAATGCACGCACCTCGCCGGTGCCGGAGGAATAAATGCGTGAGACATTTTTAAGATCGATCATGCTTACTGGCGATACTCTCCTCGACATGACTCACGATCAAGCAGACTTCGAGATCATTGGTGAAACTCCCGATCTGATTGCCGTCAACAAACCGGCAGGACTTCTCGTACACCCGACGAAGCCAGGAGGACCGCGCACCCTTTGGGATGCGCTGAAGGATCTTCTGGGCTACGAGATCGCCAACGGGGGTCAGGTTTCTTTAATCAACAGGCTCGACCGGGAAACAAGTGGCTTGGTACTCGTCGCAAAAAATGCGGCAGCAGCGCGTCGCGCAGCGATGGCCATGCAGGAAGGGCAGATCCGAAAAACCTATTTGGCACTTGTGAGAGGCATTCCATCCCTCGAGGAGTTTTCCGTCAATGCCCCGATCATTCGTCAAGGCGAAGTGGCGGAGACAAAGATTCATCTTCAACGCATCATCCACCCGGCAGGAGCAGAAGCCCTCACGCATTTCAAAAAACGCGATGAGTTTAAAAATACACTGGGAGAGTTTTCGCTCCTCGAGGCCCGCCCGATCACGGGAAGGACACACCAGATTCGGGTTCACATAGCCTCCCTCGGACACTTCGTCGTTGGTGATAAAATTTACGGTCCCTCAGAGGATTTATACTTGGAATTTGTTAAGACGGGATGGACGCCCGCGCTCGCCTCTCGACTTCACCTCCCTCGCCATGCCTTGCACTCCGCCGGTCTCTCGATTGAATGGGAGGGCAAACTCCTCGAGTGGGAGTGCCCACTGCCGTCCGATATGCGGGAATGGATGGCGCGATCCTAAAGTTCTCTCGCCGCCAACAATAAGCCTGCCGCCTTGTGGTGGGTTTCCTCCCACTCCATCCCCGGATCGGAATCCGCCACGATCCCCGCCCCAACATGAAAATGAGCCCGATCGGCCTCGAATACCGCCGTCCTGATGGTCATCGAAAACTGGCTCTCCCCGTTATAACCAAAATAGCCGATTGCACCTGTATACAAGCCTCGAGAGAATGGCTCCAGCTCATGAATGATCTCCAGCGCGCGTTTCTTGGGGGCACCGGAAATCGAGCCACCTGGAAAGCAGGCACGTAAGGCGGCGACATGACTGACCTCCGACCTCAATTCCCCGACTACCATTGAAACAAGATGAAACACCTGCTCGTAGGCTTCCAACTTCAGCAACTCGGGAACGCAAACCGATCCGTATTCGCAAACACGGCCAAGATCATTGCGCTCCAAATCGGTGATCATGATCAACTCCGCGATCTCCTTTGCGGAGGTCTCCAGCTCTCTGGAACTGATTCGGTCGCTTTGTTGATCGGCCATTCGGGGGCGGGTTCCCTTGATTGGTCGCGTAGAAATCTTCCGCCCGACCATCCGCAAAAAGCACTCTGGCGAAGCCGAAGCGATTTTTAAATTTCCCCCATCGATGTAGGCTCCATACGGCGCCGGCGAGTGTTTTCTTAGCCTTTCGTAATAGTCCCAAGGATCGCCATGGAAAGCGGATTGAAACGGGTGACTCAGGCAAACTTGGTAAATATCCCCAGCGGCAATGTAGGCTTTCGCCCGTTCCACCATGTCGATAAAGACTTCCCGCTCGATGGAAGGCAGGAAGTTCAAACTCGGGGAATTTGCCGAATGGGAGGCCGATTCAGGAGGGGAATGATTCCAACTCCGTGCATCGTGGGAATAGATTTGAATCCGATCATAAAAAGAAAACTGATACTCCCCATCGAAGCCAACCCACCCGATAGCCGCACCGCAATCTGGGCCGACCTGATTTCTTTTTTGGAGTTCTTCCTCGATGAGCGACCAATCTCTTCCGCGAAGAACGAGGTCAGGTTCACAGGCTAGGATCGAGAGTGCGCCGCCCGTGGGAAGGGAAGAGTCGAGAAAAGCAAAACCCTCGCGATGGCGCATCGCTCTAGCCGCGTCGATCGGTTCTGGCATGAAAGTCTCCCTGTAATTACTCATCCTCTTGCCAACTGATCTCAAAATTGCTGTATTTTCAAGCGCGCTCCCTTGCGCTTTTTCCAGATGCGATATATCCCGACACTTCTTTTTTGTGCGTTCTTGCCGTTACGTTTGATGGGTCAAGAATCTCCAGCGGCACCTAATCCCTCCCCCACCCCTTCTGCCACGCCTCAAGAAGCCGCTTTGACTCTCACTGCTCCATTA
>JBILZC010000131.1:0-4698 GCA_044377415.1 Terrimicrobiaceae bacterium | reverse complement strand
TTGGACCCTCCTCATCGTCTCGGTCGCTGCCTACGGACTCTATTGCCGCTCGCTGGGGCGTCCGATCCTGCTTCTCCTGTGCCTCATCATGATGCCGCTCGCCACCACCGAACTGGGAACCGACGGCGCCATTTCGGGCATCATGGAAGAACCCCTCCACGCCAGCGGCGCGAACCCCCTCTGGGTATTGATCTACACATCGAGTATCATGATGTGCCTCCGCTTTGTAGCCGGCCCGATCGTTCATAAACTCACCCCGCTCGGCCTTCTCGCCGTCTGCGCCACACTGGCATGCGCTGGTCTTTTCCTTCTCTCGAAAGCAAATGGCCTCGCTTTCATCTTTTTGGCCGCGACCATCTACGGCGTGGGAAAAAGCTTCTTCTGGCCGACCATGCTCGGCGTCGTCGCCGAACAAACCCCCAAAGGCGGAGCACTCACCCTCAACGCCATCGCAGGCATCGGTATGCTCACCGTCGGCATCCTCGGCGGCCCGCTCATCGGCGAAATGCAGGAACGCTCGATCGAATCATCCATCGAGGCCAAGACTCCCGGAGCCTACCAAGCCGTCTCGAAATCCGACTCGTATTTCCTCGGAACCTACCGCGCCTTGGATCCCGCGAAACTCGCGGCGCTTCCCGAGGCCCAATCGCAGGAAATTTCCACCATTGCCAAAACCGCCCGCCAAGGCTCGCTGGCAAAGGTGATCGTCTTTCCGGCGTTCATGCTCCTCTGCTACCTCGGCCTGATCGTGTGGTTCCGCTCCCGTGGTGGATACAAGGCGGTTAGCCTCTCGGCTAATCACTGATTGCCGAAACTAAATAAATTCAAACAATTACAAATAAACTGAAAATGATTTCTGAGTCGATGGCGGTGAATTATTCCCACCTATGCGGCTGTCCCTGCTGATCGTAGGATGTTCGACAATGAAGTTCACACGCCAAACTAAGATCATCAATATCGGCCATCTCCCGGGACACACGAATGGGAAGGTCGCTCTTTTGAAGGCCCATGGATTTACCGATGTTTCCGCCATCCTCTGCGAATCGACGCCGGCGGAGGAGATCAAATCAATGCTCAAAAATTGCCCCGATACGCTTTTTTTAGTGGGAGGAGCGATGATGACGAGCTTCCCGGATTTGATGGCTGATTTGTTGTTATTTATTTCAAACGAGTGCCCGACGATTGTGGTGCACAAGACCATGAAGGCCGACTTCGATGCGGATGTGACTTTCCCACCCACAGAAGAGCAGGTTAATAAAAGTGCCCTCAATATTTGCATGCGTATGCTAGAGCAAGGAGACACCCCGCAATTATAAAACTACGCACCGCTGCGCGGGGGCGCAAAAGAGACGGCCGTGCCCGCCCTGTAAAAATCAGCCTCCAGCAGTGAAATCCAAGGTTCTCCGGGCGCTGAGGCAGCCTCTCGGCCAATCACTGAGCCTGAGTCTCACACGCTCCAATCGGGATCGCTGATCACGCGGCACTCCGCCGGGAGGAGCGCCGTGAAATCCGCGATCTCTTCGGGCGTCATGGTGAAGCATGCCGTGGAGAACGCATCGGCCAACGGTGCCCTTGGGTGGATCACCCAGACATTCTCGAAGGTTTGCGCTGCCGTGCCATCCTCGGGATTCACAATGTGTGCGCCCTGTTGCGAATTTCCCGACGCGGCAAGCGCGGAAGCGCGCAAGAGCAAACGCCTCACGCCTGCCGAATGCGGGATGTCGATCGGCCAATCCATCGAACCCATGGCCAGAATCGTGCTCGCCCCGGAGGTCAGCAGCGCATCCGCGATCCCATGTGCGGCAAGAATCGCTCCCATGCGCTCCAACGCAAACCCCTTGCCGATGGCCCCCAGATCCAGCACGCGCCCGGCTTCGAGACATTTGACGAGTGGTCTGTGCTCATCGAGCGAAACGACCCCGCGCACCGTCCCCGCGACGCCAGAACCCGACTTCACCGCATCGATCATGGTGCCCGCGCAGGGATCGAACCGGCCGCCTGTTGCAACCGAAGCCTCGATCGCCAAGCGCAGGCACCGGTCGCACTCGTCGCTGACGAAAAGCGTTTCGCCGGGATCCATCGCATTGATGCGGCTGATGTCGCTTCCCGGCGCATAGCGGCTGAGCACTCCCTCAAGTTCCTCGAGTTTTAGAAACGCCTCGGAGACCGCGGAGTCCACAAGCGCTCGATCCCCGCCTGGCACGAATAGGCGAAAGGTCGTTTTCATCGCATCCGAGGCATACCTCCACAGCGAGGGATTCTCGAAAAACGGCACTGCCTGGAGCGCCGTGCTCATGGTGCGACCAACTCCTCGGCTCGGATGTCAAGCCTCACAAACACGGTCACCGGCACCTCGTGCCGTAGGCCTTGGAAAAAGGCTTCATGAGTCGCAGCGAGGTGTTGGCCGGATTTTTCAGCCATTTCCGGCATTGCGATCACGATGGCGAAGGTTGCAATGTCATCTGGCATCGTTTCGAAATAGCCCGTGGGAAGGGTGTCGCGCAAATACCAGGGAAGGGGCCAATAGCCATTGCCTAGAACAGCCATTCGTCCTTGCTGAAAAGCAGGGGATTTTTTCTTCAGGGTATGGAGCCGATTCCGAAGCCGCTGGATGTCGGAGGAGGTTGGGGAATAGACTAAGGGGTTTCGCGAGTCGTTCGGAAAACGAAAAACGGCCGCGTAGGTCTGTTGGAGTTGGAAAAAAACAACGACGCCCGCCAGTGCCAATCCACGCCAAGGTTTCATCGTCGCCGCACCCACGCCCGCGAGCAAGCAGACCTCCATCCAAGGAATCATCATCAGCCACGGGGTCTTGTAGGATATCGCCGAATACACAATGAACTGGACCCCGGCGGAAACCGCCAGCAATCGCAGAAAAGGATTTGCGTTGCGCCAAGCAGTCCATATCCCCGCTAAAGCAAGCGCCGCGACACCCGCCTCTGTCCACCATTGAGGGGGGCGGTGTTTCGGAGCGATCAATAAATCCCAATAGTAAAGCAGCGGCTTCGCGTGCCCCGGATCCGTCGCGTAGCCCGCATAGGTCGAAAAAAAGGACAGCGGATTTCCATAAGCTGCGAGCAAGACCGCAAGGAATGCCACCAACGAGAAAGCCGTCGCAATCCTAAGCTGGCGCCTGCTTTTCTGCGTTCCCGATGCGAGAAGTCCGATCAACCACGAACAGGCCACAATGACGAACGTTTCCTTCGTCGCCGCCATTAACCCGAGGGCAAGACCTCCGCAAACAGCCGCGAGCCGAGATGGCGAAGTCATCCACCAACCGAGACAAGCCAGTGCCGCCGCCGCGAAAAGCGCCAGCAACGGTTCATGAATGAAAACCCGCGAATAAAAGCAGAGGAGGGGAGAGGTCGCCAAAAATAAAGCCCCCGCGAGCGCACCCATTTCCCCTAACCACCGGCGCAGGAGTAGAGGTAGTAGGATGATCAGCGAGCCGCACAGCGCCGCGACTCCCCGAAGCGTCAGGATATCCAGATCCTCAAAAGATTTTTCTCCACCCAACCGTCCGCTCCAGGAGGCGATCAAGGAAAGGGATGGTCCGTGATAATGCGAGGGATCGAAAGAATATCCTCGGCCCTCCAGCCGCCCGGCGGTGATTTTCGCCCCGACCGCCTCGTCCGCGTGCAAAGGGGCGCTCGACAAATCCAAAAATCTCAACGCCGCGCCGAGTAGCAATACGGGAATCCAAAGCCAATGGTGGGCAGGAATTGACACGCGAGTAGCCTGTTGCTGGTCGTGGTAATAGTCAAGAGGGTCTCGGACATCAGCCCAGCATGCATGTCGATCCCGGCGGTCCGCGCCGCCTTAAGTGCCTTCATTTCCAGCATCCCTCATCGATCGCAAAACCGCTTCTGGTGGGTTTTCAAACAAGAAAAGTAACCTCCTGCATGCAATCCATGGTCAATGACCATGACAAAAAATGATAACAATATGACAAAAAACGAGAAGACGTTCGGTTAAGTTAGTGGCATTAATGAATAGGTATTTATGTTGCAGTTCCTCCTTATCCTTCTTCTCTGCGTTTCTACGTTGCTGGGCCTTTCATCGTGCAAGTCAGTAACCCAAAATCTTGCTTCTGACGCGAGCGTCTCAAAGCTCCCTGAACCCAAGCGGCCCGAGTTGATGCAAATTAAAAAAAATCCGGCAAAGACTCGCGTCGCCGTAGAAATCCATGTCGCCCCATCTGGGAATGATTCGAACGATGCTTCCGCAAGCAGTCCGTTGAAAACAATCCAAGCCGCAGCCAACAAGGCGCAACCCGGCGACACGGTCACCGTGCACGCGGGCACCTACCGCGAGGAGATCAATCCGCCGCGCGGAGGAGACGAGGGGAAGCCCATCGTCTTCCAAGCGGCTCCCGGTGAGAAAGTCGTGATCAAGGGTTCGGAGATCGTCACCGGTTGGAAAAAGCTCGAGGGCGATGCTTGGGAGCTGACCTTGCCGAATTCGTTTTTCGGAAAATTCAATCCCTACAACGACCTCATCAAGGGTGATTGGTATGAGGCGCGGCAGAAATACCACACCGGGGCCGTGTATTTGAATGGCCACTGGCTGCGGCAGGCTGCGCGCAAATCCGTGGTGCTTGGTGCGGACACGGCGGATCAAGGCCCAGAGGAGTTGATGAATGTTCTCTCCCTCCAAGTGCAAGGCCAGAAGCCCGTGATGGCCGTGAAGCGCTCGAAG
>JBILZC010000130.1:0-4725 GCA_044377415.1 Terrimicrobiaceae bacterium | reverse complement strand
CTCGCCGCTCGGAGCCAACTTCCAATAATCACCCCGAAAGGGAATGATGCTCGAGTCTGGGTGCAGCCCTGCGGATTTGGCCACACGATCGCAATGAAGTCCCGCGCAGTTGATGACGAAGTCCGCGGCGATATCCTCCTGCGGTGTGGACACGATTTGCTGACTGCCGCTCGTTTGTATCCTCAATGCCGGAGCACTCGTCCGGACCTGATGACCAGCGGCGCGGAGCAACTCCACCATCTTTCGCATCACAGCGGCATAGTCCACGATGCCCTCCTCAGGCACGCGCAAAGCGGCTCGACCGACGGCATGGGGCTCGATTTCTTGAATGGCGGCCCCCTCGAGCCATTGCAGTCCGCGTAGGCCGTTAGCTGTTCCGCGGGCTTGCAAATCGCGCAATCTCGCCACTTCCGACTCATCGACGGCGAGCACGATCTTGCCGCAAATATCATGTGGAATGTCGTGTTCCTTGCAGAAGTCCACCATCGCTCGAATGCCTTCCACAGCGAGTCTGGCTTTCAGCGAACCGGGTTTGTAGTAGAGCCCGCAATGCAACACACCGGAGTTGTGACTGCTCTGGTGTCCCCCGGTCTGCGGGTCCTTTTCCATCACGATGATTTCTCGCGCGATTTGCTGGCGTGAGGCTTGGAGCGCGGTGGCTAACCCAATGATCCCTCCGCCGATGATAATGAGGCGCTCCATTTGTTATTTCAAAAAGGAGCTGATCCGCTTGCCTGCAAGCCATGCGGAGCGAAGCTGAAATTCATTGCATATTGGCGATGTCATAAAGTTTAAGGCGGGGCTTTGGTGATGCTGATAAAACAAATCGAGTTTCGCGATCTTGAATTTCTCTCATGGTATGACGCTCCTTGAGATCAAAAACTGAAAAAACGATCCACACCAACGAATCGCTTTGCGCCGCTTTTTGTGCGCCATAAATAAACGAACTGCTCCAATTTCAAAAAACTCGAGCGATTTTTTTAAAAAAGGGCTCTTTTTTTCTCAATCAAAAACCGTTTTTCAACTGGGAAAATAGCTAATTCGTTCAAAAACAGCGACGATTCTTTAAAAAGTTGGCCCGATTTATGCTTAAGGGCAAACCCCTATATATGGTGGTTTTAATTTTTTTTACCACAACATGGTGATTTATTTTGACATATTTTGCAACCCTTAGAAAATCGACGAACGTATCCACAGACGAAATCAAGTCTCTGATTCATTTCCCAAACATCCACACACCAATCCTAGAATCAATTATGGCCACAACGACAATCACACTCGGTGATAGACAATTCATCCTCGACCGCGATAAAGCCGAAGCCGCTCTCTCAGCGAAGCGCGTCATCAATGGAAGGCAGACGATGTTCTTCAATATGCTTCCGCTAAAATACACATGGGCCTACGACATCTACAAAAAGATGAAGGCGAACCATTGGGAACCGGAAGACATCCAGATGCAGAAGGATTGCGAGCATTGGAGGGATACGAGCGGGTTTATTTCTGATGTGGATCGCTGGATCATCAAGATGGGAATCGGTTATTTTTCGGCAGCGGAAGGCATCGTGGGCGACAACATTCTTCATGTGATCCGTGAAGCGGTTACGGCTCCAGAACTCAAGTTGGTACTCGGTCGCCACGCCCAAGAGGAAAACATCCACGCGGACTCCCTCGTCTATATGATCAGCTCACTTGGCATCAATCCGCACGAATGCGAAGCCATGTTTGAAGATGTGAAGACGATCAAAAACAAAACGGATTTTGTCGTCAGCAATAGCCGCGCACTCCGACGCGATATGGATCTCACGCTTTTGGAAAACAAGTTTGCGATCGCAAAAAATATCTTCCTTTTCGGTCAGTGCATGGAAGGCACTCAGTTCTACGGCTTGTTCGGGATGATCCTCGCGCTCTACCGCCAAAACAAATTCCCCGGCATAGGCCAGATGTTCAGCTACACGCTCCGCGACGAGTCGAATCACATCGAACTCCTCCGCCAGTTATTCCAGGACCTTGTGGATGAGAATCCCGAAATCTGGACTGAAGCGTTCCGCGAAGAGCTCCGCCAAACGATGGCTGAGGCTATCACTCTTGAGAAACAATTCATCCGCGATTGCTTGCCCGTGGCTGCCGTGGGCCTCACCGCTGACGAGTTCTGCAGCTACATTGATTTCATCGGTGATCGTCGCTTGGTCGGTGTCGGCCTCGAGCCATTCCATAGGGAACTCACGAATCCCCTTCCCTGGCTCTCCGAGATGATGGAAATCAAAAAGGAAACCAACTTCTTCGAAGGCCGAGTCACAGAATACCGCCGCGGACTCGATCTCGCGGGCGTCAACGACGACGACCTTTAATCTTCCAACCCCTGAACCACAACAATACCAATGCCTCGTCTCCTGTCATTTGATGAAGATCTGGCGCTCAAGCGCCTCGTTACGACTCCACGCGACCAAAAGCCCGAATACTCCTGGCGCGATTCACTCAGCCTCGATGCCCTCTCGCACCCTGGCATCACTGTCACCCGCAGCACCGGCGAAGAAACGGGATTTGATCTCTCGAAGGTCGCCGACGAAATCGGCCAAGCCCTCACGGATCTCCTCCTCTCACGCGAAGAAAAAAACATCTTCAATGAGGAGAATCGCGGCTTCGTCGCCTGCGTAGCTCATTCCGTGGCCTCCCGCTTGATCGAGCAAGCCCGCGAGTCGGGTGGACTGCGTCTCTCCGAGCACGATCTTTCCCTTTTGATCGAAAAAGCCCTTATCGATAACGATGCCCACGATGTCGCCAAGAGCCTTGTTTTTAAGCGCTCTGTCCGCTCATCCTTGAATCCCAACTCCTATCCGGAGGCCGCCCCCCTCACCGTCAGGCTCATCCGCAGAAATGGCACCGTCGTTCCATGGATGCCATCCAAGATCGAAGAGGCCTGCCGCCAAGCTTTCCTCTCGATGAAAGAGAATGCGGAAGGCGCCATTGCAATTGCCCGTGGAGTGACGGAGCGCGTGCGCCTTCGTGACAGTGCTTTCGTTCACATCGAGGACGTACAGGACATGGTTCAAGAGGAATTGATGCGCCAAGGTTTCTACAAGGTCGCCGAAAGCTACATCCTCTACCGCGCCCAACGTAGCCGCCACCGCGAGGATGCCGCCATCAATGCCACACCAGAATCCGAGGTCAAAGAAACCCAAGACTCTCTCATCGTTGTCACCCAACGCGATGGGCAGACAGTTTTCTGGGATGGATCCGAGCTCAAGCGCCGCATCCAATTTGCCATGATCGGCCTAGATCTGAACCTCGACCAACTTCAAATCGAACGCGAACTCCGCCGCTCGCTCGCGACCGAAGTCGATGAAGACATCCTCAAAAGTACGATCATCCTCAATGCCCGCACACTCATCGAACGCGATGCGGATTTTGCAAAATTCGCCGCCCGCATCATGCTCTCCTACATTTATGAGGAGGTGCTGGATTGGAAAATCATGCGCGACGGCATCGAGGGGCTCCGTGAAGCTCATCGTAAGGCCTTCAAGAGCTACCTCCGCTCTGGCGTGACAATTGAGCGCCTGACTCCCAAGATGCTCAGCTACGATCTCGATGCGCTTGCCGATGCCATCGACCCCTCGGCCGACATGGACTTCGACTTCCTCGGCATTCAGACCCTCTACGATCGCTACCTCATCGTAGACAAGACACGCAAGCAAGCCCGTCGCCTTGAAACGCCGCAGTTTTTCTGGATGCGCGTCGCCATGGGACTCTTCCTCGAAGAACCCGGCAACCGCGAGGACTGGGTCATCCGTCTTTACAATCTCTATAAGAGCCGCCGCTTTTGCTCGAGCACGCCCACGCTCTTCAATTCCGGCACACTGCACAGCCAACTTTCGAGTTGCTACCTCTACAAGGTCGATGACTCGATCGAATCCATCATGCAGCGCGGCATCGCGGAGAATGCCTATTTGTCCAAATGGGCAGGCGGACTCGGTGGATCGTGGACGACCGTTCGCGGCACTGGCAGCTACATCAAGGGCACGAACGGCGAAAGCCAAGGAGTGATCCCCTTCCTCAAGCTGCACAACGATCAACTCGTAGCCGTCAACCAAGGCGGCAAGCGTCGCGGATCTGGTTGCGCCTATCTCGAGACATGGCACAGCGACATGGAGGACTTCCTCCAACTCCGCCGCAACACAGGCGATGACCGCCGGCGCACTCACGATCTCAATACCGCGAACTGGGTTCCTGATTTGTTCATGAAGCGCATGGAGGCCCGTGAAAACTGGACCCTCTTCCGATCAAATGAAGTTCCCGATCTCCATGAGATCTACGGACGCAAATTCGAAGAGCGCTACACCTATTACGAAGGCCTCGCCAAAGAAGGTAAGATCAGCTCAAAGGAGATTCCAGCCATCGAAGTCTGGAAAGAGATGCTCAAGATGTTGCTAGAGACAGGTCATCCCTGGATCACATTCAAGGATCCCTGTAACCTTCGCAGCCCACAAGATCACGTTGGCGTCATCCACTCTTCGAATCTCTGCACCGAGATCACCCTCAATACCAGCGAGGATGAAACCGCCGTTTGCAACTTGGGCTCCGTCGTACTCGACTCGCACTTGCGCGCTGATGGGTCCCTCGACCACGACATGCTCCGCGAGACAATCCAAGTCGCCATCCGCGCATTGGACAACGTGATCGACATCAACTTCTATCCGACCGAAGCCGCCAAGCGCTCCAACCTGCGCC
>JBILZC010000129.1:0-4767 GCA_044377415.1 Terrimicrobiaceae bacterium | reverse complement strand
GTGTTGATCTTGGAAGCCACGGCATTGATGGCTTTGATGATGAGCTTGGCGGTATCGTAACCCGGTGCGGCTTTGGCTGCGAAGATAAAGACGCGTGGGGTGAAAGACTTTTCGGGATTCTGGAGAATGCGGCGGTAAAGGGCCAGAATGTGGAGCAAATTCAAGTGCTGACGCTTGTATTCGTGCAGACGCTTGATTTGGACGTCGAAGAGGGCCGAGGGATTGACCTCAATGCCGCACTCTTTTTGAATGATCTTGGCGAGGAGTTCCTTGTTCTTGTGTTTGACCGCCATGAATTCCTCGCGGAACTGGGCATCTTTGGCGAAGGGTTCGAGTTCGCGGAGCTTGTCGAGATTGCGTTCCCATCCGCTTCCGATGCGGGACGTGATGAGGTCGGATAGTTGGGGGTTGCAGGCCACCAACCATCGACGCGGGGTGATCCCGTTCGTCTTGTTGTTGAACTTTTTCGGATACAAGGCATCGAATTCGGGGAAGAGTTCGGACTTGAGGAGCTTGGTGTGAAGGGCGGCAACGCCGTTCACGGAATGGCTGCCGACGACCGAGAGGTGGGCCATGCGGACCATTTGCACGTCGCCTTCCTCGATGAGCGAGAGGGTGCGCTTCTTGCCTGCATCACCAGGCCATTTCTCTTCGACCAGATCGAGGAAGTGCTTGTTGATTTCAAAAATGATTTGCAAGTGGCGGGGAAGAACCTTGCGGAAGAGTCCCACGCTCCATTTCTCCAAAGCTTCGGGAAGCAGAGTGTGATTCGTGTAGGCGAAGGTGCGGGTGACGATCGACCAGGATTTATCCCAAGAAAGGCCGTAGTCGTCTTGCAGGAGACGCATGAGTTCGACGATCGCGATGGCGGGGTGTGTGTCGTTGAGTTGGATGGCGACTTTCTCTGGAAAGGTCTCCCAATCGGTATTGCTCTTGTGGAAGCGGCGAATGATGTCGCTCAGAGAGCAGGCGACAAAGAAGTACTGCTGGACAAGTCGGAGTTCTTTGCCGACCTCGGTTTTATCATTCGGATAAAGAACCTTGCTGACCGTTTCGGCCATGTTTTTCTGATGAACGGCTTGCTCGTATCCGCCGCTGTTGAAGGCTTCAAAATCAAATTCCTCCGTGGCGCGGGATTCCCAAAGGCGGAGAAAATTGACGGTTTCCGTGCCGAATCCGGGGATTGGGATGTCGTAGGGAACTCCGAGAATCTTGCGAGTGCTGACCCATTGCGGGCGCGAGGTACCTAAGTCGTCACAGACATTTTCGACATGGCCGTAAATCGGAACTTCGGTGGTGTGCTCGGGGCGGACAATTTCCCATGGAGTGCCATAGACCATCCAAGCGTCGGGGTGTTCGATTTGATGACCATTGCGAAATTCTTGTTTGAAGAGTCCGTATTGATAGTGGATGCCGTAACCGACGGCGGGAAGGTCGAGTGTAGCTAGGGAGTCGAGGAAGCAAGCAGCGAGGCGGCCGAGACCACCGTTGCCGAGGCCCATGTCATATTCCTCTTCGCGCAACTCTTCAATATTGTGGCCTAGTGTGGAAAGGGACTCGCTGATCTCTTTCATCACACCGGCGCTGATCATGCTGTTGACGAACAAGCGGCCCATCAAAAACTCCATCGAGAAATAATAAACGCGGCGCACATTGCCCTCGGTGTGGGTTGTGAGTGTCTTGATCATGCGCTCGATCACGACGTTCTGGACGGCTTTCGATGTCGCGATCCACCAATCCCGTTTGGACGCGGTGACTTTGTCTCGTGCGAGACCGAATTTGAGTTGATTGAGGATTTCTTGATCGAAAGCTTTGTGTTGGTCTTTTTTCATGCCCTTAGAGAAGTTTGGTCCATGCCGTCGGCATCATGCCGAGTGAGGCGAGGCGATAAGGTGCAGGAAATGACCCGAGGCGTGCAAACCAATTATTCGCAAAAGCGGGAGTTTTCCGTATGCAAGCGAAGCCCAGTATTTTCTGTGAAGAAAGGGAAACGCTAAATTGCTATGCGATTCAAGCAGAATGCCCTCGATGGGAATCGAGGGCATTCAATTGAAATCATCCGCCACCTCTCGATGGCATCAGGTTTGTGAGGCGCTTAACGCTTACACTGTATAAGTGGTCGAGGCCGTTGTTCCACCTTGGCCGGTCCAATTCGTGTGAAAGAATTCGCCGCGTGGTTTATCCGTGCGTTCATAGGTGTGAGCGCCGAAGAAATCCCGCTGAGCCTGGAGCAAGTTGGCTGGAAGCACTGCGGAACGGTAGCTGTCGTAGAAGGAAAGCGCCGTGCTGAATGCCGGTACTGGTATGCCACGCTTGGCGGCCTGCGCCACGACATTGCGCCAGCCTTTCTGGCTTCTCTTGATCTCGCTGCGGAAATATTCGTCGAGCAAGAGATTCCCAAGTTTCGGATTCTTATCGAAGGCCTCTTTGATTTTGCCGAGGAAGCGCGAGCGAATGATGCATCCGCCCCGCCACATGAGGGCGATGCCACCCCAGTTGAGTTTCCAGCCGTATTCCTCCGCTGCCGAGCGCATGAGCATGTAGCCTTGCGTGTAGCTGATGATTTTTGACGCATAGAGCGCATCACGGATGTCATTAATGAGAGCTTTGCGTTTGACGGGATCCTTCGCGGCGGCGATGGCGGGTTTGGGGCCTTTGAGTTTCTTTGCGGCCTTGACGCGCTCGTTTTTGAGAGCCGACACACAGCGGGCGTAAACAGCCTCGGCCATGAGCGTGATGGGAACGCCCAAGTCCAATGAGTTGATGACCGTCCATTTGCCAGTGCCTTTTTGTCCTGCGGTATCGAGGATTTTGTTCACCAGCGGTGAGCCGTCGGTGTCCTTCTTTGCAAGGATATCGCGTGTGATCTCAATGAGGTAGCTGTCGAGTTCGCCTTTATTCCACTCGGCGAAGACGTCGTGCATTTCATCTTCGGTGAGGCCGAGGCCGTTTTTGAGAATGTTGTAGGCCTCGCAGATGAGCTGCATGTCGCCATACTCGATGCCGTTGTGCACCATCTTGACGTAATGTCCTGCACCCTCTTCGCCGACCCAGTCGCAGCAAGGTGCGCCATCGTCGACTTTGGCTGAGATGGATTGGAAAATCTCTTTGACGTGGGGCCATGCGGCGGGTGATCCCCCAGGCATGATGCTCGGGCCGCGGCGGGCACCTTCTTCGCCGCCGGAGACACCTGTGCCGATGAAGAGCAGACCTTTGCTTTCGAGTTCTTTTTGACGGCGGTTGGTGTCATCGAAAAGGGAATTTCCTCCATCGATGATGATGTCGCCAGGTTCTAAGTGTGGCACCAGTTGAGCAATAAAATCATCCACCGGCTTGCCGGCCTTCACGAGCATCATCACACGACGTGGGCGCTTGAGTTTCGCCACCAGTTCCTCGATCGAATGGGCGCCTTGAACCTTGGTGCCTTTAGCTTCATTGACCAAAAATTCGTCCACTTTGGCTGTGGTGCGATTATACACAACGACCGTGTATCCATGGTCGTTCATGTTGAGGACGAGGTTCTGGCCCATGACGGCCAATCCGATGAGACCGATGTCTCCCTGTGGTGTTATGTTTTGCATGTCGTTGTATAAAAAAAGCGGCGTTGATTCGGTCGGAGAACTTTCATTCCGGGGGCGATTTGTCCCACTGCTCTAGACGGTCTGTTTGTTTTAACTAAAAAATCCTCTCGATGTTAAGAAAAATTAGACATCCTCAGGCTGAAACATTCCTCCATAGCCAGGGCGGTAGAGCATAAGGCCCGTGATGGAAGCCATTTTCTCAAAGTGGGCATCGATGGTAAATAGTCTTATTCCATCGTGAAGGGCAATCGAGGCAATGACGACGTCCAACCACGGTATATTCAAACCTGTGTCGCGTAGTTTCCAAGCTAAGGCGATGGCGCGCTCCCAGTCATCCTGATTGCAATTCCGATACGGGATCACGGAAAAATAATGTCCCAACCGTCGGCGGTCTTCTTTTCTTGCTCCTCCAAGGACTTCCAACCGAATAGGCGGACAGAACTGAGCTTCGTAAGCTTCAAGAAGCGCTTCGAGGGCGACCTTGACTTCTAGTCGCCCTGTGCGTCGCAACGATTCGATCCACACGGACGAGTCAACGAGTACCATTGTTTAATAGGATCCCATCGGTGGGATGGGAGAGTCTAATTTTTTTTCGTTGTTGGACGTATCGACGTCATAGTCGAAAGCGCCTTCTCGCATTAACTTTCCAAATTCGCGGGCCTTCCGTCTTTTCACAAATTCCATAACGGCTCGGGCCAAAGAAGTCCCCTTGCTTTTTTCGCCGGTCATCGCCATGACCTCTTTTAAAATATCCTCTGAAACTTCAACGCTGATTCTCATTGGCAATGAATAAATACCGAAGAGCGCATCGAATCAAGTGTTTTTTTGATGCAAATACGCGCAAGTTTTTATTTTATTTACTCAAAAGTGATGCAATGGCATTTTTGATCTCCTCAAGAGTGGTCTCTTTGGACTTGGAGGCGTCAAGAAGGAGGATGCGGTTCGGGTTGAGTGCTGCTAATTCCAGATAACCGTTGCGGACGGCTTCAAAAAATTCTTCGCTCTCGCGTTCGATGCGGTCGAGGGTTCGTTGACCTGCCTTCATTCGCTCCAGCGAGGCGGGCCGGTCGAGATCGAGAAGAAAGGTCACATCAGGAAGACAGGCATCGACGGCAAAGGCATTGATCATCTCCGTCTGCTGGGGTGGTATTTTTCTGCCCACGCCTTGATAGACGGTTGTTGAGTC
>JBILZC010000128.1:0-4780 GCA_044377415.1 Terrimicrobiaceae bacterium | reverse complement strand
TCAGAAACGCCAAGGTGACAATCGCCAAGTAATCGCCTCGTGTTTTGAAGGATAACATGCCAAGCAGCAAGCCGACCACGGCGGCCAGCAGACCACCCGCGACCACCGCAAGAGGAAACATCCACAGCGGATTCGCGCCCACCAGCCACTTCGCCGAGACGATGGCTGAAAGATAGGCGCCGAGGGCCATGAAGCCGGCATGACCGACGGAAAATTCGCCCATCCATCCGTTCACAAGATTCAAGCTCGCACACAGAATGATATTGATCCCTAGCGTAATGAGAATGAACCGAACGTAATCATCGACGATGTTGAATTTTTCGATGGCAAAGCAGGCAGAGAGAGCGAAGCAGACCAATGCCAGAAGCACACCACGCGGTGGAGGAATTTGGAGAAATCGCATCACACCTTTTGCACCGAGGGACGACCTAGCAGGCCGTGGGGTTTGAAAATAAGGATCACAAGCAACAGCGAGTAGGCCACGAGGTCGCGATAAGTCGATGGGAGAGCTGTCACGGTGAGCACCTCGACAGCCCCAAGCATATAGCCACCCAGCACCGCTCCCCGCATATTGCCGATACCACCGATCACGGCGGCCACAAAGGCCTTCCATCCCACTAGCATTCCCATCGAGGCTCCAATGACCGGGTAGGCTAATCCATAAAGAACGCCCGCCGCCCCTCCCAGTCCGGCCCCGATCGCAAAAGTCATGCTGATGATCGTATTCACAGGTATCCCCATGAGCGGAACGCTGAGACGGTCCTGCGCGATAGCACGCATCGCCAGTCCGTAACGTGTGCGGCGGATAAAGAAGTCGAGTGCGAGCATGAGCCCGACCGAGACGCCTACAATGAGAACCTGGAGTGAGGAAACCGTTATCTCCCCAAATTGCCATGTCTTACTGTGAAATAACTCAGGCATACGCTGGGAGTACGGACTCAGGCTGAGCGTGGTATTCTGAATGACCAAGCCACAGCCCAGCGCGGTGATGATCGACGACACGCGTGGCGCATTACGAAGCGGACGGTAAGCGAGTCGCTCTATGCAAACCCCAAGCAGCGCCGTCGCCAACATGACCACGATCAGCGCCACGACAAAGGGAGCTGGAACGAACAGCAAAAGCAGGAAGCAAAAAAAAGCGCTCACCATGAAAACATCGCCATGGGCAAAATTAATCATCACCAGCACGCCATAGACCATGCTGTAACCGAGCGCGATAAGGGCGTAAATGGAGCCGAGCTGAACGGCATTAATAGCCTGCTGCGCGAAATAATCCATAGGGATTGGGCGATCCGGTTAAGGCAAAGCGTTGGCGACCCATACGAACGCCCCATCCTTGATCTGAAGCACCACTGCGCTTTTGATCGGATCTCCCGAACCTGGCTCGAATTTAAATGTGCCCGTCACGCCTTTATATTCGCGGATCTGCGAGAAGGCTTCGCGAACGGCCTCCCGATCGTTCTTTCCAGCATTTTTTAAAGCCTCCACCACGAGCCCGCAGGAATCGAATGTGAGCGCGGCGACATCGTCCGGGGCTTGGCCGTATTTTGCCGTATAATCCGTGATGAATTGCTTCGCCTCATCGGTCGCAATCTGGGTCGAAAAGTGGTTGCAGAAATAGGATCCATTCACATCGGCGCCGCCAAGTTTGATGATTTCCGGGGAACTCCAGGCGTCACTACCGAGCAAGGGGACGGTGATTCCAAGACGTCGGGCCTGCTGCGCGATGAGTGGCACATCATTGTAGTAAGCTGGAAGGAAAATAATGTCCGGATTTCCTTGGCGGATATTTGTGAGCTGCGCGGAAAAATCCTTATCACCGGTGGTGTAGGTCTCAAAAGCCACAATCTCCCCGCCGCTGGCCTTGAATGTTTCCTTGAAGAGTGTGGCTTGTCCAAGCGGGGCCTCCGAGGCCACGTCATAGAGCACAGCGGCCTTCTTCGCACCAAGGGTGTTCATCGCAAACTTCGCCAGCACCCTCGCTTGGAACGGATCCGTGAAACAACCACGGAAGACATATTTTTTTGGAAGATTGGACGTCGTATCCATCGTCGTCTTCGGATTCGTGGACCATGGCGAGACCATCACGCACTTGAGGCTCTCGGCGATCTCGCCCGCTGGAATGGCGCATCCGCTTGAGTTCGGACCGATCATGGCCACGACATTCAGACGAGAGATGAGCTGTTGAGCGACACCGGCCGCTTGGTCGGCCTTCGCTCCATTATCACGAATAGTTAAATCGACAGGCAGCGTGGTCTCCCCGAGCTTCAGGCCACCATTGGCATTGATTTTGTCGAAATAAAGCATGGCCGCATTTTTACTGGAGGCGCCGACCGCAGGGATCTCCCCGGTCATTTCCAGATTCATGCCAATTTTCACCGAGGGTTTGGAGTCCCCACCACAACCGCTAAGAATAAAAGCCAGAGCGAGAACGAGGAAAGGTGATTTTTTTAACATTGGATTGGGACGAAGACGATTGAAGGGTGATTTTTTTGCAGCTCAAAAAATGACCGACCTATTTAAACGAATCCCGAAGAGCTGCAGATCACCTTGGCGGAAGCGCCTTAGCTTGGTCAAGTTTGAACTCGCTTCGCATAGCGACACCACAATAGAAATCGTCGAGTTCCGCTCGAGAAGGCCGCATCGCCATCAAAGTCATCAACAGCCTCGGCGACGAAGTGATGAAGGTTTTCAAGGTGTGAGTAAAAAAATGTTATCCAGACACAACAAAATGTTGTAGTTTTTATACAACACTCAACTCACATGAAAACTCCGCACGAGAACTTCGCCGCTTTTTTTCAGGCGCTTCGAAAAGAAAATCGCATCACCCTGAGAGCCTTCTGTGAATTGGCCGATGCCGATCCCGGAAACATCAGCCGCATGGAGCGCCGCGCCATTCCTCCGCCGCAAGACCGGGAAATCCTCAGCCGCTACGCCAAGGCTCTCAACCTGCGGGACGGCAGTGACGAATGGTATTTGTTTTTCGACCTTGCCGCAGCGGATCGTGGCATCATTCCTCAAGACATCATGGACGATGCCGAGCTGGTCAAAGAACTCCCTGCATTCTTCCGAACCCTGCGAGGGCAAAGGCCCACCGAGACGGAGATGCGCAAAGTGATTGAAAAAATCCGCGCCAGCTGACCGATGGCATCGCCTGCTCACCATTTCAAAGCCCCATTTCTGACCAAGGAGACATGCTGGGCAGCGGCGGATCAATTTCGTGAGCGGTATTGCCCACTGACTGAGATACCGATCGATGTACTTGCCTTGGTGGAATTCGAACTCGATCTGGAAATCCGCACAATCACAGGGTTGAAAGAGGACGCGGATGTCGATGCTCTTTTGCTCGGAGATTGGAAGACATTGATTCTGGACCAGCAGCAGTTTCTTGATGATCGGTTCGCCAATCGCCTGCGTTTCAGTATCGCGCACGAGTTGGGCCATTTTACGCTACACAAAGAGGTCTTTCTGGGCATCCCACGGGGAAGTGCGGAGGATTGGATTTCCTTCATGCTGGAAATGCCGGAAAAAGAATACGGATTGCTCGAATTTCATGCCAACGAGTTCGCGGGGCGGTTTTTGGTTCCCGTCGCAAATCTCAAAACGCAATTCGCCTGCGTGCTTGATGAGTTGGAAACAAACGGGGTCAAACGCCAGCAACTCTCCGACGAGCACATTTCCTATCTTTGCGTGCCGCTGGCGAAACACTTCGCTGTCTCTCAGGAAGTGATCGAGCGCAGGCTCAGCAAGGAAAAGCTTTGGCCCCTTAACTGACCTTTATCACAGCTGGGCGGCCTGACAACGGCGATGAAGTGATTTAGGTGTTCATCTGAGACGTCAGTCCCACACATTCACATATTTTGCAGGGTTACCATAGTGCAGCGGACGCTTTTTTGGTTCCGCTCGGCGAGCGGCCCCTACCCTTTGGTTTTCGATTTGCTGTGTTGTGTCTGGATTGGGATGAATTCGAAATACACTTTCGACGGCGTGGATTTTCTCCAAGACGGTCTGCAATTTTTCGACCGGATTTCGAATGCAAGTCCATCACCTCAGCATGAAAGAAAATGCACACTATTGCCTTTTTATGTAGGGGCCATTACGTCCAGAGTTTGGATGCCATGTAGAGCGGCAGGTGGCGTTTGGTGAAACCTGTTTGCTCACGCGGGACTTTACCACTGAGAAGGAAGGATAATGGGGGATGATATTTGGCCTGAAAGGAAGCGAGACTTTTGGACTGGGTGACTTGGCCGGACTTGACCTCCACCGGCAGGGCCCTTCCTTGGTGTTCGCAAAGAAACTCCACTTCAGCTTGTCCCTCCCGCCAACAAGCCGTCTGCCACCCGAGGGCGTGGAACTCTTGCGCGACAAAATTTTCGGCGCAGTAGCCTTTGTAGGAGCCGTAGTCCTGACGTAGGATATTTGCCATGGGCAAGCGACTCAGGGCTCCGAGCAGCCCGATGTCGAAGACGAAGAGCTTGAAGAAATTCTCCTTCGCGTGTGCAGCGAATGGGAGATGGCCACTGTTGACGATCGGATGCCGGAGAATGAGCCCTGCAGCCTGTAACCAATCGATCACGCCGGCCATACGCTCGTAGCCACGTAGACCTGGTATGGCTTCTTTGAAGGCGAACTTCGGCGCGGATCCACTCTGGTCGCGGCTCAACTGTGCGGGGATATTTTGCCAAAGCCTCTCGAGATGCATGGCGTTTTGCTTGCCGCAATGCTTGGCCATATCGGCAAGGTGGTTTGTGGTGAGTCGCTCTTGGATTTTTCGGGCCTC
>JBILZC010000127.1:0-4790 GCA_044377415.1 Terrimicrobiaceae bacterium | reverse complement strand
CGGCGATAGTGCCTGCATGATACCGAGTTTCTCGCTTTCACTAGAGGTCCTAGAAACGATCAAAAAAGCCACGAAAGCCATGGCTATCGAGTTGCAAGTTCGGGGACTCATGAATGTCCAGTTCGCGGTTAAAGACGAACTCGTTTACATCCTCGAGGTCAATCCTCGGGCTTCGCGAACTGTGCCCTTTGTAAGCAAAGCCACAAGCATTCCGTTGGCCAAGCTCGCCGCCAAGGTGATGGCTGGGAAAACCCTGAAAGAACTCGGGTTCACCGAGGAAATCATTCCGGATTACTACTCCGTGAAGGAAGCCGTCTTCCCGTTCATCAAGTTCCCTGGCCTCGACATCATTCTCGGACCCGAAATGCGTTCGACTGGTGAGGTGATGGGAATTGATAGCGATCCCGGCATCGCCTACGCGAAGAGCCAGATGTCCGCGCAACCGGCATTGCCGCTCAAGGGGAATGTCTTTATCAGTGTGAAGGATTCCGACAAAGCGGAGGCTCTCGAAGTGGCTCGGGATCTTGTCGCTTTGGGCTTCGAAGTCCACGCTTCTTCAGGAACGGCCAAATACTTTGCCGAGGGCGGACTCAACGTTCCCATTCTTCTCAAGATCCGCGAAGGCAGACCGAATGTCGTGGATGCTATTAAAAATGGCAGCGTGCATTTTATCGTTAACACTCCGAGTGGCCGTGCGCCAAGAGAGGACGAGGTCGCGATTCGTAGTGCAGCGGTCGCCGCACGCGTGTCGACTATGACGACACTTCGTGGCGCCCGCGCCAGCGTGGGTGCGATGAGGGCGATGCTGAAATCTGGATACCAAGTGAAAAGTATTCAGGAATATCACGCCTGAGTGGGTATATTATTGCAATGAGTTGGGGTATGACGAAGCAGTGCATCTGGCGCGGAGCGTATTCGCTGCTCGCTCTCTTGTTTGTTTCGGCTTGTGCCCCTTCGCTCAAGGTTCCGCCATCGCGGTTTGGGGTTTATTCGACAGCTTATCTCGGTGAGAACAATGAGATTGTTTACGATGACCCCAAGGCCGCGAAAGAGGCGCCCAAACCTCGACCCAAGAACGAGTGGTCATGGAGTGGGGATGGGGTTCTTGGCAAACCTTCCATCGTTATCGATCTTGGTCAGCAGAAAGCGACATTTCTAAAAAATGGTCAGGAGGTCGGACGAGCCCCAGTTTCTACAGGAAGGGAAGGATTTAAAACACCGACGGGGTCTTTTCAAATCATCGAAAAAAACAGCAACCACGTCTCGAGTCTCTATGGCGATTACGTGAATGCGGCGGGTGAAGTGGTCGTCGCGAATGTCGATGCGACCAAAGACAAATGCCCCTCTGGCGCGAAATTCCGAGGTTCCCCGATGCCGTTCTTTATGCGTGTTCGTGGCGGGGTGGGAATGCATGCGGGCCATTTGCCGGGCTATCCGGCCTCACATGGTTGCATCCGCCTGCCACGCGGAGCCGCGCAGCGCTTTTTTGAGAATGCTCCGACGGGAACTCCTGTTCGCATTGTGAATTGAGGGTTTGTCATGGCGGGGCCTTTGTGGTGATAGTCCCAGCTCGTGCAAATGCGGATCATTCGTCTTTTCATTATGGTAGCTCTGGCTTCGGGTTGTGCATGGGGCCGTGCCTTTGACCCATCCTTGCCTGCCGGAGGAACGTTTGATCCATTTCTTTTGGCACTCAAGCCTGCTGTGCAAATGAGCCCCTTGCCCGCCTGGATGGAATCTCCAGCACGCATTGACCCCGAGGGCTCGTGTATCGAGGTTGGGATACCTCCGCTTTGGCGGCAATCGGTGGTCGATAGGTATGCGGTGACGTTGGTTTTTGACGATGCAGGGGATGGCGGGCCGATTCTGGAATGGCGTTCCCAAGACCGGAGCCATACATCCACGATTTCCTATGGACTTGGCGAGGGGGATAATCCGGTGGGTTTGAATTCCCGCACGGTGCTGCTTCCGCAAGCCCTGACCAAAGACGGAGGAACGCTGGTGATTCTTTACCGGGGAAAATTCGATTTGCTCATGAGTGTGGCCGTGCGTCCCTGCCGCGAAAATGTAACTGCTGTCATCGGGTCAAGAAACGCTCCATCTTTGATGGATGAAGGTTTGCAGGTGTATGAGGATCGTGAGGTCAATGGGATTCCTCTGACCCCATTGTCCGGAGATTTGCATAAGGGAACGATCGTGGAGGCTGAGTTGTCCGCCCCGCTGGAACCTTTGGAGAGTGGCATCGAATTTGTGGCTCCTTTGGATGGGCCGGTCGAGGGAGCTATGCTCAAGCTCGAAACATTGGGACTCGATCCTGAAGCCAGTCTCCTTGTTGAGGTGAACAAAAAACCGATTGGAATCATCAATTTTCCAGGATTTGAGTTGAACGATCCCTCGATTGTTACTGATTGGAATGGGAGATTGATATTGGCTGGATGGCGAAAGGGATCCCTTTTCGTGCCCGCCAAATTTCTCACGGCTGGGGATAACTCCATCGTTGTTTCTCTCAAGCGTTCGGAGATGGAGACTGGAAGGAAGGTCTTTTTGCGAAATTCGCAGATTCATTTGCGGTTTGCGCCTAGGCCTTTTACCGAGCCTCTGACGATCGATTCCCAGTCGACGATCGACGTGGAGGTCGGTAAGGAAGTGAACGTCCAGACGGATTTTGAACTGCTAGAAGATGTCGTTCTGCCGAAGGTTCCTGTTGCGCCGTAGAGGCAGCTAAAAAATGCGGGGCTCACCCTCTTTGAGGATGCAGATCTGCTCGAGGATTTGACGCTGAGCGCCATTCCGAATCAGGCGTTCGGGTGGCTCGTGGAGCGGCTCGTAGCTCAATCGGAAGGTTCCAAAATGCATAGGAACAAATGTCTTTGCTCCCAAATTCATAAAGGCCTCAATCGCCTCTTCGGGATTCATGTGGACGTCCCGTTTGGTTGGCGCTTCATAGGCCCCGATGGGGAGAAGGGCGATTTCCACCGGCAGTCGCTCCCCGATTTCCTTGAAGCCCTCAAAGTAAGCACTGTCACCGCAATGGAAAACCGAGCGTCCTGCATACTCGATGTGAAAGCCCCCGAACCCGCGATGCGAGTCATGGAGCACTCTTGCGCCCCAATGTCGCGCAGGGGTGAGTGTGACCTTGAGTGACCCAAGTTCAAAACTTTCCCAGTGCCGAAGCTCCTGCACGTGCCGAAATCCGAGTCCGTGTACGAGCCCGCCGACATGCTCTGGGACGATGATCGCTTGGTCGCTGGCCACGGCGCGGAGGGATTTGCGGTCCAAGTGATCAAAGTGCGCATGCGTGACCAGCACGAGATCGATCGCTGGAAGGTCGTGGATTTCCATGCCGGGATGTTTGATGCGTTTGATCACCTTGAGCCACTTTGCCCAATTCGGATCGATAAGAATGCTATGCTCTGGGGTCTGAATGAGAAATGAGGCATGGCCGATCCAGGTGATGCAGATGTCGCCCTCCTTCAATTCCGGATACACGGGTTTGAACTGCTGACCTTGCCGCTTGGTGAAAAGCGAGGGGATTACGACTTCGGCGAGGAAGTTTCTTTTGTGCCAACCCGAACCCAACTTCATGTCCACATGATGCTCTGGCTTGCTCGAAGCGGATTTTTTGCGGAGTAATCTTCGGACCATGCTGTTAATTACTTTCTATGAACTCTGACGAAAAGCAACGCCAGCGCATACGAATGCGGGGTATTCTTCGGGATTTGTCGCCTGAGCTGAAGGTGTTGCAATCGGCAAAAATTCGCAACCTTCTCGACACATGGACGCATTGGAGGGAGGCCCAATCGGCCTGTGTCTTCAGTCCGATGCCGACGGAACCAGATATTCTCAACCCATGGCCCCAGGAAAAAAAACTGATCTTTCCCCGGGTGGACGGAGTGAGCTTGAAGCTGCATCATGTGGAGGTTAGGGAGCATCTGGAGATCGGGGCGTTCTCCCTCCTTGAGCCTGCAGCTGATCTTCCAGAGGTGGAAAAAAAAGCCGATGTGATTTTAGTTCCTGCGATGGCATTTGATCGATTCGGCATGCGACTGGGAAAGGGTGGGGGGTATTACGATCGCTTGCTGAGTCAATTTGAAGGCGTGAGGGTGGGTGTCTGCTTTGAAGAGCAGTTTTTGCCCGAAGTGCCCTCGGAAGCCCACGATTTGAGCGTCCATTTTGTGATCACGCCTGTCGGGATTTTTCCCTGCGATGGGCAAAATACTCCGTCAGATTCGGTCGGGTAAGGATCTCGGCGGGCTCCTGGTCTATCTCGGTGACCTGAATCAGGTGGCGCAGTAAAACAGCGGTGGCGATCGCGTCGCTGCAGGCGTCATGCCAGCGAAAACCTTCGGTCGGCAATTGTGGTGTGAGTCCTAATTTTTCGACGGCATCGCTGAGGGCGTGAGATGGAAGCGAGGGGTAGACGGCGCGGGTCAGTGTGAGGGTATCCACCCAGGGGCCGAATCCGTGAAAGGGAAAAACGCGCAAGAAGCGTTTCTCTGTCGCGGCTCCGTGGGCAACGACCCAACGGGTGCCAAGGGAGGCTTTGACTTGCGGCCAGAGATCCACAAAAAGCGGAGCACGGACGAGCATTTCATCGCCGATGCCGTGGACTTCTTTTGCCGACCAAGTGACCTTTCGCGAAGGACGAAGATACGAGTTGAGCACGGTCTTGATTTCTTCGCCATTCCAATGGATGACGGCGATCTGAACAGGCTCATCGGTGAGTCCCGGAGCCGATCCGGCACTTTCAAAGTCAATCACCGCAAACGGAACTTCGGTAACTTTCAATC
>JBILZC010000063.1:0-14332 GCA_044377415.1 Terrimicrobiaceae bacterium | reverse complement strand
GGCCGTTGTAGGCCTCGCGCATGGCGCGTTCACGAGTCCCGATCAATTCCCGAACTTGGGAAATCGTGATCACCTCATTGTTAACGATTGCAGCCACCCCGTCGATGACCTCCGAGCCCTGAGCATGCATATGTCGGGAGCCTAAGGCAGTGGCGAGAATGACGAGTGAAGCGAGAGCAAAAAGTCTCATCGGTTGCGCAGGTTTTCCAAGAAATTTAACACTTCTTGAAGCCTAGAATCGGTGTCGGTAAGCGTCAAGCGGGGAAAGCGGGCCCCGATCATGATGAAATGGTCTCCCTTGGTGACCATCAGCTTGTCGTCGCGAACTTCAACCATGGGAATTTTTCGCAGAGAGGCTTCGATGCGGATCGCGGCGCAGGTCAGGGCATTCTCCGCCGCAGGCGGCACGGGGCCGAAGCGGTCGCGCCAAGTGAGGCGAAGCTGGTCTGCCTCGGCTCGGGTTCCCGCCTCCGCAATCCGACGATAGGCCTCGATCCGCAAGCGGGGGTCGGTGATGTAGGAAAGCGGAATAAACGAGGGGATTCGGTTTTCCGAGGAAACGAAAGCGGCTTCGTCGGAGGTGACGAAGTCAAACCGAAGTGTCGTATTCGCCGATGCGCTTTTTTTGCCATGAACGGAATCCACCGCCCGCTTCAGCATTTTACAATAAAGGTCGAACCCGACGGCGATAATGTGGCCGCTTTGTTCAGTGCCGAGCAAGTTTCCCGCACCGCGGATTTCCAAATCGCGCATGGCAATTTTAAATCCGGAGCCGAGTTCCGAGTATTGCTTGATGGCCGATACGCGCTTGCGGGCCGCGCCGACGGACATCAGCTCTCTTGGCAGGAGAAGGTAGGCGTACGCCTTGTTGCCGGAACGTCCGACGCGCCCGCGAAGTTGATAGAGGTCGGCCAGTCCGAATCGATCCGCTCGGTCGATGATGATGGTATTCGCATTGGGGATATCGAGGCCGCTTTCGATAATCGTTGTCGAGACGAGGATGTCGGATTGGCCTTCTGTGAAGCTTTTCATCACGGCCTCGAGTTCCTTTTCCTCCATTTGCCCGTGGCCGATGGTGACGCGGGCGTCTTTGACGAGTTCGCGGATGCGATTGGCCACGCGCTCGATGGATTGGACGCGGTTGTGTAGGAAATAGACTTGTCCGCCGCGTGCGAGTTCCCGCTTCAACGCATCGCGAATCACCCTCTCGTCGTAGCCGCAAACCACCGTCTCCACAGGTAGGCGATTGGGCGGCGGTGTCTCGATCACCGACATGTCACGTGCCCCCATGAGGGAAAGATAGAGAGTTCTCGGGATCGGGGTCGCTGAGAGAGTGAGAACGTCAACGAGGCGGAATTTTTCTTTGAGCGCATCCTTGTGCTTCACACCGAAGCGCTGCTCCTCATCGACCACAACGAGGCCGAGATTTTTAAATGTCACATCCTTGGAGATGATGCGGTGGGTTCCGATGACGATATCTACGCTGCCTTCGTTGAGTCCCTTGATGACTTTCTTTTGTTCGTGCGGAGTGCGGTAGCGGCTGAGGAGTTCGATCGTCACCGGATACTCGCTCATTCTTTCGCGGAAATTTTGAAAGTGCTGCTGCGCGAGCACAGTTGTCGGGGCGATGATGGCGGCTTGGCGTCCCCCGGTGACGGCTTTGAATGCCGCTCGAATGGCGACCTCGGTTTTGCCAAATCCCACATCGCCGCAGATGAGGCGATCCATCGCGCGGGGAGATTCCATGTCCGCTTTGGTTTCCTTGATCGCCTTGATTTGGTCTGGCGTTTCGGTGAAGAGAAACGAGCGCTCGAATTCCTGCTGCCAGTGCGAGTCGGGTGGAAAGGCGTGTCCGACCGCCGTTTCTCGTTCGGCTTGGATTCGCAGCATTTGGGAGGCGTATTGGTAGATGCCCTTGGTGGCTTTTTCCTTGGCGCGTTGCCAGCGCCCCCCTCCCATCTCCGAAAGATCTGGATATTTTCTTCCGAGGCCAACGTAGCGGGCGACTTGCCAAGCCTGATCGAGCGGAACATACAGGCGCGACTTGTTTGCAAACTCCAGAACAAGCACGTCACCGCCGCCGTCGGGGGATTTTTCGAGGCCTTCGTATCGTCCGATTCCGTGATCAAGGTGAACAACAAGATCGCCTTCTTCGAATTCCGAAAAATCCATCATCGGGCGCGCCGTCCGCATGCGATCGCGGCGGAGTGCTGCACGGTGGGCTCTTTGGCTTGCAGAGCGGCCAAGCACCTCGGCTTCGGCGAGAAGTGCGAGTTTCGCTTTCGGGCAAACGAATCCACGGGTCGCTGTCGCAGTGAGGAAAATCAATTTCTCCGCATCGAAGTCGAAGTCCGAAGCGAGTTCGCGAAAGCGTTCACCTTCACCCTCATTGGCACAGGCGAAGGCGATAGTCCAGTCGTCCGCTGCCCAGCTATGGAGTTGGTTGAAAAATCGATCCCGCTTGGCTTCATTCAAGACCAGATCGCCAGCGCCCATGTCCGCGAACGGGGGAGGGTAAAAGGCGGGAAATTTTGCTGAGGATTCGCCTGCGCCAAGGCTGATGCCGCCCTCGGGGGCTTCGCAATCGATCGTGATGACGATGTCCTCCCCGCGCAAAAAGTCGCGGAGCACTCCCTCGGCCGCACCTGATTTTCCAGTGTAGATTTCGCACGCATCGACAGTTCCCACAGAGGTCTGGGTATCAAGGTCGAACTCGCGCAGGGACTCGATCTCGATATCATACCATTCGAGTCGGACTGGACGGGGTTGCTGCCAGGAAAAGATATCCAAGATCCCGCCGCGTCTTGCGAATTGGCCGCGTGCGGTGATCTGCGGGGCGGACTCATATCCCGCAGCATCGAGTCGTTCGATGACATCCTCGATCGGAATCTGTTGGCCGCTGCGAAGTAGAAATACGTCACGAAGAACGGCATTCTTGGCTGTGGTGGGGGATTCCCATTGGGCCGAATGAATCACAATCACCTCGCCCCTGCTCTCGCCTGCAAGGGATCTGAGGAGTTCGAGGCGCTCGGATTCTGTTTCGGCATCCGGCAAGGCCTCCGGGCTGGGCATTTCCATATCTGGAAAAAGCCGAACTCTTGAACACCAAGCGGCGAGTTCGGCCGCGAATTCCTCTTGGCTACGAACATCATTGCAGACGAGCCAGACCCGTTGCGGAATTTTTCGCAACAGCATCGCTGCCACAAATGGCTGGGCGGATTCCGCCACATCGGGAAACGCGCCCCGAGGCAGAAATTTTAAAGCCCGGGAGGATTCGGAGAGCTTTAAAAAATCCTCAGAGGTCAAAAATCTCATTGAGGTAATTTTTTTGCAGAGGCGCGGCGAGATGGGCGAGTGGGCGACCATCGATCTCAGCAACGCCCCTCACTCCGTAGCGGCTATTGGTTAAAAAACACGCTGTGGCTTGTTGGAGTTGGTCGCTCTCGATCAGGGCTTCTTCCGCTCCTGTCTGGGCGAGTGCCCAAGAGCGAACCACTCCGTCGCGAGCGCCGCAGTCGAGCGCTGGGGTCATCCACTTCTCTCCCATTTGCAAAAAAACATTCGCCATGCTCGCGCTCACGAGCATCCCAGCAGGATTGAAAAGCAAGGCTTCGTCGCAATCCGAACGCTGTGCGGCGGAAAGCCCGTCGACATTTTGCCAATAATTGCCGGTTTTCCATCCCCCAGGCCGTGAAATGTAGGGAGCGGCGCAGGACATCACCCGCGCATCGGGAAGGTTCCATGTCACTTCGGCAGGCTCGAAGATGGCGTAAAGTTGACCATCAAAGGGGGCCGTGGGTTTTCCAGGACCGAATGTGAGATAAAAGCGCAAGAGACCATCATCGAGTTGCGAGAAATCGAAGCTCGGCATCACAGGCAATCTGGCGCCGCAATCGGATGCCGCTCTATCCAAGCGGGCCAGATGGTCGGATAGCAACAAGGCCCGCGATTGATGGACAGCCACGGTTTCAAAAACACTCATCCCATAGCGAAACCCGCGGTCGAGCATATCGACGGAACTCGATGTCATCCACTCGCCGTCGGCGAGCTTCCATGATCCGATACGCGAGGTAGATTCTTCGCAGCTTGGCGAAAGATGGCTCATGAGAAGAATGGGCCTCGTTGGATTTTCATTCCTCTTCGTCTTCGGATCCGCTGTTGCGGTCCAGTCGCTTTCGGAGTGTGGCCCGGGTGATGCCGAGAAGCTTCGCTGCGCGCACCTGATTGTCGCCGGTCTTTTGCATGGCCCGGAGGGTGAATTCACGCTCGATCCAAGGGAGAAGCGAAAGCTCGTTATCTTGGCTGGCTGCTTGAAAGAGAACCTCAATAGCGCGTTCGAGTGGCATGAGGTTGACCTCGCTCCGGTCTTCTTTTCCCAAATTGTCGGGATCTGCTGCTCCTAAAGGAATATCTTTTGGTAAAAGGATGTCGGCGGTCGACATCACCGCTGCGCGTTGGAGAGTATTTTCCAGTTCCCTCACGTTGCCAGGCCACGGATAGGCCTCCATGACCCGGAGGGCTTCCTCGGAGAGCTTGAGGGGAGGCGCGTGTTTGTGGTTCGCGATTTTTTGTAAAAAATACTCGGCTAGTAACTTCACGTCTTCCGTCCGCTTGCGAAGGGGCGGGATTTGAATGCGGACGACATTGAGGCGGTAAAAAAGGTCTTCGCGGAATGTGCGTTTCGAGACTTCTTCCTCGAGGTTTTTATTCGTGGCGCAGACGATTCGGACATCCGTCTTAAGAGTTTCATTTCCTCCGACGCGCGAGAACTCGCCTTCCTGCAGGACACGCAGGATTTTACTTTGAACCTGCAGGGGCATTTCGCCGATCTCGTCCAGGAAAAGCGTGCCCTTATTGCATTGCTCGAATCGGCCAACCCGCTGGCTGTGGGCGCCGGTGAAGGCCCCTTTCTCGTGGCCAAAAAGTTCGCTTTCGAGAAGGTTGTCCGGAATGGCCGCGCAGTTAATGGCGAGGAAGCTCTTGTTGCTCCTAGCGCTGTAGTTGTGGATCGCGCAGGCGACGAGTTCCTTTCCTGATCCGCTTTCGCCTGTGATCATGACGGCGGCATCGCTTCCAGCGACACGGCCGATCATTTTGAAGACCTGCTGCATGGCTTCCGAGCGGCCCACGATCTCATCGCGATGTTGCTCGACGGTGAGTTGCGGCTTGAATGCGTTGGCGGCCTTCACTTCGGCGGCGGCCTGGAGTGCGGAATCGGCTACGACCTTGAGATTGAAGGGGAGTTGCTCTTTGCGCACAAAATCGAAGGCGCCCATTTTCATGGACTCGATCACGGACTGGGTGGTGCCGAAGGCGCTGGTGAGAATAACGAGTGCGTTCGGGGAATGTTTTCGGATGCGGGCGAGCAATTCCATACCAGTGAACGGATGTAGGTTCATCTCCGCAAAAACCAATTCCGGTTCTTCGAGGCAGAACATCTTGTAGCCGGCATCCGAAGACGTCTCGATCAACACGCGCGTCTCTTTGCTTTGCAGCTGATTTTGCGCCCATTCCAAGAAGTCTGTGTCCCTATCCACCAAGAGGATCGTCTGTTGCTTTGCCATATTCCCGTTAAAAAACGATATTCAATAGAAGTCGCAAGCGGAGCGGAAGAGATTTTTGACATCGCATTCTTGCCTGTCGGCGATCTCCTGCTTTTCTGGTGTCGGAGTATGAGGTTTCGCTTTCTGTTTATTCAAATGCTGTTCGCGCTTGGCGTTGCTGGGAGTTTGCTCGGCGCAGCGCTCATCGATGAGTTGAGTTCGGAGCAGAAAAGTGCCGTGGCTGCGGGATCCCAAGTCGTCATTCGCGAGGATATCCCCGGCCAACCTTGGCCTCGAGTGCGCGTGTATCAACGCGTTCATGCTTTACCAGAGGAGGTCGCGGCCGTTTTTTTTGACTACGAAAAGGCCAAATCCTACATTCCCGATGTCTTGGAATCCCAAGTCTCGAAGCGACATTCCTCTCGCGTATTTGAGGTTGATTACAAAGTGGAAGTTCCCATTCTGCCTGACGAAATGTACACGGCCCGCAATGAAATCGAGTTGCTGCAACCCGGCTCCTACCGAATTTCCTGGCGGGTTCTCAAGGCTCTTCAAACCAAGGCAGCCGTGGGAAATCTGCGCGTCGAACGCTACGGAGACAGCGAATCCCTCATCTGTTATATAAATCTGGTCACCCCAGCATCCAGTGTCGCTGTATTGCTCAAAAAACTGGCTATGGAACGAATGGAAAAAATCGTCGCCGCCATCGCCCGTGAGTCAGAAAAACAAAAGACGCAAGCGCCCCGAGCCCTAGCCCGTCAGGTCGAAATCCTGCGAGCGGCACTCTCTGCTTCCACACCTTCAAACTCATCCGCTGATAAACCCTGATATGCCATCGAAACGAACCAGTCTGCTGATTATTTTTCTCACTATCTTCATTAATATGGTGGGCTTCGGGGTCGTTATCCCGGTCCTTCCCCTTTACGCCGAGCGCTTCGGGGCGACCACATGGGAGATCGGGTGGCTCTTTGGGATATTTTCTCTTGTGCAATTTTTTGCTTCCCCGATTTTGGGCCAGATATCGGATCGATTCGGTCGGCGACCGGTTTTGCTCCTCAGCACGCTTGGAACCGCTCTGGGTTTTATCATCATGGGAATCGGTCAAACCCTCACGATGCTTTTTGTCGGTCGCATCATTGACGGACTCTCCGGCGGCAGCATCGGAACCGCGCAGGCCTATGTGGCGGATATCACCGCGCCGGAGGAACGTTCTCGCGCGATGGGTCTGATCGGAGCTGCTTTCGGGCTGGGTTTCATCTTTGGCCCAGCGATCGGCGGATGGACTGCCTCGCAATTCGGCTACTCCGCTCCGATGTATGTCGCCGGTGGCTTGGCCTTGATCAATTCGGTTCTCATTCTATGCATCCTTCCGGAGTCTCATCCGAAAGAAAAGAGGCAGCTCTCCAAAAAGCCGGAACCGCTCTTTCCGGGCTTGTTTCAACATGTCGAGGTGAAGCCCTATGTGACGGTGGTCGCCACCTATTTTTGCATGATTGCCGGATTTTCGATCATGACAGGGGTATTCGCCCTTTTTGTGTTTCATCGGTATCAATTCGACGAGGAATCGACCGGCTACCTCTTTGCCATGATCGGTCTGATCGGGACAATCATTCAAGGCGGGTTGATTGGACGATTGGTCAAAAAATATGGGGAGTCTCGGCTGGCTACAATTGGCGCGCTTTTTCTCATGTTGAGCCTCTTGTGGATGCCGCTCACGGCTGGGGTCGCGGTCATGGTTATGGCTTGTTGCGGCATCGCCATCGGGAATAGCCTCCTCAGTCCGACACTTTCCGGCATCGCCTCTCGGAGTGCTGATGCGGAATGGCAGGGCCGCGCGCTCAGCCTCATGCAATCTCTCGGTAGCCTGGCACGATGGATCGGTCCGGTATTGGCGGGATGGCTTTTGGCCTATGATCTCGACAAGGGAATCGCCGCTTACGCCCGCACACCCTTCTATGCTGCCGCTGGGTTCCTGCTTTTGACCTTTATCCTGTGCCTGCGTTTGCCACCACGGTTGGTGAAAAAGCCAGAACCACTCGCTTAGAAAAGCGGATATCGAAAATCAGCGGACTTCCTTCATTAAGCTCGAAAAAGGGTGCCGAGTTTTTTGCCGAGTAGGAGGCTGGCGCCGGTTAGGGTGATGGCGAGGAAGATCATTGCCCAGACACCGAGAGCGCTTGCGACAAAGCGACCTTCACCAAGGAGTTGAAAAAGCTCGTAGATGGCTTTGGTGATCGGGAAATCCTGCTGCTTTTGGGCCAAGATGAGCGAGTCGCTCACCTCCAACATCGCAAAGGAAAAAGCGAGGAGTCCGCCAGCGAGAAGATTGGCCGCAATGAGGGGGAGGGTGATTTTGCGAAGTGTCTTGAAGGGCGGGCAGCCGAGATTGTGGGCGGCTTCTTCGAGGGTAACACTGGTTTGCTGAAAGCCGGCGGCGGCGGAGCGAACCACGTAGGGAAGACGCCGCACGGAATAGGCAATCACCAAGATCACGAGCGGGTCGATCGTGGGATTGAGGGCGGCAAAAAGTCGACCTTCTTGAGTCATGGCAAGGTATCCGAAGGCCAGCACCAAGCCGGGAACAGCCAGTGGGAGCATCGCCATCGCGTCAAGGATTTGTCGGCCGGGCAACTGAGTGCGAGTGACCACATAGGCGATAGCGACACCGAGGATGAGATCCAAAAGGGTCGCCAAGCTCGCGTATTTGAGGCTGTTTTGGATCGAGGGAAGAGTGAGGTTGTGGCCGAGGGCGGATTCGAAATGGGCTAGCGTCCATCCATTCGGCAGGATCGAGTGATACCAGTCGCTCGAAAAGGCGACCATCACGACGCCGATGTGCGGAAGGATGGCGAGGAAGGTAACAATTAAAAATAACGAGGTGCAAAGCCATCCGACGAACCAACCTGTCTTGCGGGGGCCGCCTTGGCTGGTGGCTTTGGCCATCATGGCGTGGGATTGGCCAAAGAAAAACCGGCTTACGGCATAGAGAAGAAGCGTCGAGGCAAGGAGGACGACGACCAGCGCGAAGGGGAACGGGTTGCCTCCGATGTCCTTGATGCCTTGAAAAATCTGAACAGAGGTGACGCGGGTGAAATCAAACATCAGCGGCACACCGAGTTCAGTGAAGGACCAAATGAAAACGATCGTTCCCCCAGCGAAAATGCCAGGCATGATGAGGGGGAGGGTGATACGGCGGAATTTGCGGAATCCCGTGCAACCGAGGTTGACGGCGGCTTCGTCCATCGCGGGATCGACATTGGCTAAGGCGGCGACGACGTTGAGATAAAGGACGGGGTAGAGGTGCAGTGCGTTGAGGAGAATGATTCCCCATAGCCGACTCTCGCCCAACCAGTCGATAGGGTGGTTGGGATTCATGACGCCAGTCGATTCGAGAAAAGCATTGAGAGCCCCTTGCAGTCCCAGGATTTGCTTGATCCCGATGGCTCCTACAAAAGGAGGCAAAATCATAGGAACAAGGAGGAGTGAGGAGAGGAGGGATTTGCCGGGGAATAAAAAGCGGTCGCTAATCCACGCTAGAGGGATGGCAATGGTGGCCGCGAGTAGTGTGCTCCAGACGCCCATTTGAAGAGAGTTCCAGAGTCCCTCGACATAAATGGGGTTACGAAAGACCTCGCTGATGTAATCGACAGTGAATCGCCCATCCCCGCCGACGAAGGCGCCGCGAAGGGTTTCGGCGATGGGCCATACAAAAAAAAGGCCTAAAAAGCCGATGGAGAAAAAAAAGACGAGCTTCGAGAGCGGCTGAGACATTTTATAGCTTCGATCCTTCGTGGAAGATTCCTCTAAATCCGGGGTTGTGCTTAGGCGGGTTTGAAGTCGACTTGCTGCTTGAACATGTCGACGCGGTCGACGGCCACTTCGATGTTGTCCCCGACTTGATATATTTTTTTGGTACGGCGGCCGACGAGGCGTCCTTTGGAGGGTTCGTGGGAATAGAAGTCTCCCTCGAGGGCGGAGATGTGGACGAGACCGGTGAGCAAAAATTCGGGCAACTCGACGAAGAGTCCGAAATTGCGCGCTTCCATAATGATGGCGCGGAATTTTTGGCGCTTTTCGGTGGTGAGTTGGAGTTGGAAATACTCGAGTTTTTTCAACCGTACGGATTCGCGTTCCGCATCTGCGGCGGTTCGCTCGGTATTTGAGATATGCTCTGCCACGGCGCCGAGGGCGGTCGAGTCGGGGCCCGATTTGGTGAGGCCGAGTTGGCGTTCCAAGGAGCGGTGCACCACGAGGTCGCTGTAGCGGCGAATGGGGCTGGTGAAGTGGGTGTAGTCGGACTTCGAGAGGCCGTAGTGGCCGAGGGGTTCGGGGAAATAGCGGGCACGTTTGAGGCTTTTCAATAGCGCGATGCGCACAGCGGCGGCATAGGGTTTGCCGCGCAGACCGGCGAGGAGTTTTTGAAGTTCGCGGCGCTGGGTTAGGTCGCCGGCGCTGATCCCTTGAGAGGCAGCGAAATCGCGGAACTCCAGGAGCTTCTCGTTGTCCGGCTTTTCGTGGATACGGTAGAGCGTGGCTTGCTTGCGGTGCTTGAGTTCGCGTGCCACCAACTCGTTAGCGAGTAGCATGAGCTCCTCGATAAGTTGGTGAGAGATGTCGTTCTCGACTTTTTCCAAGCGAACGGGACGGCCGTTCTCATCCAGCCAAACTTTGATTTCCGGAAAATCCAGCTCGAGTGAACCGGCGGCGAAGCGTTTCTTTCGGAGCATGGAGGAGAGGCCCCACGCTGCATGGACGCGCTCGGAGAGCATGTCTCCACCTGGCTTCTTGCTCAAAATGGCGAAGGCTTCCTTGTAGGTGAGGCGAGCCGCGCTGCGAATCACCGTCTTGGCGAAGCGGACGGATGCTATTTTTCCGCCTTGGGTGATATCGGCGAAGACGGAGAAGGCCAAGCGGTCCACACCCTGCTTGAGGCTGCAAATGCCGTTGCTCAGTGCTTCGGGCAGCATCGGAATGACGCGGTCGGCGAGGTAAACGCTATTCCCGCGCGAGTGGGCTTCGTGGTCGAGAGCGGTCTTTGGCTTCACGTAGTGCGAGACATCGGCTATATGGATGCCCACGCGCCAGCCGTCCGGGATGCTTTCGACGTTGATTGCGTCATCGTAGTCCTTGGCGTCATCGGGATCGATCGTGAAGACAAAGCGGTCGCGGAGATCTTCGCGTTTCGCGGCCTCGCGAGGATCGACCTCAGGGTCTGTGCCGGCGGCATCCTTCAGAACCTCTGCAGGAAATTCCGCTGGCAGGCGGTGCTTGCGAATGATCGAGAGCATGTCCACACCGGGTGTCCCTGTCGCTCCGAGCACTTCGATGAGATGGCCCTCGGGGTTCACGTGGCGGGATTCCCAAGAGTCCAGATGAGCGACGACCTTATCGCCGATCTTGGCATTGAGAGAGGGGTCGGGATCTTTGACGTAGAGGTTTTGGACGAAGCGGGGATCGTCCGCCACAATGTAAAAGAAATTTTCGGAGCGTTGCAGTGTGCCGACGATGGTTTCGTTCGAGCGCACTAGGACACGGATGACCGTTCCTTCCTTGCGTTGGCGTCCGCCCCCTTGGAAGGAAGCGGGGGTGCCGTGGCCGTTGACCCTGGCAACGACACGATCGCCGTGCATCGAGGTGAACGTATTTTCTCCGCTAATGTAGAGGTCAGGCTCGCCAGCTTTTTCATTGAGCACGTGGGCGGCACCACTGGCGTGGAATTGGATCACGCCGGTGAAAAGATCGGCTTCCTTTGGGATAATATAGCGATCCTTGCGAATGCGCGCCACATCGCCGGAGAGTTCCATCTGCTTTAAGAGTTCGCCCAGCTTGCCCTTCCAAGCAGGCGGGAGATCCAGCGCTGTGTAGATACCTGCGGCATCCAGTGGACGCTGACCAAGGAGGCGAAGGATGCTTAGGCGCAATTTGTTGGAGGGGCCTTCATCCCGGTTGTTGGCGCCCATCTGCTTGCCTGTGGGACGTGGGGCGAACTTGGCTTTTGCGGGACGACGTTCGGGATGGGAACTTTTTCCCTCCGTGGGTTTCTTTTTATTGGAGGAATTCCGGTGGTCGCCTTGTTGCATTTTCTTGCTGTCCATTACTTATCCTTCGTCTCGCCACCCTTCGCTGGCAAGCTTCGCCTTTTTCTAATCGACGGATGCGGGGGGTGGGTTCACTCTGCGAGCATCTATGAAATCCGCTCGTATCGTTGAACAACTGGCCATCTTTATCGCCAATCGTCCTGGGACCCTCTCGGATATGTGTGACGCGCTAGCTGGCGATAAAATCAATATCTACGGGCTCACGGTGTCCGACACGGTCGACCATGCGGTGGTACGAATGGTAGTGAGCGACACGAGTCGCGCGATCGCTTTGCTGGAGTCCCATGGCACGTTGGTGGTGGATAGCGAGGTGCTGATGGTGGAAAATGACAACCGTCCCGGAAGCCTCTCGCGGATCGCCCGTTGCCTCTCCGGAGCCAAGATCAACATCGAGTATGCCTACCTCGCGTCCATGCCGACGGCGAAAAAGGGACTCCTCATTCTAAGGGTGAACGATGTGAAAAAGGCTCTCAAGGTTCTCACCTCGATGGAGGCGGCGAATTGATGGCTGGTTCATCCGCCTTCGATCGTCTGATTGACGCCAAGTTTTAATTTCGAGATATTTTTTCAATGGGAGACTTTCAGGCAGCAAGTTGCGATATTACAGGGCCCTTCAAGGTGGAGGCGGTAACCAAGGCCGCAAAGAAACTGCGCTCGTCCATGGACCAACCGGCCAAGGTCGCGCTGGTTTTTGTGAGTGCGAATTATTCAGCGCACCTCACTGAGTTTTGCGAAATCCTTCGCGTGGATGGTCACATTGTGGATGTGATCGGATGCACGGCATCGGGATGGATCGAAGGAGCCACGGAATTCGAGGGCGGTTCAGGTTGCTCCATTCTCGCGCTCCACTGCGATGTGGGTGATCCTGTGGTGCTGGTTGGCGATGCTCCGAAGTTACCACCGGCTTTGCTTGCGGATCCGGCTCCGAATGCGGCTGTGATCCTTGCGAACCCTTTTGTTTTTGATATCGACGACTGGTTAAAGGATTGGAACAAACGTTACCCTGGTCTTCCGACCATGGGCGGTCTCGCCAGCGGGGGCGGGGAGGACGACATGTGTGTCTTTCACAATGGGAAGATCGTCGATGCGGTGGTCTTGCCTGTGATTGGACATACGACCCTGATCCCTGTTCTCAGCCAAGGTTGCCGCCCGATCGGTGAGCCGTTCACCGTGACGCGCGCGGAGCACAATGTCTTGTATGCCCTCGGCAACCAGTCGGCTTACAACGCCCTCGAAAGCGCCTTCCAAACTCTCACCGAAGATCAGAAATCCCACGCACGGGGCAATTTATTCGCCGGTCTGGCGGGCAACGAATATGTGGACGATTTTCAGTCTGGAGACTTTCTTATCAAAAACATCATCGGTGCGGATCCGGGATCTGGTGCCGTTGTGATTGCGGGTATTCCGAGGGTTGGGCAGACGCTTCAGTATCAGCTCCGAGACCGAAGCATTGCGATCGAAGACCTCGACCGGGCCTACGATGCTGCTCCGCCCTTCAATAAACGGGCTTTTGCGTCCCTCCTTTTTTCCTGTCTGGGACGAGGAAAACAATTTTTTGGCGATAGCGGAAAAGATGCCGCTCGCCTGGCCGATGCTGTTGGTGGGAAGCCAAGTGCCGGCTTTTTCTGCAACGGGGAAATCGCTCCTGTGCGTGGATTGAACGCCCTTCACGGCAATACCGCCGCTGCGGCGATCTGGGTCAAAAAAATCTCTTAAGCTTCCCCTCCTTCTTAACCTATGGCCAAGTATCTCGTCACATTGCTTCTACTCCTGGCTGTCCTCGCTTATTGGATGGGGTGGGTTCCTTGGCCTCAACCAGTGAAGACGGATAAAGTTCCGCCCACAGTCATGGCCAAGCTGATGGATATTGCCCCTGCGCTTCCGCTTTCGGGGGAGGTCGCTCCAGCATTTCAAGTCGATGTGAAGCCCGAGATTGGCGGCAAAATCAAAAAAATCCATGTCATCGCAGGTCAAAACGTTCGCAAGGGAGAACCACTGGTGACGATCGATGACACCGATCTTCTCAATGATCGCGCGAGCGCCGAGGCGGAGATCGCAGGAGCTAGGCTGCGGGTCGAAAAAATCCTCGGCAACTTCAGTCGAGCCAAGCAACTCTTCGCCCAAAAACTCCTTAGCCGGGAGGAATACGTTAACCTCGAGGCCGATTATCAGATCGCGGAAAATGAACTCGCAAAGTCCCTCTTCCGCCGCCAGACGGTCGATGATCGCCTAGCCAAGACGCGGGTTGTTTCACCCGCCGATGGAACGATCCTGGACGTGCCCGTGAATGAGGGTCAGGTCGTGGTAGGAGCTGCCAGCGTCAATTCCGGAACCAATCTGATGAGTTTCGCCGATCTTTCCCGACTCCTCATTAATGCCCACGTGAATCAGCTCGATGCTGGCAAGCTCTCTGTCGGTCAGCTCATGGAGGTTCATTCCCCGAATAGCAGTGATCAGGATTATCAGGCGCGTATCGAGTTCATAGCTCCTCTTGCCACTGTCAAAAATAACATCAAGGGCTTCGAGGTCAGGGGAGTGATCGAAGGTAATCGTGAGTCGATGAGGCCTGGAGTTTCGGTGAGCATTATCGTGCCGATTGGCAAGGCCGAAGGAGTTGTTTCCTTGCCTGTCACCGCTGTTTTCGAGAGGGATCGAAAAACAGTCGTCTATGTCTTGAAGGGAAAGGAAACC
>JBILZC010000014.1:0-41675 GCA_044377415.1 Terrimicrobiaceae bacterium | reverse complement strand
AAGGCCGAGTTTGATCACATAATCAAACTCTCCAAAAAATAATGGATTCCGCTCGCGCTAACGCCGACTTAAGTGGAAATTAAGGATATGTCGGAACCTCATTTTGCCGTTGCTTCCACTTTCTCTCTGCGCTTTGAAGCTGTCATTGCCGAGGCGGACCGTGTGGCGCGGATCTTTGGAGCCAGATTGAGCGTCCTTCACGCCGGTGCTCGGTCTGATGATAAGGTCACTTCGATCCGTGATGCCTTTATCGGTTTGGGGCGCGAGGAGATCGATATTTACTGGTGTGACGGAGATAAGCCCGCAACGGCATTGATGGATGCGACTGTGAGCGAGTTTTTTGATTTGCTCATTGTCGGGGCCATGCCCGGCTCGAATGAAACCCGGAATTTCACTGGAGGAATTGTGCGCGAGTTGTTCACCCGCACCCCTTGCGATCTGCTTCTGATTCCGAATCCCCAGGATGAACCGATCCAGAATGTGACCGCTTGCCTGCTTGTCGAAGCTCATTCCCCGCGATGGCGTTCGGCCATTCCCGCTCTTCGTTCACTCAAGCCCTCATCGATTTCGATACTTGCTGCGGATAGTCCCTTTGCTCAAGCCCGCCGCGCATTTTCGAGTTCGGCCGAGCAAGAATGCCCGCTTGAGGAAATGCGGGAGGTCCTCAGTGAGATCACCCCTGAGATCGACTTACGCCGCGTGCAGTCGAATACCGGATTTATTCTCTGCGACATTATTCAGGATGCCGTACCGGATTTCATAATGGTGGAGTCCGAATGGAAAAATGGCCAACGCGTCCTGCCTCCCTATCTGGGATGGTTGGAGCAAGTCATACCTAGTCGATTGTTTGTCTTCGGAAAGTCTCCTGGCGAGGTCTCGCTTATAGAGACGACACAACAAAAGTAAGTCCGTTTGTTGTCGATTGTGAGTGAGTCGCTGCGAAGCCGAGCCCATCTTGTTTTTCCTTTCTGACAATGACTATTTCCGGCCTCATCGAGCGAGTCACCTACCACAACGAGGAGACTGGCTACTGTGTACTTCGAGTGAAGGCCAAGGACCACCGTGATCTCGTGACTGTGGTCGGCAACGCTCCATCGGTGAATGCCGGGGAGTGGATTACGGCCGATGGAGCTTGGGTGCAGGATAGGGATCATGGCATGCAGCTCAAAGCCGAGTTCATCCAGTGCAGTGAGCCATCCTCCGACGAAGGAATTGAGAAATACCTCGGTAGTGGTCTCATAAAGGGCATCGGGCCTGTATATGCCAAGAAACTTGTCGGTAAGTTCGGTGGGGAGGTTTTCAAGATCATTGATCAATATTCCGCCCGCTTGGAGGAAGTTCGCGGCATCGGTCGTGAACGTCGCAAGCTCATCAAATCAGCTTGGGCTGAACAAAAGATTGTACGCGAAATCATGGTCTTTCTTCACTCGAATGGCGTCAGCACAAGTCGGGCGGTACGGATTTACAAGACTTACGGCGAAGAGTCGGTGGATAAAGTGCGCGCCAACCCCTATCTGCTCGCCCGAGATATCTCGGGCATTGGATTCAAAACGGCGGATACCATCGCGGCGAAGATCGGCATCCCTGCCGATTCGATCATGCGTGCCAGTGCAGGTCTTCTCCACACACTGGTCGAGGGGGGAAATCAGGGTCACTGCGCTTTGCCTCGCGAGTTGCTTTTGTCCAATGCGCGTCAACTTCTCGACATGGACGAGGGAATTCTCGAGCGAGCATTGAAGGTCATGCTGGAGGAGGGGGACGTCGTTGAGGATCGTATGACCGAACAGGATCTCATCTACCTTCCTGCCATGCGCCATGCGGAACAGACCATCGCCTCGGTGATGTCGACTCTCGCACGCAAGACAACGACGTATCCTTCGATTGATGTCGAAAAAGCGCTCGCGTGGCTTCAGGAAAAAGTGGGTCGCCAGCTTGCAGCAACGCAGATCGAGGCACTCCTGTGCGCGCTCGAAGCACGTGTGCTCATTATCACTGGCGGTCCGGGTGTGGGAAAAACGACGCTCATGCATTCGATCCTTTCGGTGCTTCTAGCCAAAAAAGTGAAGTGCCTGCTTTGTGCTCCCACTGGTCGAGCTGCGAAGCGTTTAAGCGAGAGCACAGGCGTGGAAGCTAAGACGATCCACCGCCTTCTTGAGTATCAGGGTGGTCGCTTCACTCGCAACGCCTCGCAACCTCTCGAGTGCGATCTGCTCGTCGTTGATGAATCCTCGATGGTCGATGCCCATCTGATGAGCAAACTTCTCCAAGCATTGCCCGAGCGTGCGCACTTGATTCTTGTTGGAGACGTGGACCAACTTCCAAGTGTGGGTGCGGGTAGGGTGCTTGGGGATTTGATTGAAAGTGGCGTGATACCGGTCGTTCGACTCACGGAAATCTTTCGTCAATCCTCATCGAGTCGCATCATTGTGAATGCCCATCGGATCAATAGCGGGGAAATGCCAGAGACGATTTCGGACTCCGACTTTTTCTTTATTGAGCGTGAGGAGGCGGAGCAAATCACGGCCAGTCTTCTCGATGTCGTCGCCGCTCGCATTCCTCGCAAGCTAGGGATCGATCCCATACGTGACATCCAAGTCCTTTGTCCAATGAACAGAGGTTCTCTGGGGGCCATTCAAATGAACAAGTTCCTTCAAGAGCGATTGAATCCTGCGCGCATTGGGGAGCCCGGAGTGGAGAAATATGGTTGGCACTTCCGGCCTCGCGACAAAGTCATCCAGACTCGTAATAACTACGACAAGGATGTCTTCAATGGCGATATTGGTTTTGTTGAAGCTATTGACGAAGTGGAACGTGAAATTCGCATCACCTTTGACGGACGATCCGTTGTTTACGATTTCAATGAGCTCGACGAGGTTTCACTCGCCTACGCGATCACTATTCACAAGAGCCAGGGGTCCGAGTTTCCGGTTGTGGTGATGCCTCTCGCGATGCAGCAGTTTCTCTTGTTGCAGCGTAATCTCATTTATACCGGCGTTACCCGAGGGAAGAGCATGGTCGTCCTCATTGGGCAAAAAAAAGCCATGGAAACAGCGGTTCGCAATAGGAAGTCCGTTCAGCGATATTCGGCGCTGGTTCAGCGGTTGCGTTCACTCTGATGGTGCGATTTCGGTGTCGACTGTTTGCTTTACTTTATCGACAGATCGCTCCGCCTATGAAATGGGGTAGGGTATGCCTATCGATGCGATTCTTTTTGATTTGGATGATACCCTGATTGTGGATGAAGCTGTTTCCAAGGAAGCACTCCAATCTACCGCCCAACTTGCGGCGAAACTGGCAGGTGTCGAGATGGTCGCCTTCCTTTCCGACTGCAAGCGTTTCGGGTTCTCCCTCTGGAAGGATGGACCATGTTACGACTACGTTCGTTCCATCGGGATCAGTTACCATGAGTGTCTTTGGGGCAAGTTTGATGGTGACAAGCCCGAGTTGGTGAAGCTGCGCGAGTGGGCGCATCCCTACCGAGTGAGTGTTTTCGACGCCGTTCTTCGTTCTCAACATATCACGGACGAAGATACGGCAGAAAAACTCGCGGCCCATTTTAGCCAATCTAGGCGGAAGCTTCAGCGTCTTATGCCTGATGGGGTTGAAACGCTCACCCGTCTCAAGCGCTCCCACAAGATTGCGCTTCTGACGAACGGAGCGCCGGATCTCCAAGGTGAAAAAATTGCGGCATCGGGGTTGGCTGTTTTTTTTGATGCCATCGCTATTTCCGGGGTTCATGGAATCGGGAAACCTCGTGCGGAAATCTTTCACATTCTTCTCGATGAGCTCCAGGTCACGCCTGATCGGGCTGTGATGGTGGGTAACAGCTTGGAACGCGACATCGCAGGTGCTCTCAATGCCAAGCTCGCTGCTGCGATTTGGATTCAAGTTCCGGGTTCCGAAGAACTGGCTGATGTGAAGCCACACCATACGGTGAGAGGACTCCATGAAATTCCGGCCATTGTTTCCGCCGTGGCCTGAGTTTTTTTTCGAGATATCAGGTTGGAGTTTGGCGAGAGGGCAGGTGCTCCATGCAGTATTCCTTGCCGTCTACGGTGACGCGGAATTCGGCATCCGGATTTTTCTGCTCTGTCGTGCCGCATGTTTCACATTGGTGAAGCGGTTCGTTCGATGAGAGGCTCGCTTTTTTATACTGGGCTTGCCGATGTGAGTTTTTGCGCCCCGCAATGCGATCCCGTAGGAATCCGGGACCAAAGAAAAGCAGATAATTTCCGAGGCACATTACCACCATCATTTTCAAGGAAAGTACACCGAAGACCAAGTATCCAATAGGGCCAATGAGGCTGAAGAGGGCTACCCACTTGATCTTCACAGGAAGAATCAGAAATAGCGCAATTTCAAAGTCCGGCATGAGAGTCGCGACGGCTAGGAAGAGTGATAAGTTGAGGAAAAAATTTCCTCCGGAGGCGCCGAAGAAGAAGGCCGAAGCGATACAAAGTGCCATGCCGCTGAAATAATAGAGATTCAGGCGGAATGTGCCCCAAGCTGCTTCTAGCATATCGCCGATCCACCAAGTGAACATGAGATAGAAAATGATCCAAAACATCCCAGTCGTTTCGGGGATGAAAATCCAAGAGGCGAGTCGCCAAATCTCACCTTTTAGAACAGCTGAGTGGTCTAATTTTAAAGCTTCGACGTAAGCGGGGTTGATCGTGAGCAGGATGAAGACGAGCGCGTTCATCGCTACGACATATCGGATTACCCCTTGAATCGCGTAGGACCCAAGCCGTTTTTCTAATCGATTAATCATGGTCGTCTGTCGCATTCTGTGACGCCTGTTTTTTTGTCAGAGTGGCATCAAAATTCAAGGCGGCTTCTTTTGCCCAAGCTGGAAAATCCTCGGCGACTGGAGCCGTGAACGAGACCCTCTCTCCGCTCTCGGGGTGAGTGAGAGTGAGCTTCCAAGCATGCAGGAAGTGGCGCTCATGGGATCCGCGACGTCCATAGACAGGATCTCCGGTGACGGGTTGGCCGAGATGTTTCAGATGGACTCGGATTTGGTGGGTGCGTCCTGTGCGCGGACGGCATTCGACAAGGGACTTGCTTTCTTTCGAGGCGAGGACGCGGTAGTGTGTGAGCGCATCGCGACCACGTTCATCGACGGCCATTTTTTGGCGGTGAGTCTTGTGTCGTCCGATGGCGGCATCGATCTTGCCGTGTGGCATTCGAGGTGTCCCATCTACAAGTGCAAGATAGGCTTTCTCGACTCCCCGCGAGGCGAACTCGGCAGCGATGAGTCGGTGGGCCTTTTCGGTCTTGGCCACAACGAGACAACCCGATGTTTCCTTATCGAGTCGGTGAACGATCCCCGGGCGCTCGACCCCGCCAACCACAGCGATGCCTTCACAATGGTGTAAAACGGCATTGGCGACAGTTCCCTCGTGGTTACCTGCTCCAGGGTGCACGACCAAGCCCGGTGGTTTATTGATGACAAGAATCGACTCGTCTTCGAAGAGGATATCGAGCGCGATATCTTGAGCCATAAGTGGTGATGGCTCCACGGTTGTTGGGGGGGTAAGGGTCACCTCATCGCCGGCACGCAGGGGTTGCGAAGGTTTGGCGGCCGCGTCGTTAACTAAAACATGCTTTTCACGAATGAATTCCTGTAAGCGAACGCGCGAAAAATCGGCGCACATGCGACCAAGAAAGCGATCGAGTCGCTCGTTGGCATCCTCGATTCCAACTGTAAAATTGACTATTGTATCCATAAATTGATTTGAGTTGCACAGACTGGCGCATACAGATTAAAAACCGTGTTGTATTCATACTCGGCACTAAGCTCTGGGTAAATACTTCTCCCAAATTTGCTGCCTCCCTTAATTGTGTTATCCGATGATTTGCCATTAGCCGATCTTGTGATGGAAGACTGTCCTGCCTGCCAGTCCACTATCAATATGACAGGCATCCCTCCCTGCACGGATGTGTGTTGTCCGGAGTGTGGGCATTCCTTCAAAGCTCGAGCGATCTTCAATCACTTCCGTGTTCTCTCGCTTCTCGGTCAAGGTGGCATGGGCACAGTCTACTCCGCCGTCGATATCAATCTGGATCGTCCGGTCGCCCTCAAAGCCCTTAAAATCTCGCTTCAAGACAATCCTGTGGAATGCGAGAACCTCGCCAAGGAAGCGCGTGCGACTGCTCTCATCAACCATCCGCATGTGGTGAAGGTTTTTGATTTTGGTCAGGCCCAAGGGCAATTCTACCTCGCGATGGAGTTGATCAGCGGGGGATCGCTAGACGATCTCATACAAGAAAGCCAAACACTCTCGGAGGTGATGGTCTTGAAGATTGGTATCCAGATCGCGCAAGGACTCGATGCCGCGCTTGCAAAAGGCCTCATCCATCGCGACATCAAGCCGGGCAATATTTTGTGCGCGGACGCTGAGACATTCAAGTTAGTGGATTTTGGTCTCGCCACGGCGATGAACGACTCGCCGGTTTCCTGCGACGAAATCTGGGGCACACCTTACTACATTGCCCCTGAGAAGCTGGACGAAAAGCCCGAGGATTTTCGGAGTGACATCTACAGTCTGGGCGGAACCCTCTTCCACGCCCTCGCTGGTCGCCCGCCCTACGATGCCAAAAGCCCCTCGCTCGTCGCACTCAAGCAGCTCAAGAGCCGACCTGTGAGTCTCCAAAGTTTTGCCCCCTCTGTTTCCAACGAGACGGCCTATGTCATCAACCGCATGATGGCAAAGCTTCCAGGGAAGCGATATGTCTCCTATCCGGAGTTGATTGAGCATCTCAGTTTTGCCTTAGAAAAAGCCATACAGGAAGAGTCATCGCCCAAGTGCAAAAAAGCCATTCCTGTTTTAAAGGGAAAGACGGAGCTCGACTGGATTGCCACAGCTTTTCAGATCCTCACCATCCTCGTCATTATAGCGGTTTGCTTCCTCTTTTTCTTCACAAAACTCTTCCGTTCAATAAATTAGGAATATGTCTGCGAGCGGTTGATCTGGGATCCGCGAAGCACCACCTTCCCTGTGGGTTCCTTTAATCGCCGATAATCTTGTCTAGCTCCAAAACGCGATCCCAAGGGCAGCGTTTGCGTTGGTATTTTTTCCAGACGATGTCTCTCAACTCTCTCCAGATAGGGAGGGGTACCGGCTTGAGGTCCGTCCAGGTCGGATCCCTTTTCTCCATTGTCGTCATGATGGTCCAGCGTTGGCCCAGATGGTTTGCGCGGTAGTAGACTTTTCCCGCTTCCGTGTTTTCCGACCATTCATGACTTTCCATGTCATGCATGCTGGCGGTCAGATTGGTTTGAAACAAGGGCTAATAAGTTCTCTCTGCCTCGACTCCAATTGAAAGAAGGTCCAAAGCTGATCTTCAACAAAAAAGCGAAGGGACTTAAGCCCTTCGCCAATTATTTTGTTACGAGCGGGCTGGTCAGTGTTCCGTGGCTTTTTCCGAGCCTAACCCGGTGTTTGCACGGACCTGAAGTTCGGTGAACTTATCGTCCGAGCCGGTGTTCTTGGATAGCAAAGTCCCAAGTATAGCAGCGATGAATCCAATAGGTATGCTGACCAATGCCGGATTTTTGAGTGGGAAAAGAGCATTTTCCTTCATCAAGTCAGGGCTCAGTAGGATGAGTATGATGCTCGATGTCAGGCCGGCATAGAGTCCGGTAACGGCACCTGCGGTGTTGAAGCGCTTCCAAAATATCGAGAAGAGAAGAACAGGCAAATTGGCGCTCGCAGCCACAGCAAAGGCAAGACCGACAAGGAAAGCCACATTCACGCTAGGCCCAAGAATGATAGCTATAACAATGGCAGCAGCTCCCACAACAAACGCTGTGATGCGCGCCACGCGGACTTCTTCACCGGGTTTGTGCTCCTTGCCGTGATGAATCACATTTGTGAAAAAATCATGAGCAAAGCTGGTGCTGGCGCTGATGGTGAGGCCGGCGACAACGGCTAATATCGTTGCAAAAGCCACCGCACTGATAAAGGCGAAGAAGATCTCGCCACCCAGCCTGCGGGCCAATTCCGGAGCCGCCATGTTTGTTCCCCCGTGGGCTTGGACATAATCCGGACCCAAGAGGCTTGCCGCCCCGAAGCCGAAGAATGTCGTCATAATGTAAAATAGGCCGATGATGACCATGGCCCAAACGACGCTCGAGCGGGCGGTCTTGGCATCAGGCACAGTATAGAATCTGATCAAGATGTGAGGAAGGCCGGCTGTACCAAAGAGGAGGGCCATGCCGAGCGAAATCTGATCCCAAGGGTTCTTAAAGATCAGTCCGGGGGTCAGGAAATCGCGCACGATTATTTGTCCATTCGCATCCGTTGAAGAAATCGCCGAGAGGGAGGAAAAGAATTTCCAAATGTCAAACTGGTACTCACGAAGAACTAGAACTGTGAGGAATATGCTGCCCGACATTAAAAGGACAGCCTTGATGATTTGCACCCATGTCGTGGCAAGCATTCCACCGAATACGACATAAACCACCATGAGTACTCCCACACCGACCACGGCAACCTCATAGCTTACCCCGGGTATCAATTGCCGCACTAGCAATCCTGCTCCCACCATCTGAGCAATCATGTAAAAAATCGAAACGGTTAATGTGCTCACCGAGGCTGCAGCCCGAACAGGGCGGGGGCTGAGGCGATAAGCCAAAACGTCGGCCATGGTGTATTTCCCCGCATTTCGAAGAGGTTCTGCAACAATGAAGAGAACGGTCAGGTAGGCAACGAGGAATCCCACGGAGTAGAGGAATCCGTCATAGCCGTTCATGGCGATCATACCAGCAATGCCGAGAAAACTCGCAGCACTCATATAATCTCCTGCAACAGCTAGACCGTTCTGCCACCCTGTGATTCGGCGACCTGCGGCAAAGTACGCGCTGGCCCCGCTGGAACGTCGCGCACTGAAATAGGTGATGACAAGTGTCGCCGCCACAAAAACCAGGAACATCCAAAGAGCGGTATGGTCCGTTCCGGTTGCTGTTGCAACGGCCGTAGATAATAGAGAATTCATATTAGTCCTCCGAGGTAAAACCGAATTTGGCTAGCAGTGCGCGTTGGGCGCGATCCCAACCCGAGGCTGCGATCACGTAAACCAAAGCCAGAATCCAAGCCATCCCGAATTGAGAAAGGGCAAAAAGGTAGGCGATATTCACATCTCCAATCACTTTTTGTTTCATGAAATCCGGAAACCAACCGACACCGATTGGGAGAGCGAAATAATAAACAATAAAGAAGAGTGTTGCCGGGACGATGAGTTTGACTTTACGCCTGATCAGGGCTTGAAAATCGGCATCGCGTGCGATCAGGTTCCAGTCAGGAACGCTGGGCAAGGTTTTGGTTGGATTGATGGGGGGAGTATTAGACATACTTGTAATTTAGACACGCGTGAGGGTGATATGTCGAGCTACAAACAGAGCCCTCGTCGCAACTTTCACGCCCAGCCCTCCATTTTATAGTTGGATTTTTGCATAGAGTTTTTCGATCACGTGCACAATTTGCGTAGACGATATTACAAACTCCGTGCGAGTCGAAATTCGGTGCGGTTGGAGCGGTAATTGGGGAAATGGATTCGACGGAAAAAGACGGAGGAAACCTCGGTATCGTAGTTCCAACATCCACCACGGATTCTTCGTCCCGAGCAGCTTGCATCCCAGCACCACTCCCAGACATTACCGCTCAGGTATATGGGCCGGTTGGGGCATTGGGCTTATTCAGCACGCGACAACCGGAATACGAAATCTCAAATTCCTGTCATCACAAAAGCAAGTCGAAGGTAGCCCGATTTCCTTAATTCCCAGACGCATGATGAGACAATGGGTTGAGGTGCGGAGTTGCCGCCCCCGAAGCATGGTTGTGGGTGCCTCCCCAAAAAAAAGACCATCCGTCCGTTGCAACCCGCTGCTCGGGCAAGAGTCAAATTGGGATCAGTTTTTGTGACAAATCTGCAGAACAGACGACGCTAAAGCCCAACTCGCTCGAAAGCAAAGCCAGCAGTTTGCCCCGCATCATGCCGGCGTAGTGCTCCAACGCCGCCGCCGTGAGAGCCTCTTCGATTACGAACTTCCGATACAGCAATGGCTTTAATCTAGGAAAGACCGTTTTTTTTCGGTTTGCCCCATCCCGAGAGGCGGACGCGTTCTACAAGCGCCATATGGGGTACGGTGAGAGCGGCCAATCCGACAAAGACGATCTGAATGATACGTGCGTCGATCGGCGTGGTTCGCAGAAAATACCAAGCGACCAAGGAGACGGTCAGCACACCGAACATGGGTAAAAGGGCTGTGCCGAGAATGAAGAAGCGGGAGGACTTTGCGGAATAGTCGATCGTTCGGAGAATGTGCCGGGCACTGTGCATGGTGCAAAAGAAAAGGGTGAAAGATAAAAGTGGCGGGGCGACCACCGAGAGAATGCCCACGGAAAAGAGCTCCAAGGCTGTGAGCCAATCCGTTCGCAGCCTTTGAATCGCGGCCAATATCAATCCGGCGAGCCAAGGCCACGAAAGCAGGACGAGCCACGGCATGGCGAGATCGGCTGCACTTTCGCCGGCGAGCAGTGAAAAGAGGCGTGTCGTTTCGACGGCGTGCAGTGCGGCGGGAAGGACGACGACGGCGCCTCCGTAGAGAGCCCGTGCGGGCCAGGGCGTTCCTGCCGCTGGGTCACCGGAAAAGTGGAAGGCCGAGATAAAAAGGAAGGTGAGTAGGAAAATAGCGGGTTGTAGAAGCCATATCCCTACAACAAACGCCGAGAGAAAAAGGTATATAGCGCTGAAGAGGATCCAACCACGCAGGTTCTGGATACCATAAATTTGGCGGGCGAAAATGGTGTCGAGGGCGCCGTGGGGGACTCCTAGAACAAGAATGAGGGAAGCAATGACGATCAATTCGATTTGCGAGCCAAGTGGACCGAGCGTTGCCGCTGCGGCGGCGAGCAGGATTGCTGCACCGCAAAAGACCATGCCCTGCAGGCGCAGTATGCTCATACGCTCCGGCCTCCCGCGATTTTGTATTTGCGTCGCGAAATGAAATTGGGGATTTCCGCCAAAAAGGGCCATGTGGGGAGGGAGAAAGCGACGGATGCACAATCGGCCGGGGTGGCTTGGTCGCTCATGAAGCGGATGAGGCGGTGTGGGTTTGGGATTCCGAAAAGCGAGAGATACAAATCCGCTGAGTTCTCGGGCCGCGCACGGAGAACTCGGAGGAATAAATGGTCCATGGCGGCGAGACTCCAAGAATCGGGAGCATGGGCCACAGGAGCCTCGCCAGCCAATAGGGCCTCGGCACAAGTCTGGGCCCATCGCTGGATTCTTTGAAAAGCAAAGCCTGAGGAAGGTCTTGCCCCGCCTGAGGCGACTCCCACGCGCACTGAGGAAGATTGTGCCCTCGGGGCGGGCTTTGTCAGGCCCATTGGAAGGATGCCGTGTTCCGTCCTTCTCACCGCATATCTGGCTGCCCCGACCTCGGCGGTGATACCAAGTTCAAGCCCTTGGGAAAGTTCAGCGGCGCCCAGAGGGGTCGGTGAGAAAACAGTGAACTCAACAAGGGCTCGTTTCGGGGAAAACGGCAGCACATAGACAAACGGAATAAGCCCATTCTCAACTGGTAGGAATTTCATGAGGGTTGCAGATGTTGGGTCAAATGCAGGCTCATCACATTCGATTTCCTGCCCTATAAAAGACTGCCAGAGTACCGCCTCGCCAGTCTGAATCGGGAGGCTCGGGCGTGTATCGATGAGAAACCTTCCTGCATGCTGGCCAGTGCTTGTTTCGAACCGCCAGAGGTCGCCATCTCTCCATGGCTCGGAGTTGACCGCCGTGCCAGTGGCAAGTTCGATGCCGGGATTTTGCGAGATTTTCTGGAGTGCGGCCGCGTAAAAGGTCTCGGCGGCGATCATCTCGTAAGGTGCAGTGCTGCAGTCGACCTTCACTTTGCGATCTTGGGATTGCAGCAAAATAGACTCCCAGCGGTGCGAGACCAAGTGGCGGAGTTGTGCGGAGTCAGTTCCCCAAAAGCACCAGGTCCGATCATTGCGGTATTCGGAGCGGGATTCCACGATGAGGACTTTTTTTTCCTCAGGCAGGCTGGAGAGCCTCATGGCGAGACTGAGACCAGCGCACCCGCCTCCGATAATGATAATCTCGAAAGGAGGCGTCATGTTTTGGTGATCGTTCCAGGCATGCCTATCAAGGCCTCATGCAGTTTGTAATCGTGTTTGGAGGAGGGTCGCCAGAAAAACCGCTGCAAGGGAGCGAGGAGAAGAGTGGATGCCGTGACAAGCGCTTTTTGCCGGGAGCCTACCACGACCCGCCCGCTCCAGACGTCGCAGTCACGGCGACGCAGACGGGAGCCGATGGCTCGGTAAACGCGGGCTGCAACTAGGATTCCAATGCGGGCTCGAAGTGGAAGGTGGGCGATACCGCTTTCCCCGCTGGCGTAGTAGCGATCGGCCATGTCGAGGAGACGCGAAACAGAACGCCGCAAAAGGGGCCGGAGATTTTCCCCGGGCTGGAGCAATTGTGCAGGTTCCCTGTCGCCAATGATCGTCGCAGGAAGATATCGGCGGTTCCTGCCGGCGTCCTCCGCGATATCGCGGCAGATATTCGTCAGTTGCATGGCGATGCCGAGGTCCATCGCATGGGGGTACGCGAGCGGGTCGTGAACATCTAGAACGCCGCACATCATGATGCCTACTGTGCCGGCCACCCGATAGGAGTAGCGCAGGAGAGCGGCTTCGTCCGCAGTCCGAACAGGATCAAGATCCGAAAGAAGCCCCTCAATAAGTTCGAGAACAATTTCGGGGGGAATTCGACACTCGAGCATGAGGTCGAGTCCGTCGCGAAGAGTGGGATCCGAGGTGACACCTGTTCGAATGGCATTGCGCGTTGTGAGAAGATTATCCAGCGCGGATTCGGGTGATGACGACTCGTCCGCAAGGTCGTCGAGGTGGCGGCAGAGGGCATAGAGTCGAGTCGCTCTAGCGGCATGTATCTCTCCAAGAAAATGGCGTGCCCAATAAAAACTTCGACCATTCACTGCCAGCGTTTCCTCTGCGCTGGCCGAAACAGGGTGAGCGGCAGAAAGCGTTCCCGAGTTCACAAATGGGCGGGATTTGGGATTAATGAGTCGAGCACTTTTGCCGAGCAGATGACACCTGGCAATCCCGCCCCCGGGTGCGTTCCGGCACCCGCCAAGAAGAGGTTCTTGATACCTTCGGCTCGATTGTGGAAGCGGAACCATGCGGATTGCCTGAACAATGGGGCAACCGAGAAACCTGCGCCGTGAACGCTTAGATAATCACCTTTGAAATCCTCCGGCGTTTTAAAAAAATCTTCAGTGATGCATGAGGAGAGGTCTGGAAGGATGGTGCGTTCCAGTGCCGCAACGATGCGGTCACGAAGGCGCGGGCCCTCGACTTCCCAATCGATACGGGCTTGGAGATTGGGGACTGGACACAGCACATAGAAACTATCGCACCCTGCGGGCGCAAATGACGAGTCCGTAGCTGTTGGCCTATGCAGGTAGAGCGAAAAATCCTTAGCCAGTTTCTTGTGGTGGAAGATGTCCTCGAGGAGTTCTCTGTAGCGGGGGCCCATCCAGATCGTGTGATGGGCCACATCGGGATATGTTCGTTTCGTTCCAAAGTAGAGAACGAAAAGCCCCATCGAGTAATGGGCAGCGGCGAGTTTCAGGCGCGCGGAGACAGCCTGATCGGCAGGTGAAACCATGTGGCTGTAGAGATGCGCGGCATCGGCATTCGCTACGACTATATCCGCACGAAGAACCTCTCCATCGGCAAGAACCGCCCCCTTCGCGACTCCGTCTTCGATGTGAACCCTGCTAACGGTTGTGTTGAGTTTGATCTCGATTCCCTGCCGCTCCATAAGACTTCCCAAGGCCTGGGTGATGGCTCCCGTGCCACCCATGGCGAAATGCACGCCGTGCGCACGCTCCAAGTAGTGGATCAGACCATAGATACTCGTCGTGTCGAAAGGATTTCCGCCAACCAGCAGAGGTTGGATGGAGAACGCTTGCCGAAGCTTTTCGCTCTTGAGATGACGCGATACCATTTGCCAAACGGTTTCGTAGTTTCGTAGGCCGATGAGCGCGGGAACTTGACGCATCATGGTCAGGAAGGCGTCAAACGGTTGCGCGGAAAGTCTGGTAAAACCGATATCGTAAATCCGCTGGGAATGGGCGAGTAGAGCTCGATAGCCATCGCAGTCACGCGGTTCGATGCGGGCGATCTCCTCGAGTGTTTCCTCCAAAGTGCCTCCGTAGTCGAAGTGATCGCCATCGGAAAAATGAAAGCGATACCAAGGTTTCAGCGGGACGAGATTCACATGGTCGGAGAAACGCTCGCCAAAGAGGGCGAAGAGCTCCTCAAATAAAAACGGGGCGGTGATCACTGTCGGGCCGGCGTCGTGGCGGAATCCCCCTTTTTCAAAAACTTGTCCCCGGCCGCCCAAGGCTGGGCATCGATCAATAAGCGTGACCTGGTATCCTTTGGCTCGAAGACGCAGGGCAGAGGCAATTCCCCCGAAGCCGGCTCCTATGACGAGGCCAAACATGAGTGCGAGTCTTTTTTAACATTTGGCAAAAGTGCTAGTGCAAGATCCTTTAAAAAAAGGCCGGATCCATTTGGCAAGCGCTCGGCGATTTCAATCGTATTCTCGAGGCGTCGCAGAGCCATTTCGTGGGCGACGGACCGAGAATTTGCTCCATGCCCGGCAGCTTGGAGAACGAGAATCGCATTCACGGCCCGGGGACCGCAGTCGCCTGCAGCGTCACTCTCGACATCCGCAATGTCATCCATGATTTGATAGCTCAAGCCGAAGCCCTCGGCAGCTTCCCGAACCTCGCCGAGCCACGCTTTTTTGTCGGCGAGCAAGAATGCCATCTCCAGCGGGAGACTCAGCAAGGCACCGGACTTTGCGAGAGCCATCTTTTCATAAAAGGCCATACTGTCGATCTGACGGCCTCGCGTGGAAAGTTCGCTGCATTGCCCGCAAATCACCCGCAGCGTGCGTCGATGGACCAAGGCCAGAAGTTCTGGAAGAAGTCGAAAACTCTTGAGACCTGATAGGGCTGCATAGGCAGCAGATAAAAGTAAATCGCCGGTGCAGATAGCCACCTCGTCTCCGCAGGCAGCCCAGACAGCCGGTTGTCCTCGGCGGGTTTTTTCCCTGTCGTGAAGGTCGTCGTGGACCAAAGAGGCGTTGTGCAATAACTCGGCAGCGGCAGAAATAGCCATCGCATCGCGGGAATCCAAGCCAAGCGCGACTCCTGCATGAAAGGCCAAGCGGGCCCTGACTCGGTGACCGCCCGAGGAGAGAACCTCGGATGCGGCGGCGATGGGGCCGAACGCCCTGTCCGCCTCGCTCTCATCACCCCTTACAAGCCCCAACATCAATCCATTCAAATCGGCTAAAAAGTCCATCGGGGATTCAGGCACTGCCATTGGAGCAACCGAGTTTGAAGTCATCATAAAAACCACTCAAAACTGCGAAAGAGGCTCTTGCGGCTGTTGGAGACGCAAGAGCCTCGACGCGGAATCCGAAAGTCAAACTGACACGCTCTGGAGAAAAAGGCTCCTCCAGAGCGGTTGAAAGTTACTAAGGAAGCGTTAGCTAGCCTTGGCCGCTTGCTTGTCTGTTTCGCTGACTGCAGCCGTCCAGATGATCACGCCGAATGCGATTTTATTCACCACATCGGCCAAGTTGTATGTCACATTCAGCAAAACCATGCTGTCTTTCGGCGAAGCGCCTGTGAGGTAGCCGAGGAAATATCCGATTGGATAAATGGCCCAGCCCACCACCACGATCCAACGCATGAGGTTGAAAGCCACTTGAACTGATGCAGGCGCGGAGGCCGCGTTGATTTTACCGGCTTCGCCAGCGAAGATTTCCCAGAGGATGAAAAACCAGCCGAGCATTCCAATGATGAAGCCGAGCCACACATTGATCTTCCCGGCCTCGCCGAGGTAACCGCCAACCAGCATCACGAGCGTTCCAATCATCAATCTCCAAAAAACTCCACTCGGGACTTTGGTAATCGCTGAAAGGATGAGGTAGAACTCAACCATCAGCAATGGAACAGTAATAATCCAGTCAATGTATCGGAAGACTGTGGGACTATCACCTGTGCTCACCCACACATCGCGCATGTAGAAGTAGTGCGACGCTGCCACGAGTGTCACGAGTCCTGATACTGTCAACGATGTTTTCCACTTCGCAGAAACACGCTGGATTTCTAAGAAGAAAAACGCAGTTGCTGCCACGAGGGCCATTGAAATCATCCAGAATGACACGCCAACGAGGTCATCAGCCTTGAGGTCACCGCTTGAAGCGGCAAAGACATCAGAAGGAAGCGCCAACGCCATCAATCCTAATAAGGATGCTTTTGATATTATTCTACGGGGTTTTATGCTCATTTTTTTGTTTATTTGTTGCTGCGGGTTTACTGACAACGTGGAAAACAAAAAATTTGTTGGGGTGGTGGGGTGACAAATTTCAGAAATGAATTTGTTAAACAATACGGAGAATAATTCCGGATGGAAACAAGATTTTTCAATTGACGTAACATTTTTTTGAAAAAAATTCAGAATTTCACATCAGAGTTTCCCTTCTACATGGAACTCCGCTAGCCAGCGCACCAACAAGTAGCCAAACTCGCCCCTGCGTATTCCAATCTCAATGGCCTCGCCATAAACGAAGCCCTTGCCGGGATTTTAAAATGTGTCAATTATCATCCAAGTTTGCTGTCAGCAATAGGGTAATGAGGGTCTTCATGGGGGTTTACTTCAACCATGTCCTTGGCTTTGGTGAGTAGTTCTAGGCAATCTGGGCTGAGGTGGCGAAGGTGCAATTTCTTGCCGATCTGTTGATAGCGACTCGCCAAGGCATCAATCGCCTCAATGGCGGAATGATCTTCGACCTTGGCGCGTAAAAACTCGACAACCACCACCTTCGGGTCATTTTTGGGCGTGAACAAAGTCGCCTTCGGTGATGCGGGTGTGCAGAAAGGCATGCGGATCGATGCCCATTGCCTGCGCAGTCAGGATGTTGATGGGAAAATTCAAGCTCGTGGAATCTTAAATGGCCGAGATCGAAGAGCGGGGTTGTTTTATAAACTCCTTGCGAGTCGAAATCCGACGCGGTTGGAGCGGTAATTTGGGAAATAGATTCGACGGAAAAAGACGGAGCAAACCTCGGCATCGTAGTTCCAACATCCACCACGGATTCTTCGTCCCGAGCAGCTTGCATCCCAGCACCACTCCCAGACATTGCCGCTCATATCATAGAGGCCAAGTTCGTTAGGTTTTTTTTCACCAACGGGGTGCAATCGCCCTTGGGAGTTCTCACTGAACCAGCCGACATCGTCCAGTTGGTCACTGCCCGAGTAAATAGAGCATCGTGAATTTAACCCGCCCCTTGCCGCCCATTCCCATTCGCCTTCGGTCGGCAGGCGATATCCACTTGCTTTTGGGTTGAAAGAAATTTTGTTTGAATTTTCAGATCCGAAATCTCCTCTCTTATAGATTCCGGATTGTCCTTGAGCCTGATAAACGGGCTCGAGTCCCTCCATGAGGCTTTGAGCGTTGCACCACTTCAACGCATCATACCAGCTTATCAACGTGACGGGATAATTAAACCCAACTGATGCCCCCAATTCGATTTCAAACTCATTGGAGAGAGCCCATCGTTGAACGGTTTTCCATTTCTCCAACGTCACGGCGTGTCTGAAAATTTCGAAGGGGTTGATCTTCCTAACTAAAATTGAAGAATTTTCAGGAAGAAGTCCTCCATCGACATGGATCAGTGTGGTTTTGGGGAGGGGAGCCTTGATCTTGTTTTGCAAGGGTTCGATGGTTTGTGTTTTGAAGGCTGAAAGCAGCCGCATTCTTTCGCCGATTTTGCTGACCCCCAACTCTCGTAAATCAAGGTCAGTGAAACCCTGCAAAATGGAGTCCGTGACGCCTTCCCTTAAAAATAGATCCAAGAGGAATTCTAAATTCTCTCGTTTGAGGATGAATTGGAGATTGTCAGTCATTGAATAAGGCGCTTCCGCTACATGATGAGCATGTCGGGAAATTGCAGTCGATGAACTCCGCCATGATCGCTGTCCTTCATGCCCTCGTCTAAAGAAATCTGGTCGTAGTTGGCAAGTGGCGGGATCGCGAAGCGGGAGTGACATGATAATTTAAATCGTGACAGTACGGAAATCCTCTGGCTTGCAAGCTTGTTCGCCAAGTTCGGATCTGATGTGGGTAAAGCCTTCGATTTCGGCGCGTGTGAAAGCAGTCCATCGTGGATATCGCTCTGCTTGGCCGCTTTCGCTTCCAGTTCGCCAGGGCAGAATGTGACAGGTATTTTCAATGCTGTTGCAGCGGCGACATCGACCTTGTCCAAGCCGATGCCGTATTTGGTAACGACCTTGAGACGGGGGAGCGACTTCTCAAGCACAGCGCGCGTGATGGCGTCATCCCCGCAAAGAAAAGCGTCAAAATCTCCAACCCGTTCCAGCATTTGGGATTCAGTCAACGGGCCCCGCTCACGGACAATCTCAAACCCTTTTTCAGCGAGCAGTTCGTGGTGCGGGCCAGGTGTGTCCTGAAAGGATGTGCTCGTAAGCAGAACTCTCATCAAACTACTAAATCCAACTGGGATGGATTTTTAAAACGAAAAAATGACATGGTCCTTACATGCAAAACGGTATCGGGTGACCGATACCGTTCGCATGCGAATCAATGGGTCTTATTTCGTTAGCTGCCTAAGTGACACATTACTAAATTGAATGGAGTCTGCGGAGAGGACTTGGTGTGTCGAAAAGCCAAAGGCATCGAATGTAAATGTGCTCGGCGTACTATCCGTCACGGAATATTCTTCAACTGGTGAGCTTGGATCCGCTTCAGGCGAAAGCGAAGTCTTTGTCGCAATGGCTGCGCCGGAGCGTGTCATTTCCATGGTCAAGTTGTAGCTGCCATCTTTAATGTTTTTAAATGCTCCCAGCGATTCGCCTAGAGTGCGGGCGGTTGCGCTGTCAAAGTTGGCATCATTGCCAGCTTCGCTAGCAAAGAGACCACCTTTAGGGAACTTTTTGTCAATTCCAGCATAGGCGCAATAGCCAAGCCATCCGCGGCTGTGATCTTTTGAGCGTTTTTGGAAAATACCATATCGAAAGTTGCCCATCCCAGAAACGCCGACAAAGGTGACTTTGGCGTTGAGTTCGATTGTGGATCCCTCGACTAATTCTGTTTTTGTAAAATAGACTGCCCCATTTTTGCCTTTGTCGCCAAATCCAGCGCCAGTGAACGTGATAGTTGCGGCCTCTTCCTTTGGTCCGAAGGCTTTTGTCTTATCGCCGATAATCATCCATCCTGCCAAGGGTATATCATTTCCTAGGGCGGGTGCGGCAGTCGTAGAAGCGGGCGCCGTTTTCGCGGGAGATTGAGCGTTCACGCTGAGCGTTGTGGCAATGCTTACTAACAGGAGGTTTTTGAGTAATAACATAGGACTCGAATATTCTCTCTCAGATTTAAAATGCAACAAAAAACACAACAAATTTCATGAATGACCATAAATAAACAAATATATTGCAAAAACAAAAAAAATTGGGAATGTGAGATTCCTTCAGGCAAAAAACCACGATATCAAAATTCATACCATGACTAAACCTCCCGCATTGTTACTCAAGAGTGCTCTTTGCATTTTAACAATCGCTACCACAGTCACAGCTGCGGAGCGCTTCTTCACTCCACCGGATGCTGCCTTGATTATGGGGGCTAAGGATAAGGTGGAGATAGTCACGTTGCCGAAAGGGGCTGGTAAAGCGAATGCATTGCCGGTCGAGTCGGCTCAAACAATGATTGATCAAGCGCGGGCCGAAAATCCCAGCGCATTTCTTGTGATTGAAGCCAGCGGCCTTTTGGAGATTGGGGCTTCGCCGCTGCGTCTTGGTGATAGGATGTGGCTTAAACTTTCGCCTGTAGCAGGAGTCGTTGCTGCGGAGGATTGCAAGGCGACGAGTCTCATTGAAATCAAAGATGCCGAATTGGTCTCTGTGACTTCGTCGGGATTAGGACTGGCGCTTGTGGATGGGCGCGGAAAGCAGGTCACGGGGATCAGTGTCACGGATGGTTCCAAAATGAATTTCGACCAATTGGCCATTCAGAACTGCGCTCTTTCGGGAATGGATTACAAAGGGCGAGATTCCGTGGCTTTGAATCAGGGTGCAAGTGTGACTCGGTGTCTTTTTCTCAAAAATGGGAACGCTTTGGTGGTTGATGCAACCGGTGGGTTTCAATGTTTGGACAATATTTTCAAAAGCAACTCAGAAACTGCACTTGCGATCACTTCGTTGAATGCTGTGGTTGCCGGGAACGAGTTTTCCGACAACAAGGCGGCCATTCGCAGTGGTTCCGACCGCGCTGTGATTGCGCGTAATAAAATTGCCGATTCCTCAGCGCTGGAGCTCACCTCTACAAGTGCCGGCCATCTGGTCACCGAAAATATCAGCACATTGCCTGGCGCCCAAGTCCTCATTGGGGGAAGTGGACAGCAGATTTTTCGCAACGATATCCAAGGCTCTGTGACAATGGCTCCCGAAACCAAAGACTTGTTCCTGATTTCCAATCCGAGTCTGCTTGTCGATCCCACTTCGGCCGGCTTGCGACTTTTCAATCCCCCGACTTTTGGAAATCCGCATAAACAACCAACAATCGTTGCTGGAATGGGGCGCTTCGATTTGCCCACGATCACAGGAGGCAAAATGGCCAGGGACAAAGCAAAAGAGCCCGGAATTCCTGCCGTCGACCTAACGGTGGTGCAAGAGGCCTTGATTTTAGCACGAAGCGAACATCCCAACGATGTTCTTGTGCTTAAGTTGGAGGGGGAATTTGTTTCTCGAAACCCAGTTGGTTTGGTGCTTCCTCCGAACACTTGTCTCATCATCGAGGGGCGCATCCTCGCTGAACTTGGAGCTCCTCTCGAGCCTGCTTGGGAGCGTGAGGCGGAGCATTCCCAGCTCATTCTTCTTCCTAAGACCGGCTATGTTTCTATCTCAGGGGGCAGATTAGATGCGGCTCGCCAAGCCTTCTTCCCCATCAATGCCAAGACTGGCAGTGTGGCCGTGATCGATAGCGTCAGCATGGCCTCCGGAGCCCGCGACGGCATCAATACCAAGACCCGTTCGAAGGATCCGCTCTTCATTTATGGATGTAACGTCTATGCCAACGGAGGGCGTGGCATCTGGGCGCATGTGTGCACGCGCGTTCATTCGATAGCCAACGTGTGCAATGCAAACAATATGGACGGTATTGATCTGGATGCGGGTTGCATTGATGGAACGGCTCTCTTCAATACGTGCTCCGCCAACCGACGCCATGGCATATTTATCGAGGAGGGGATTCAAAATAACATCGCCTTTGGAAATTCACTCAATGGAAACATCCAGGCTGGTATTCACGTCTGGAACGAGGAAGTGAAAAAAAATACTGGTCCGAATGTGATCTCAGCCAACGAATGCAATGGCAATAGAAGAGGAACCAGTGTCGGTGGTCGCGCTGCAGACAAGACCGCCAACGCAAACTTCTTCTTCAATAATATTTGCCGCAAAAATCGTTTAGATGGGATTTTGGCCGGCAACTCCTCTGGTAACGACAATTACTTCAGTCAGATAGTTGTCGGTCAGAATTATGAAAAAGAAATCAGTACGACCGATGGGGCTGCGGCGACTTTCTTCAGCATAGTGAATCCGAAAAAGCCCTAATCGGAAGCATGTTTATATTCCCTCCAGTCCGTTTTTCGTTTGATTCTTCTAGTTTTTAAACTGCCAACATTTCGAGAATCTCCATAGGGCGTTCCGGAGTAATATCCGGAACGTCCCATTTGATATCATTCCTCTATAAACCATGAAGCTCCTTATTTTTTTTGGAATCGTTCTTGTTGGAATTGACCCGCGCTGCAGGGCTGATTCTGTGGATGTCGTGGTCTACGGAGCCACGGCGGGCGGAACCATGGCCGCGATTGCCGCCGCTCAACAGGGCGCCAGCGTTGTGCTCCTCGAGCCGCGCAACCATGTTGGCGGAATGCTCTCCGGCGGCCTCGGACGCACCGACATGGACCGCCAGGAAAATGTCATCGGCGGCCTTGCGTTGGAATTTTTCCGCCGCGCGGGGAAGCACTACGGTCAAGAAGTCGCCTGGATGTTCGAGCCGCATGTCGCCGAGAAGATACTCAAGGAGATGCTCGCCGAACAAAAAGTGCCAGTGAAGTTCGGCCAAGCGCTTGCTTCGATCGATGAAACCGACGGCCGTATCCGCTCGCTGAAAACCGCCGACGGTCACGAATACTCCGCGAAGGTTTTTATCGATGCGACCTACGAGGGCGATCTCATGAAAGCCGCCGGCGTCTCCTACAAAGTCGGCCGTGAAGGCCGCGACACCTACGGTGAATCCCTCGCCGGTCGTCGCGACCTTCTGCGCAGCAACCACCAGGTCAATTTCCCCATCTCCCCGTGGAAGGACGGCAAGCTCCTCCCTCACATCACCGCCGAGGAGGAGCTCGCGCCCACGGGTGCTGGCGATGGAAAAATCCAATCTTACAATTTCCGCCTCTGCCTCACGAATGTGGAAGCGAATCGCATCCCGATTGGAAAACCCGAGGGATACGATCCCTCCCGCTACGAGCTTTTGCGCCGGTGCTTCGAGGTCGGCGGCGACAAGGTGAACGGCATTCTTGGCATCAAGCCCATGCCCAACGGCAAATCCGATGTGAACGCTGGAGCCCCCATTTCGCTGAATCTCCTTGGAGCGAACCAAGATTATCCCGATGGATCATCGGAGCGCCGCAAAGAAATTTGGAACCAACACCTCAATTGGGCTCAAGGTCTTGTTTATTTCGTTCAAAAGGATCCATCGGTTCCCGAAAGTATTCGCAAAAAATATGCAGAGTGGGGTCTATGCAAAGACGAGTTCAGCGACACGGGCGGCTGGCCCCACCAGCTCTACATTCGAGAAGGCCGCAAGATGAAGGGTGAATACATTCTCACTCAGCACGACCTCATGACTGACCGCCGTAAGAATGACTCTATCGGCATTGCTGGTTACAATATCGACATTCGCGAGGTGCAGTGGGTCTCGATGCGGACCTTCTTTTTTCCCAAAGCCGATGATCAAGTTTACATGGAAGGCTACATCAGCCAGCCCGTCGAGCCGTGGGACATTCCCTACCGCGCCCTGTTACCGAAGTTCGGCGAGTGCCAAAATCTGCTCGTGCCCGTCTGCATCAGCGCCTCGACCATCGCCTTTGCGTCGTTCCGCATGGAGCCGCAATTTATGATCGCCGGCCAAGCCGCGGGAACCGCTGCCGCCATGGCAGCGAAGTCGGGCGGCCCAGTCCACAATGTGGCTGTCAACGAACTCCAATATCTTCTCTCTGCGGGGGGGCAGATCCTCAAGTTGCCTTGAACCACTATGGCGCGCTAGGGGTTGATGGTTCTGGGGCGAACTTGTCCACCGGGAAGACGAGGATGCGGGAGCCGTCTTTTTGGTTTTCGGGTGTGCAGGCAGCGAGCACGGCGATGACGGCGCCTTGTTCGTCGAGGACGACATTCGGGCGCTCGATACGGAGAAATTTTTCCTCGCTGCCGTCGGCGAAGCGGATGGGGATTTGGTTGGTGAAGAGTGGGTCTTTTGAAACCAATTCGTAGGAGAGGCCGTCCTTGGAGGTGTAGTAGGCGAAGCTTTTGTGGAACCCGGTGGCGAAGCCGTGGAGGTCGGTGAGGAGCATGTGGTAGCGCTCGCCGTCATGCCAGAGGCAGGGGTCCTCGTTTTGGAAACCGGCGGGTAGGGCGTTTTCGCTGCCTTTGTGCAGCATCGTGTATGGGCCGAAAATGGAGTCGGCGCGGAAGGCGTGGATGTGGTGCAGGAGTTCGTCGAATTCCTTGCTGCCGGGAAATTTGGGGTTCTCTACTTTCACTTTGCCCACGCCGTAAACGGAGCCGTCCTTGTGGATCCAAAGCCCCGGGTTGTTCGCGGGGATGCACCAGTCCTTGCGGCGTTCCCAGGGGCCCTCAACCGAGTCGCTGACAGCCACGCCGCTTTTCCAAGCGGGGATGCCGAGGTGGTAGAGGTAATATTTCCCGCCGTGGAAGGCGATTTTCGGGTTGTGGCAACCATCGGAGTCGAAAAAATCCCCCGGTCGAGGGCGAAAGACCTCGCCGCCGAAGGAGTAGGGACCGAGGAGGTTTTTTGATGTGGCGCGGACGATGTAGCTGGATTTCCAAGCGTGGAAATTTTCACTCGGCCAGCAGGAGGCGAACATGTGGTAGCTGTCACCGACTTTGATGATCGAGGGGTCCCAGAGGTGGAATCCCTCGCGCCGGAAACCGCCGTCCCGGAGAGGCAGACCCATCTTGGCCTTGAGTGGATTGTCGGTGGGCATCTGCGCATTGACGCTTTTACGCCAATCGTGCAACTGGGCTACGAGTGCGGTCGATTTTTCCGGCTTTTCGTTGGCGAGGTTGTGTTTTTCCGCGAGGTCGTTTCGGAGGTCGAAGAGTTCTACGCGATTGTCCTCATACCACTCGATGAGTTTGAAACCCTCCGCGCGCACGGCTCCGTAGGGCGATCCACCTTGGTTGCTGTAGTGCGGGTAGTGCCAGAAAATCGGGCGCTCGGGCGAATCCGCGCCTTGGAGTTCGGGCAGGAGGCTGGTGCCATCGAGGTGTTGCTGCGGGAGCGGGGGCAGGCCGGCCATGGCGAGGAGGGTGGGAAAAAAATCCGGGGACGCCACCGGCTTGGTGCAAACGCTGCCGGGGCGGGTGGTGCCGGGCCATTTGATCAGAAGAGGTTCGCGCACGCCGCCTTCGTAGGGCCAGCCTTTGCCGGCGCGGAGGGGCAGGTTGGAGGTGGGCGAGCCCTCGGCGGTAGAGAGTCCGCCATTGTCGGAGGTGAAAATGACGATGGTGTTTTCGTCGAGTTTCAGCTCGGTGAGTTTGTCGAGGATGCGGCCGACATTTTCATCGAGGTTCTCGACCATTGCGGCGTAGGCGGGGTTGTTTTGAACCTGCCTCACGGGGCGGCCGTTGACGTCGAGGAATTCAGGGGATTCGCCAATGGGGAGTTTGGCCGCCTTGTCTTTGTATTTCTTCAACAAAGCGGTTTTGGGTTGCAGTGGGGTGTGGACGGCGTAGTGCGATAGGTAGACGAGGAAAGGCTTGTCACGATTCTGCTCGATGAAGCGGATCGCCTCGCTGGTGAGGCGGTCGGTGAGGTATTCGCCGTCCGGCCCGTCGGGCAGGTTCGGAAGTTTATAGGGGCTGAAGTAGGACGGAGGAGTGCCCTTGCCGCAACCGCCGAGGTTGAGGTCGAAACCCTGGTGCTCGGGCCAATGCTCGGGAGCGTCGCCGAGGTGCCATTTTCCAAAGAAAGCTGTTTTGTAGCTGCCGGCTTTCAAGGCTTCGGCAAGCGTGATTTCATCGAGCGGCAGGAAAGGCTGAATCGCTGGGCGCTGGAGTTTCTGGGATGGTTGGTCTTTGCGGCCTGGCAACCAATCCGTGATTCCTAATCGGGCTGGGGATTTGCCAGTCAGGATGCTCGCGCGGGTGGGGGAACAAACCGGAGCTGCGGCGTAGGCATTCGTGAAGCGCATTCCTTCCTTCGCCAAGCGGTCGAGGTTTGGTGTTTCGTAAAATGTGCTGCCGTAGCAGCCGAGGTCTGCCCACCCGAGATCGTCGGCGAGGATGAAAATAATGTTCGGCTTTTCCTTAACGGGAGCCGCGTGGAGTCCGGCGGATGCGACGAGCAGGTACGAGCCTGCGAACAGTGCGCTTTTCAAAAATGGGAAGCGGGATGGTTTCATGGGAGCGGCGTGAGCGTGAGGCTTTTGAAGAGCATGAGTTCCTTGCCCGTGATTTCGTCGGCTTTGATAGAAATGTCATGCTTGCCGGGTTCGAGGCTGATGCGGCCGAGGTCGAGGGCGACATTCATGCCTGCTTGGGACACTGTGCCTTTGAGTGTCTGGTTTCCGATCAACAAGCTGAACGAGCCGCCGTAGGTTTGTTGGCCCTTGGCGGTGATGGCACCGCCGTCGGTTTCGATCTTGGTTTTGTCGGCTTCGGGGGCGTCGTAGTGGAGCGTGGCTTGGAAGGTGGCGGGTTGGGTGAGACGGGTTTTCCAAAGCACGGAGCAGTCTTTGCTTTTCCAGCCTTTCGCATGGGAGGTGATCGAAGTGCCTTTGCCGAGGCTCCAGCCTTTTCGGTCCACTGGGCCGAGAAGCTCAGCGGTGAAGACGCTGAGTTTGTTGTTGGTGTTCGTTTGTAGAAGTTGCGTGGGATTGCCTTTCGGGCGGGCCTTGCAATTCAGCAAAATCACGTTGTTTGCAGAATCTGGAGGATCGTTTGGAAGAGTGATTTGAAGGTCGGGGCCGATTCGTTCAAAGACGAGCTGGGTCTTCGGATCGGCGAGGAGTGCGGCTTGGGCGATTTCGGAGTTCAGCCCCCCGACGAGCAGTTTGCCATCCTTTGGCCAATCGAAGACATGAAGATAGAGATCGTTTCCTTTGAGGGTGGATTCGCCCCAGCTTTGTGGCGCGAGCGGGGTGCGTTCGGTGGCGCTGATGGAGTCGCCATTCACCTTCCACCATTTCGCAATGGCGTCGAGGATTTCGCGGTCTTCGGCGGCGAAGGTGCCGTCGCCTTTCGGTCCGATGTTCAGCAGGAGATTTCCTCCACGGGCGGCCGCTTTGGCGAGGAGTTGGATGAAGTGTGCGGGCGGTTTGTGGGATTTGTCGTGGGCGTGGTAGCCGTAGGATCCGTTGGTGGTAGGGATGCCTTCCCAATCCGTTTCTTCTGGCGCAGTCATGGGTCCAAATTCGGCGGGGCGGTCGGTCGTGGTGTGGTAATCGCCGTAGGCCGACCCTGCGATGCGGCCGTTGAGGATGAGCTTCGGATCTTCTTTGCGAAGTGCGGCAAGGATTTGGAGGTTCAGTTCTTGTGGATTTTGGTGCGGCGTGTCGCCCCACAGGATCGCGGGTTGGTAGTTGCGGATGAGTTCCAGCATTTGCGGCAGGGCTTTTCTATCGACACAGGCTTTGCGGCGTTCGGAGCCGTTGGGTTCGGGGAAACGTGGATCCCCAGAGAGCGACCAATCGATGGCGTGGGAGTAATAGACTCCGAGCTTGATGGCGTGCTTATCGCAGGCGGTTTTGAGTTCACGCAAGGGGTCGCGGCCAAAGGAGCTGCTCTTGACCACATTGTAGTCATCCGCCTTGGAATCGAACATCGCCACTCCGTCATGGTGCATGGCGGTGATGATGATGTAGCCCATGCCGGTTTCCTTCGCGGCCCGGACCCACTCGTCGGCATTGAAGGATGACGGATTGAACGGCTTCACGACCTCTTCGAGGTAAGTATCACGTTTAATTTTGGCGATACGCTGGATATGTTCGGCGTAGCCCTCGACCTTATGCCCCCTCCATTCGCCAGACAGCGCGGAGTAGACGCCCCAGTGGATGAACATACCAAAGCGGGCCTCGCGCCACCACGCCAGGCGATCGTTTTTTTCATCGACTGGAGGCACTTTTCCAGTGAGCGCGAAATAAACCGTGCCAGCCAAAAGGGTGGCGCCCTCCGCGTTCGGATGGACTTTGTCGGGGAGTAACTCGGATTTGCCTGTGAAGGCGGCATTCATGTCAACGAGTCCAACATGGAGTTCAGCGGCGAGTTCTTTGACCCAGCCGACTTCCTCTGCGACGCCAGCGTTGGTGATATCAAATGAGCCCGCGCCCATGACGGGGCATGGCGTGCAAATGTAAATGTGGGGCTTTCCTGGGAGTGACCGGAATGACTCCACCAATGCGCGGTAATCCTTCTTGAAATCAGAAATGTGTTTCCAGTTTTGCGGCTTCGTGTCGTTCGTGCCGAGTTTGATAATCACAGCATCCGGCGCGAATTGGAGGGCGTCTTGGTAGATAGACTCGTTCGAGTAAGGATGGTCGCCTTGCTTCAGGAGCGTGCGCCCGCTCTTGCCGAAGTTCTTCACTATCCAAGGTGAGCCGAGCATTTTTTGGAGTTGCTCTGGATAGCTCATTCCTTGCGGCAACTTCGCCCCTTGGGTGATGCTGTCGCCAACGCACGCGACGCGGATGGATCTTTTGAAAACACTGGGATCGATCGGCGTGGGATTTGCGAGCGCGGCAAGAGATGTGAGGGCGAGGGCGAAGAGGATTTTAAGCATAGGTGAATTGAGGGGTTGCCATTGTGTCTTTGGAGGAAATCAATCGTATCAATCCGTGCGCTACTCCTCCACAAAAGGGCGATCGTTTTTCCAGCCGATCGAGACTTTGGAGAGATACCAAGATTTCCCTTTATCGGCGTTGCCCTGATAGAAAAGATAGGTTTTTCCATCGGTGTCTTGAAATGCACCGGGATGTCCGGATTCGCTTTCATTCCATGATCCGGTTTTTCCATTCGCGAGAAGCGGTTTTTTGAAAATCCGTTTCCAACGGACCCCGTCGGCACTCACTGCGCAGCCTATTTGCTGAGGTTCATTGTTGTAGGCCCCGGCATAAAACATGAAGAGTTTCTTGTTTCTCCAAAGGAGGGTGGGGGCCTCGATGCAATCCTTCTCCCAAGAGAGATCTGGAGTCAAAATCGGGCGGTCAACAAGCTGTGTCCATTGCGAGCGCGAAAGGTCCGAATTCAACGGGGCCGAAGCAACGCCAATGAGTTGAATTTTATAGGACGGGTCGCGACTGGCAAAGTAGAGTAGGAGTCGCTCGTTGTCGGGAATGACCTCGGCGTCAATCGCTCTACCGCATGTCCACTTCCCATGGGGACGAAAGATCGGGTTTGTTGGCTCGCGTGTAAAGTGGATGCCGTCATCCGACCAAGCATGGCAAATCGCGTCCTGCTCACGATTCCCATAGGTTTGGTAGAACAAGTGAACTTTACCCTTAAGAACGATGGCACCTGGGGCGCAGAACCCGTTTTTTTCACTCGGGTGGGCGGGTTTCATTGTGGTGATTTTTTTCCAATTAATGAGGTCTTGGCTTGTCGCGATGCCGATTCGCCATCCCTGCATGCCCCCTCGAGTCGGTACAGAGTAGTAGAGAAAATATTGGCCTTTGAATTTAACCACGGAAGGGTCTTTGGCAAAAGGCGCACCACCTTGAGAGGTGTCTCCGAACATCATTTTTCCTTGTTTGATGAATGATTTGACGTTCAAGGCATCGCTTCCGTCGATTTTCATTATGGAAGCCACGAGTATCAAGGTTAGGATAAGAAAGGGGCTCTTCATAACAAATGCACATTGCAGAAATAAAATGAAACAACAACTTAAAAGGTCTTTAACGATGTTTAATATCGTGATAAATACGATGACGCATTCCTGAATTATAATCTCAGCAAAGCGGAGAACCCCTCTATTTTATGTTTCAAAAATTCAGATTTATCTCCGTGGCCTTTCTGGTTTCAACCGGGATCTTGTGGGGCTCCGATTCCACCCGCTCGCTTGCAGGTCAGTGGCAGGTCTGTCTTGACCCCAAGATAGTGGGGCTGAGTCAAAATTGGATTTCACCCGATACCCAGTTTCAGCAATCGCTGATACTTCCCGGAACCACGGATCAAGCCGGTCAGGGGACGCCGCTTTCCTTTCAACCGACTGTTAGCAAAGAGGGGTTGGCGCGCTTGCACAGAAAATATTCTTTTATTGGACCAGCGTGGTATCGGCGAACTATTGAGATACCCGAAGAGTGGAAAGGCCGCCGGATTACGCTCTTTCTGGAGCGTGTGATATGGGAAAGTCAGGTTTGGATTGATGGTCGGCTCGTTGGAAAACAAAATTCACTTAGTGCTCCGCATGTTTTTAACCTGGGATCCATTGCCCCTGGTCGCCATGAACTCGTCATCCGCGTGGACAATCGCCAGCAATTCGATATCGGGCGCTCGCACGCCTACATCGAGGATACGCAGTCGATTTGGAATGGCATCGTTGGAAAGATCGAACTTCGAGCTATCCCGTTGGTTGGGATCGATACGGTTCGCGTTGAGCTGGATCCCGCCAATGCCGGTGCTGAGGTGCGGATTTCGAATGCCACAGATCAAAAAGGGGAGGGCACTCTAGTGGGCAAACTCACTGGTCCTGGAATCGACGAGGCGTTCAGTGCCCCGGTGCAGTGGGATGCCAAGGGTGGCTCCGTTTTCTTGGATTTTAAAAACAAAAAGCTTCCGCGCTGGAGTGAGTTCGCGCCGAAACTCTGCAAACTCAGTCTGACCCTTCAGACGCCCTCCGGTAGCGACTCGAAGGAAGTTTCCTGCGGCTTCCGAAAAATCGCTACGGATGGTCCTTCGCTGCTCCTCGACGGCCAACGCATCTTTATGCGAGGCACGCACGAGGGCGTCACATTCCCGCTCACAGGCTACGCGCCCATGGATGTCGAGGGTTGGCGGCGTATCTTCAAAGTCCTGAAGGAATGGGGTCTCAACCACCTTCGCTTCCACTCCTACTGCCCGCCGGAGGCGTGTTTCACGGCTGCCGACGAGGAGGGCATCTACCTCCAAGCCGAGTTGCCGCTCTGGACCGGCGACCTCGGCAAGCCGGGCGATGCGTCTCGAGTGGCATGGATTCGCGATGAGGCTAAGCGGATTTTCGAGGCCTATGGGAACCATCCCTCGCTCGTCCTCTTCTCCCTCGGCAACGAACTCCACGGGAAATATGAATTCATGAAAACCCTGCTCGCTGAGTTGCAGCAGGCGGACCCACGTCGCCTTTATACGAGCACATCAAATCGTCTTTGGATCATTGATGCGCCAGAGAAAACCGGCGAGAAGGACGGTCCGCCCGAGACCGACGACTTTCTCGTTGAGCGGGCGATCCGCATCGATGGGAAAATCCAAGGTATGCGCGGCCAGGCATTCTTTGACCGCGAGCCGAATACACTCGATGATTTCAGCTCCATTCTCGCGCGGACTAACAAGCCGCTTCTCACCCACGAGATCGGCCAATGGAATGTTTTCCCCAACCTCGCCGAGATCCCGAAATACAAGGGCGTCCTCCGCCCGATCAATCTGGAAGGCATTCGGGACGATCTTGAAAAAAATGGTCTTCTCGCGCAGGCGGCTGACTTCACCCGCGTCTCGGGGAAATTTGCCGCCGAGCTTTACAAACAAGAAATCGAACTTGCCTTGCGCAGTCACCCGCTTGCTGGCTACCAACTCCTCGACCTCCACGACTACCCCGGCCAGGGCACGGCGCATGTGGGCTTCCTGGATTCCTTCTGGGATTCCAAAGGCGTCGCTGATCCCGCCGCATTTCGCGAGGTCGCCGCCTCCGTCGTGCCCCTCGTCCGCATGCCGAAGCGGGTTTACACATCCGCCGAAACATTCATTGGCAAAGTCGAGTTCGCCAACTTTTCCCAAGAACCGCTCGCCGCTGTTTCCACAAAATGGGAGCTCCGTTCGCCCGAGGGTTTGATCGCCGAAGGCAGCCTGCCCGCGGTCGATATCCCGCTCGGAGCTTGCCATCCTGCCGGTCAAATCCATATCCCTCTCGACAGCGTGAGAAAGCCGACCGAGGCCACGCTGACCCTCACGGCGGGTGCCGCCAAAAATTCCTGGCGCCTCTGGATCGTCCCGCCCGCCGCTGAGGTCAATGCCGAAGGCGTGTTGGTTACATCGTCACTCCGCGAAGCCAAGGACGAACTCGCAAAGGGTGGCCGCGTTATTTACACGCCTGCCAAAGCGGCCATCCGCAAGCGTCAGGATACAGCCTTTCTCCCCTGCTTCTGGAGTCCTGTGTATTTCACCAATCAAGCAGGAACCATGGGGTTCCTTATCGACAATAAACACCCGGCCCTTGCGGACTTTCCCACAGCCGACCACACCGACTGGCAATGGTGGAGCATCCTCACGCCCTCGCCTGGAGCCGTAGTGCTCGATCAAGTTGCACTCAAATCCAAACCTATCGTCCAAGTCATCGATGCGTTTTCCCGTAACCAAAAACTCGGTCTCGTCTTCGAAGCCAAGGTCAGCAAGGGTCATCTCGTCATTTGTGCGGCGGATTTTAGCGAAGCCGCGCTTCAAGACCCCATCCGCCGCCAACTCCGCTCGAGCCTCGTGCGGTATCTCTCAAAAAACAAAACGCTCCCCCGGGATGAACTCACGGCCCCCCAGTTGGATCAGCTTTTCCAGGAAGTTTCCGTCAACGATAAAGCCGTCCACGGCGAGTGGTCCAAGGACCTCGAGCCACCACCACCGAAAAAGTGACTCCGCACCATCGTTCCGGCAGCGCCCATCGAAAATGAAAGGTAGGGATGGATCGCCGAGCCGTCCCATTCCTGCTGCGGAGCAGCCCTTGTCTGCTAGCGCGTTCGAAATCGCAACGCCCCGCTACACCAGTTGCGAGAGCAATGTCCGAAGCGGCACGACCACGGGCGTGGTATGCGCAAAGCAGTCGATTGGTTCGTGCGGCAGGTCCAGAACGGCTTGAAAGGCATGGCGGGCTCCTGTTTGTTTTTGAAAGTGGAAAAGGTGAGGCGAGAGAGTCTGGCTGGTGGCCTTCACCTCGATCAGCATCCAAGGCTCGCCATCACGAATGATCACAAAATCGACCTCGCGCTTGAGCTTGTCGCGGAGGTAGCGGAGTTCAAAGCGCCCGAGTCCCAGGTCGCTCCAGGTCTCCACCGCCTTGAGCAGGTGGCAGGCGGCGAAGGTCTCGGCCCGCGCGCCGATGTCCGCGATTCCTGACCAGTCGCGCAGATACCATTTCGGCTCCTTGCGGAGGGCCTTGGCGACATTTTTGAACCATGGACGCAACTCGAACCCCACATAGAGATCGGAGAGGATTGCCACCCAGCGCCGCACGGTATCAACACTGGCTGAAATTTCGCCGGCCAGATTGCTCAACACGAGCTGTCCACCGGATCGGGCGGCGAGCAAATGCCCCATCGTCTCGATGCCCCGCAACTCCTGAACGCGGGTGAGGTCGCGCACATCCTCGCGCAAGAGCAAATCCATGCGCTGGGACTGCCATTTTTTGAGAAAAGCTGCACTCTGCCTCACCATTGGCTCGGGAAAACCACCGAAACGCCACAGTGTTTCCCACGCCGCTTCGTCGATCGCTGCCGACTCCCGGATCAGCGAAGCAGGGGGCTCGGGACGCAAAATTTCCCCCACGCTGAAAGGATGCTGACGATAGAGAAAATATCGACCCAGCAAGCTATCGCCTCCCTTGCGGAAAATGTCCATGCGTGCGCTACCTGTCGCCAAGATGTGGCACCGCGAACCATACACATCAAAAAACCCTTTTAAGAAAGCCTTCCACTTTTGAAATTTGTGGATCTCGTCCAAGGCCAGAACCGGAGTCCTCTGGCGAGGGCGCTCCAGATCCGCGCGCTCGGCGAGTGCCGCAGGACCCTTTAAAATCACCCTCCGATCGTCAATGTTATCGAAATTGAGAAACACATTGGCCAAGGTGCGGGCGACCTCCGTCTTGCCGACCTGCCGAGGACCGGAAAGGAATGCCATTTGACGATTCTCCTCAAAATGAGATGCTAAGACTTTATCGTAAAGACGTGGGAACATGGGTCTATAATATGTAATATCGTAAAATAGTCCAGACTATTTTACGAATATCCAACAAAAAGTCTTCTCATCTTAAAGCTGGCGCGACAGCTGTCCCATTTAGAAATGCCAATGGTGAATCGTTCTGGAGTCGGACAAAAGCTTTGACGAAACAAGAATGTAATTGCAAATACCATTATGTTTCAATTACATTTATTGAAGTGCGAGCAAGCTCTGAAAATATCAAGTGTAAGCAGCTAATGAGACGGTGATTTGCTTTTTATACTCATGAAAAAAATGACAATCGTTCCCCTGTTTTTGGCGTTCATGGTTTTCATATCCACCGCGCAATCCGGTGGACGTGAATTTTTGTTGCTGAAATCCGATTGGAAATTCCTCAAGCGCGACATTGCTCCGGATCAGAACGCAGAGGAATGGCGGAATTTTCAAATGCCACCATGGGAGGTTGTCACTATTCCGCACACTTGGAATGAGGTGGACGGCGCGAATGGACTGGCGGCCAATCCTGAGCTGCCGGAGGGCTACTATCGCGGTCCAGCGTGGTATGAGCGGGCGTTGCCAATTCCGGCAGAGTGGAAAGGGCGGCGCATTTTTGTGCGATTCGAGGGTGTCTCGGTGGTGGCGGATGTTCTGATCAATCGCATTCCCGTTGGCCAACATCGCGGTGCGTTCGGTGCGTTTTGTTTTGAGATCACGCCTTATCTGAAATTCGACGGCAAGGATGCGATGCGCGTCCGGGTGGACAACTCGCGAGCCTTCGATGTCGCGCCGCTCTCGGGAGATTTTACGATTTTTGGCGGTATTTACCGTCCGGTGGAAATTTTCACCACTGGCGAGGTCTGTATCTCTCCGACTTTCTTTGGATCGTCGGGGGTGTTTTTAACTCTTCGGGAAATGAGCAAGGAAAAGGCTGAGGTTGAAGTGAGGACGCTCATCTCGAATGGAGTTTCGCATTTCAAGGACATCGCGCTCGAGATCGAAATCAAGAACGCTGAAGGTGCGGTGGTTGCGAAGAAAACCGAACGCATCGCCCAAACTGAAACAAACGAAAACTCCACAACACTGTATATCCCGTCTCCACGCCTTTGGAGAGGTCTCATTGATCCCTATCTCTACTCCGCCACGGTGCGACTGAATCGCAATGGGGAATTGCTCGATGAAGTCACGCAGCCTCTGGGGCTTCGCACGGTGGCGCTAGACAGGGTAAAAGGGTTCTTGCTGAATGGCGATCCCTACGTGCTGCACGGTGTGAACCGGCATCAAGAGCGAACGGGCAAAGGTTGGGCGTTGTCCGATTCCGATCACGACGAGGACCACGCGCTCATCCGCGAGATGGGGGCCAATACAATTAGGTTAGCCCATTACCAACAGGCAGAATACTTCCACAACCTCAGCGACCGCCACGGGATCATTGTTTGGGAGGAAATCCCGCTCGTCGATGCCGTGAGCGCCTCGCCCGGGTTCCTCGCCAACGCCCGCCAGCAATTGCAGGAGATGGTTTACCAAAACTATAATCACCCCTCGGTCGCCATGTGGGGGATCTTCAACGAACTCGACTGCGGGGCGATGGCCACGGCTCCAGCGGTGCCGGTCGTTGACGATCTCGAAAAACTCGCCAAGCAAATCGACTCGACTCGCCCAACGGTCGCGGCCTCGTTCCGCCAGAACGCTGGGGCCAAACACAAAATCCCGGATGCCGCCGCGTGGAATATTTATCCGGGATGGTATAGCTCCAGCCCGGACGATGCCGACGGGTGGATTGGAGATTTCAGCAAGCAAATGGGTGCTCGAATCGGCATTAGCGAATACGGCGCCGGGGCGAATCCTGTACAATTCCAGGAAGGTGATCTCGCCCGACCAGTCTACAACGGGACATTTCATCCGCAGGAGTGGCAGAACCATTTCCACGAGCGCCTGTGGGCCCAATTGAAAAACAACCCGCATGTCTATGGAACATGGATCTGGGCAATGTTCGACTTTGCCGTGGACAAGCGCAACGAGGGGGCAATCCCGGGGCTCAACGACAAGGGGCTTGTCACCCGAGATCGGAAGACGAAGAAGGACACCTTCTATTTCTATAAAGCCAACTGGAACTCCGAGCCGATGGTGCGCATCGCCTCGCAGGCGGCGACTCCGCGCACGAAGGCTCTGACCGAGGTGAAGGTTTATTCCAACTGCGCGGAGGTCGAATTGATCGTGAATGGCAAATCCGCCGGTCGCGCCAAGCCGGATGCCATCAAGGTTTGCCGGTGGCCCGACATCGCTCTTCAACCCGGCAGGAACACCATTCAAGCCAGAGCGAATGGCGAGAAACTCTCCGATTCCTGCGAGTGGACTTTAGAAAAACCCAACCTATGAAAACAAACCCGTCGAAATTGTGGGCTATCGCCCTCGCCATCAGTCTGCCGCTTGCGGCTCACGCAGAACCCGCCACGCCCGAACCGGTCTTTCGAAACAACGACATGATCTCCCTCATCGGCGACAGCATCACGCACAGCGGTCCCTATCATTCGTATGTGTTTCTTTACTATGCGACGCGCTTCCCGCAAATGCGGCTCAAGTTCATCAATTGCGGTATTTCGGGCGATTCCGCATCGGGAATGATGTGGCGGTTGAACAAAGATGTGTTCTCCAACAATGCCACTGTCGCCACTCTCAGCGCGGGCATGAATGATGTGAACCGCGGGCTCTACTCGCAGACCAAGGTTCCCGAGGATGCCGAAAATTCGAAGAGAAAGGCGATCGATGGATTTAAACAAATTATTCAAAGAATCTCCGACGCCCTCATGGCGAAAGGAGTCAGGCAGATTTTCATCACCCCGACCATTTACGACGAAAACTTCGAATCCACCGTGGAGAGCCTTCGTGGTGTCAATGGGGCTCTCGGCGAGTGTAGCGATTTCATCATTGAGCTGGGAAAAACCCGCAACATTCCGGTTGTCGATTTGTGGCATCCGATGAACGAGATCAACCAGAAGCGCCAGCAAGCGGATCCGGCATTCACCTTGATCGGGAAGGATCGCATTCACCCCGGGCCGATGGGGCATCTGGTGATGGCGTATTTTTTCCTCGATCAGACGAACGCGCCACAGGAAGTGTGGCGACTTTCGATCGATGCCAAATCGAAAAAGGTGATGGAACAAAAAAATGCGGAGGCCACGAATATGGAGGCCACGCCGTCCAGACTGGCTTTTTCCAATAAGGAAATGGCACTGCCTTTTCCCGTGCTCGAAGATGCCAAGGCGGCCTACGATCTCGTTCCCTTCACCGACCGACTGAACCAACAAGTGCTCCAAATTCGCAATCTGGCTGCGGGCAACTACACGCTCAAAATCAACAGCACTGATGTAGGCACCTATTCCCAGAGCGATCTCGAGAAGGGCGTCAACCTCGCCACAAATACCGCCACCCCGCAGAACATCCTCGCCCAAAAGATCGCGAGTCTTTGCAAAGAGCATCAATCCCTCGGAAGCACCATCCGAATGCTTCGCCGTGTCGAGATGAAGCATCTCGGTGGTGTGAATCTGAGCGACAAGGAAGCTGTAAAAGCCAAGCTCGAAGCGTTCATTGCCGAGAAGCAGGCAAAAAAGAACGACCCCGGTGCGAACTCCGGATACTACATCACTACCGCTCGCACTTACTTGAAGGAAAGCGGGAATGAAGACGCCATGCGTGCACGGATTCAAGCGATTGAGGACGAAATTTACACCATCAACCAACCTCAGACCTACTCCTACTCCTTGGAAAAATAGGAAACTCTCAACACTTCTCTCAAATGAAACACCCCTTCTTCGTAATTAGTTGCCTGCTGGTCTTTTTGACTTCCTTGCTCCCGCTGAATGGTGCTGAAACCGCCCGCGAGCGTCTTTCGTTCGATCAAGGTTGGTTGTTTCACCAGGGGGATATTCCTTTTCACGAGGTGAATGGGCATCAACCCTCTTATCAAAATGCAAAGGCCGGAGCAGCTTCAGGGGCGGCTGCACAGGCTTTCGACGACACCGCTTGGCGCGAAGTCGATCTTCCTCACGATTGGGCATCCGAATCGCCGATCGATAAGGCTGCGAATCTCGCCCAGGGATTTCGCAATCGTGGCTTTGCTTGGTATCGTCGGCATTTCCAGATTGATCCCTCCGACCGCGGCAAGCATTTGGAGCTCCAGTTCGACGGCGTCTCGACCTATTGCACCGTTTGGGTGAACGGCACGGTCGTGCATCGCAACTGGTGCGGCTACACCTCTTTCTCCGTCGACATCACGCCACTGGTGAAATACGGCGATGAGTTCAATACTGTGGCGGTGAGAGTCGATGCCGAAGCTCAGGAAGGTTGGTGGTATGAAGGCGCTGGCATTTACCGCCACACTTGGCTCGTCAAGCGATCGCCCCTCCACATCGTGACAGACGGCGTCTTCGCTCAACCCGTGCGCTCGAAGGATGGCAAGTGGTCCATCCCCGCCGAGGTTACTCTCGCCAACTCGGGCGGAAAAAACGCCAAGGCCAAGGTGGAGGTCACTCTCCTTGACCCCGAGGGCAAGCCCGTTGGCATGGCGTCTCAATCCTCTGAAATCGCCTCATTGGGCGAAGCCACAACCAAGCTCACTCTGTCTGTCGAAAAACCACGCCTCTGGTCGGTAGACTTGCCGACCATGTATTCGGTGAAAACAGTCGTCAAAGACGGTGACCGCATTCTCGACGAGACCACCACGCCCTGCGGCTTCCGCACTCTGCGGTTTGATGCCGAGACCGGTTTTTACCTCAACGATAAGCCGCTCAAGATTCAAGGTGCCTGCGTCCACCAAGACCACGCAGGTGTCGGTGTGGCTATGCCTGACGCTATGTGGGAATTTCGCGTTCGAAAGCTCAAGGAAATGGGTGTGAATGCCATTCGTTGCTCGCACCACCCACCTGCGGCAGAACTCCTTCACGTCTGCGACCGCCTGGGAATGCTCGTCATGGACGAGGTGCGAAATTTCAACACCTCGCCGGAATACATTCGCCAACTCGAGTGGATGGTCCGTCGCGACCGAAACCACCCGTCTGTTTTTATGTGGTCGGTTTTCAACGAAGAGCCCTTCCAAGGCACGGAGATCGGCTACGAAATGACCCGCCGCTTGGTGGCTGCGGTGAAGCGACTCGATACCACGCGTCCGGTGAGCGCCGCGATGAACTATGGCTTTTTCACGCCGCTGAATGTCTCCCATGCGGTGGATGTGATGGGATTCAACTATCATCAGAAGGACTACGATGCCTTTCACAAGTTGTATCCGAATCTGCCGATCCTCAGTTCGGAGGACACCTCGGCCTTCATCACGCGCGGTGAATATGAGTCGAACATGGAAAAACAAACCGCCGACTCGCGCGATACCTATGCCGCCCGTTGGGGAGCCACCCACCGCGATGCCTGGAAGGCGATAGCAACACGCCCGTTCATCGCGGGTGGGTTTGTCTGGACCGGATTCGACTACGCGGGCGAGCCGACGCCGTTTGAGTGGCCGAGTGCCAGTTCATCCTTCGGCATTATGGATCTCTGTGGCTTTCCCAAATCCGCATTCTTCATCCACCAAGCCCAATGGCGAAAGGACAAGGACGTGCTGGAGCTTATCCCACACTGGAACTGGCCTGGGCGCGAGGGTCAGACCATTCCAGTGATGGCTCTCTCCAATGCGGACTCGGTAGAGCTTTTCTTAAATGGAAAATCTCTCGGCGAAAAACCGGTCGATCCCTTTGAGATGGCTCATTGGGATGTTGTCTATGCGCCAGGCGAGTTGCTCGCCGTCGGAAAAAAGAACGGCCGCGAAGTTTCCCGCAAACGCATTGAAACGACGGGTGATCCCGTGGCGCTCGAGCTTGTGCCCGACAGGGGGACGATCGCCGGTGATGGCGAGGATGCCATGCCGGTCACAGTTCGCGCGATTGATGCCAAGGGACGTGAGGTTCCGACCGCGATGAATCCCGTGAAATTCTCCCTCCAAGGTCCATCGAACATCATTGGCCTCGGCAATGGCGACCCGCGGTGCCACGAGCCACAGAAAGGCGACAGGCGCTCGCTCTTCAATGGGCTTGCTCAGGTCATTCTGCAATCACGCGAAGGCGGCACGGGCACCATCACACTCCGCGCGGAATCCGATGGCCTCGCGCCGGCCGAAATTCAAATCCCAATTCAGGTGGTATCCGCATCGCCAGCATTTCCCCAAGCCCGCTACGAGCAGCGCATCGAGCGTTGGAAGGCCTCGCCCGGTTTCGCATCCAAGCCCGATCCCTTGGTGAAAGCCGACAGCAATGACATGAACTCGTGGGCGGGAGTCACGATTGGGACTCCGCTGACACGCAATGGAGGAACCTGGAGCCTCTTCGCAGCAAGCTTCGAGCCGTTTGCCAACGCGCAATGCGAGGGCGGGGTGTTGAGGTTCGGTGGATTGCTTGGCAAGGCCGAGGTGTGGATTGATGGAAAGCTCGTGGCAACGAAATCGGAATTCGAAAATGCCTCGCTCTTGGCTCCGTTCCCGCCCGGCAGCGGGATACGCTCGGTGCGCGTCCTCTTTGAGGGTGACAGGGAAAAGCCAGTCGGTTTCAGCGCGCCGGTCTCCGTCGTGCCTGCCGTGCCGACAGCCTTCAACGCTCAAGGTGAGATGGTTGGCGAGGTGACAGCAAACAGCGCGCTTCTCCAATCCCGCCTCACGACCATTCCGGGGCCAGAACTCGATACGGCGGGTGATATCCCCGGCATCGCTGGAAAGGCCCGCTTTGAGTGGAGCGAGGAGGAGAAGTTCGCCAAGTCCCAACTCACTCCAAGCATCGAGGCAAAAGCCGACGCCGACTTCATCCTTCGTGCTCGGTTGACCGATCTCCAGCCGGGCACACGCTACTTCTACCGACTGATTTTTGATGATGGAAAAAAAGGCTCGGCTCGTTCCTTCAAAACCCTCGATCCGCAGGCGCCAAGCGTGTCGTTCATCATGGGCAGTTGCATGCATTACCAGGCCTTCCTATCTGGTAAGGCCAACGGTGGCGGGCCTGTGACAGCAACGGAGGAGGACAAGCGCCTCGGCTATCCCTCCTTCGCCGCCATGCAAAAGCTGAAGCCTGATTTTTTCATTGGGGCTGGTGATACCGTTTACTACGACTTTCCTCTCGACCGGCCCGCTGAGACCCTTCCCGAGCTTCGCAAGAAATGGCACGAGCAATTCCGCTTCCCGCGCATGGTCGATTTTTTTGCCAACACGCCTGCCTACTGGCTCAAGGACGATCACGACTTTCGATTTGATGATGCCGACCAGTCCGGCGAAAAAACTCCGCTCGCCTCGACTGGAATGAGTCTCTTCCGTGAGCAAATGCCCGTCCACCCCTCCGGCGATCAGTCCACTCCGAACTACCGCACGCACCGCATCAGCAAGGATGTGCAACTTTGGTTCCTCGAAGGCCGAGACTACCGCACTGCTAATAAGACTCCCGATGGTCCCGGTAAATCGCTCTGGGGCGCCGAACAGCGCGAGTGGCTCCAGCGCACGCTCGCGGCTAGCGATGCCAAATGGAAAATCCTTGTTTCGCCCACCCCGATGGTCGGCCCCGACCGCGCCAGCAAGAGCGACAACCACACGAACCACGCGGGTTTCCGCGCCGAGGCGGATTCGTTTTTTGATTGGCTGAAAAAGAAGGACATTAAAAATGCCCTCATCCTCTGCGGTGACCGCCACTGGCAATACCACAGCATTCATCCCAGCGGTGTGGAGGAATTCTCCGTTGGAGCTCTCAACGACGAAAACTCGATTAGGGGCATCAAACCCGGCGACCCGAAATCCTCCGACCCCGATGGGTTGATAAAACAACCCTTCCTTTACGCCGAGCCATCGGGTGGATTTGTGCAGGTGTCGGTCAATCCGGATTCTTCCTTGAGTATCACCTTTTTTGACGACACCGGACGCATGGTCTATCAGGTGGAAAAGCAGCCTGTGCCCTAAAACAGACGACCAGCGATTGATGACTTCTTTTGCCATCAATAAAATTATAAGACTTTTTTTAGGGCAGTTTGAAAAATTCTGGGTTTTAAATTTTGGCATCGCAGCAAAAGCTCATTTTAAAAAATCGGCAATTTTATTATGTCGAATCCATTGGAT
>JBILZC010000062.1:0-14507 GCA_044377415.1 Terrimicrobiaceae bacterium | reverse complement strand
GTGTTGCGCTTGGTGTTGCGCTTGGTGTTGCGCTTGGTGTTGCGCTTGGTGTTGCGCTTGGTGTTGCGCTTGGTGTTGCGCTTGGTGTTGCGCTTGGTGTTGCGCTTGGTGTTGCGCTTGGTGTTGGTGTTGGCCAAGGCGGAACGAGATTCGGCCAACTATGAATCTCCACATGGAGACCGCCGATTTCAGCAACAAGTTCCTCGCATCGGGCCTTCCATTTTAGCAAATCGGGCGGAGCCGGAGTTGGATCAGCGGACCCGGGAAAAACCAAGTAAGTCACTTTTAAATCACTCACGGCGCGAGCGAGACTGGAGGAACTTGAGCTAAACTTGCGACAGAGAAGGAGAGAAGACTCTCCCATTTTGTGAGAAGGGCCGGCATCACCGACAATCGCCGGATAGGCACTCCCAGCGTGGATCACGAGAGCGTAATCCCCAATCTTCGGAACAAACGGACCACTAAAGTCGCGCATAATGAATCCCGGCAAAACAATGAAGGGATCGGCCTCAGAGATCAGGAAACTCCACTTCTTGAGATCATGGATGCGACGTTTCGCGAGATCGATGCCGCTTTTAATCTCCACGAGACGTGCCGCCTTCAGATTCGGTTGCTTGGACTCCACCGTGAGGGTTTTGAGCTTTTGTTCCTCACCAGCAAGGAAGGGATTAGCCCTCTCCGTCTGCTTTGGCCAACGATAACTCGTCTGGGGAAGAAAGAACTGAGAAGAGCCATCAACCTTGAAGTTACGATCCCCATCACTGCCGTCAGTATTCACGTCCATATCGGCCAATATTAAAAGGGCACGTCGGTCAGTGGACGGGCTTGTTAGGTCGAGAATCGTCTCGCAGTCGTAAAAGTTATGACGCGACAATACGGCATCCAACCTCGACAGATTTCGTTTGAGATCAGCTGTCTTGAGATCATAGAAGCGCTTAAAGAATGGAGAAACCGATGCATTCGCGAGCAATTCGGGGAGGTTAACAAAAGCCCCAACCAAGGAGGGATCAGACAACAAAAAATCCTCATCCGAAAAGAGTGGGCGGGGAAGTTGAGCGCGGAGAGTGACCTCCACTTGATAGGCAGCCGGATCCTTGCGAGTCTCCGAAGCCACTTCTTCACTCGGTTCGGTAACAACGGCGGCGTTTAATGAAATCCCACTATAAAGATTCGCTGTCTGCAGGGGCTTGCGAACCAACTCGGGGATCGGCTTGGGCGTTGGGACCGGCGTAGGGGTGGGAACCGGAGTCGGCTTCGGCAGCCGTGGAGGTGGCGGCACCAGCTTCTCGTAATGCGAAAAGCACAAAGCTGATATCGCCGCAATAGCGACTAGGGCGAACGTGGTTTCGCGGAGAGTCACGGCATCAAGCGTGAGCGATGAACGCGGTGTAAACATCCGGCGGAATATCGAGCATCTTGTAATCCGTGGATGAGACGAATAGCAACGACTGCTTGCCCTTGCCGAGGAGCGCGTCGCTGGAATCGTAGATTTCATGCTCCAGCGTTGCAAATTTCCGATTGTAACTGGCGACGCGGATTTTCACGCGAACGGTTTCAAACTCGCGGGTTTCACGTACAAACTTGTGCTCAAAAGAACGGGTCAATATGTAGAACGACGTATCCTTCAAATTGAACTTGGGCATGACGCGATTGAAGAAAAGTTCACGGGCCTTCCCGACCCACATGGCATACATGCCGAAATAAACATTCCCTACCGAATTCGTATCAGCGTAGGTCGCAACGAGTGTGTGGATAAACCATTTCCCTTCAAAATGCCCGCCCAGACTGTGTTGAATCGCACCAGGATCAAGCGCAGTCACTGGACTGGCGACACTCACGGCGCTTTCGGGACGCGTAGCTATCGAGGAAGTGGCTGGCGCTCCCAACTCCTCCGAATCGCTTACGAATTCTTCAGCGGACGAGGGTTTCACTAGAAGCCAAATCACATACCCCAAAGGCAAAAGGGAGCCGATAATCTGAAATGCGGGAGATCTCAGGAAGTAGCCGAAGGAGAAAATGACGACAGCCAGACTGCCGATGCAAAACATCTTCACCTGCGGAATCGCATTCGCAGGGCTGATGATGAAGCAACGGAATATCGCGAGTATCGAATAGCCCACAAAAAATGTGGCGTAGAAGATCATGAAAAATTCGAGCTCAAAGCGCAAAACAGCAGCAAGGAGGGCGACCACACCAGCCAAGAGGAAGGCCGGAATCGGAGACGTGAGAAGGCGTGTTGGTACCAGTGAAAAGATGGGATGGTTGCTCGTACTCGCATTCGCTTGGAAGAACCACTTGAGTGCGATATACCCGCTATCCAAGGTCGTAAGCACACATACGCTCACAAAAACCGCGTAGGCCGAAAACGTCCAAGCGGAAGCCGATGAGAACATGCGAAGCAGGATTTCCTGGCCATAGTTGTGGCCCGTGATTCCTGTGCGAATGAACTCCGCCGCTCCCCAATTAAGTGCCCAGAGGGCCGTGAGGCCGTGAAAGAGAATCAGCAAAAAGAAAAGACTCGAACCGATAATGTAGCCCGCCGCGATCGAGACCTTCTCGCGGTGCATTTGAATCGCCCTCTGCCACTGCTGGAGATCGAGCCATGGGCCAACAAGAAACCCAATCATGATGGGCACGGCATAACCCCAGTAGTTCCAGTCGTTAGTTGGTAGCTTGGGGAAGGAAATCGGCCCTATGCCCTTTGAAGCAGAAACAAACATGAGGTAGACAACCGACGGCAAGAGGAGAAGAAAAAGCACGGCATGGCTGAATTTGATCCTCTTAATGTCAAACTCCTCACCAAAAAGGATCGCCGCTGCGAGTACGACCAACATCACAAGCGGCATGAAGAGAAGCCAAGGCTCAAAGCCCAGTGGTTGCCAAAAATAGCGGATAAACGCAAAGATCGTGAGCGTGATGGCGAGAATCTGATAGAGGAAAAATACCAACCGAAAGGGCCTCGACCAATTCGCGAAAAACTGTGCCAAAGACTCGGAACCCGACTGCCGCCGAGCCAGATGGTGCGTGACCAAACCAAAAATCAGAAGCCCGAGAAAATTCGGTACAGCAAAGGTGAGTAGGCCAAAGAGGCCGAACTGCGTTGTGAACTGAACCGAAAAGAAAAGTCCCAGCCCCCACATCCAAGAAAGGGCAATCGAGATACCCCAAAGCACAGCACCTATGGAACGAGGAAGTGGAGAAGAAGTGGATTTGGCCATTGAGTGATTACCCATACAATGCCCCTCAGTTTCCCGCAATCAGGATCGTTTTTAAAATACGAACAATCCCTACCCTGCAACCCGCCGAGACTTCACCTCCGGACCGCGCATCGAAGCGCAGTCCGGATTGAGAAGCGGGATTATCGGGACGCGATGACGTCTTCGCTGATCACTGGACCCGTTGCCTCGGGTTCCTTGGACGGCTCGGGCACAGGCTTGGCCGTGGGAACACTGGGGCTCACTTTCCAGAATTTGGCGAAGAAGTGGGTTCGGTTATCGAGGATTTCCTTGGCACGTTGGCTACCGGTCACCTCGAGATGTTTTTTTATGAGATCCTCCAGAACGGTAGTGTCCCTCTCATTCTCAAGTCTCGAAATCGAGATGAGCTGCGAGTTGTAGAGCGTCTCAAAACGATCCTCGAGATCGAGGACATAGGCCTCGCCACCGGTCATGCCTGCGCCGAAGTTTTTGCCCGTGCGACCCAGAATAACAACCATTCCGTTAGTCATATATTCACAGGCGTGGTCACCCACCCCTTCAACCACGGCGGTGGCGCCGGAGTTGCGAACACAGAAGCGTTCTCCAGCACGGCCATTGGCAAACAACTTGCCGCCCGTGGCTCCATACATGACAGTGTTTCCAAGGATCATGGCATCGTGGGCGAGGAATTTGGCATCGTCCCGTGGACGAATAATGATCTCTCCGCCACTCATGCTCTTGCCGACGTAGTCGTTGGCTTCACCCGTGAGAATGAGACGAACACCAGGTGAAAGGAAGGCGCCCAAGCTCTGACCGGCGCTGCCCTTGATTTTCAATTCGACAGTCCCTTCGGCAATGCCTTCCTCACCCCATTGGTAACCGATCTCACCGGAGACCTGGGTTCCAACCGAGCGGTTAGTATTATGAACGTCGTAGGAAAGCGAAATAGGCCTCCCATCCGTGATGGCATCCTTGGCGTCCTGAAGAACAGTCTCATCTAGCGTGGAATCTTCCGGTCCGTCATTACGATGCCGGGTGGCGTGGCGGATGGCAGAAGGATCGTCCTTGGCCACATTCACCAACAGCGGCGAAAGGTCGAGTGTGTTGGCCTTCGGATGGCCTGGAACCTCGCGCTGGCGCAGGCACTCGACCTGACCAACCATCTCGTCGATGGTGCGGAAGCCGAGTCGGGCCATGATTTCGCGAACTTCTTGGGCAACGCCGTTGAAGAAGGTGACGACATTTTCCGGGCGTCCCTTGAACTTGGCGCGAAGACGATCATCGAGTGTAGCCACTCCCACAGGGCAGGTGTTGAGGTGACATTGACGGACGTAGACGCAACCCATCGCAATGAGCGCGGATGTGCCGAAGTTAAACTCCTCGGCTCCGAGAAGTGCGGCGTAAACGATGTCTTCACCGGAGCGCATGCCCCCATCCGTACGGAGGGTGACGCGATTACGAAGACCATTAAGCATGAGCACTTGGTGAGCTTCGGCAACGCCGAGTTCCCAAGGTCCGCCCGCATTTTTGATGGAACTAAGCGGAGAAGCTCCAGTGCCTCCATCGTAGCCACTCACAAGAATGATATCCGCATGGGCTTTGGCCACACCGGCAGCAATCGTGCCGACGCCGGCGGTGGATACCAACTTCACGCATATGCGAGCACGGGGGTTCACCTGCTTGAGATCATAGATCAACTGAGCCAAATCCTCGATCGAGTAGATGTCGTGGTGCGGAGGCGGCGAAATAAGAGTGACTCCTGCCACGGAGTGGCGGAGCTTCGCGATGTAGGCGCTGACCTTGTGGCCCGGGAGCTGTCCTCCTTCGCCGGGCTTCGCACCTTGGGCCATCTTGATTTCGATTTCCTTGGCAGAAGCGAGGTAGGCGGCGGAAACACCGAAACGCCCAGAAGCAATTTGCTTGATTGCACTATTTGCCCAATCGCCATTTTCGCGGCGCTTGAAACGCACAGGGTCTTCTCCACCTTCACCGCTATTGGATTTGCCGCCGATGCGGTTCATCGCGATAGCAAGGCACTCGTGAGCCTCTGGGCTTAGCGCTCCGAGCGACATGCCAGCCGTGGTGAAACGGCGACGAATCTCCTCGATGGATTCGACCTCGTCGAGCGGGATCGGACCTGGTGCGTTTGGAACCATCTCGAGAAGATTGCGGAGGGCCATTGGCGTGTTCGCAAGAACGGCATCCACGTATTTTTTGTAATCCTCGGCTTTGCCAGCCTTATCGGCACCCTTGATTCCCACATAGGTGTGGAAATTTTGTAAAACAGGCGGCGTGATGGCATGCACTTCGCCACCACGACGATAGCGGTAGTAGCCAGGATCAGTGAGTTTGCCAGCCTCGACGGGAACCGTTCCCGAATAAGCCAAGGCGTGGCGGGTGAGGCTCTCGACGGCGATTTCCTTATACCCGATACCCTCGACTTGGGATGCCGTGCTTTTGAAGCAATTCTTGATGAGATCCGAGGAAATACCAATCGCCTCGAAGACCTGAGCTCCACGATAGCTGTTAACCACCGAAATTCCCATCTTGGACATGATCTTGAGAAGACCAGCCTCAAGAGCCTTGCGGTAATTGAGAACGGACTTAGCAAATTCGCTAACGGATCCGCCACGCTCGAGGATTTCCCTAATGGACTCGAAAGCGAGATACGGATTTACCGCACCAGCACCATAACCAACAAGGCAGGCGATCTGATGCACGTCACGGGCCTCGCCAGTCTCGCAAACAAGGCCGGTTTTCATCCTCTTGCCAGCGCGAATAAGGTGGTGGTGAACGGCTCCCGTCGAGAGAAGCATCGGCACAGCGACATTGGTGTCATCCACGCCACGATCCGAAAGAATAATGAGACGCAAACCGGCATCCACCGCCGCCTCGGCTTCCGCACAAATGCGTTTGACCGCGACTTCAAGGCCTTCCTCGCCATCCGCCGCGTTCCAAAGCGTCGAGATCGTGGCGGATTTATGAACCCCATCTAGATTGCGAATCGTTTCGATCTCCTCGTCCAAGAGAATTGGAGATTCAACGTGAATGAGATCGGCGTGCTCAGGGCTCTCAGCAAGAAGATTGCGGCGCCATCCGAGGGCGGTGTGCAAGCTCATCACCAACTTCTCACGGATCGGATCGATCGGCGGATTGGTGACTTGGGCAAAGAGCTGCTTGAAATAAGTGTAAAGCAAACGCGGCTTGAGCGAAAGCACAGCCAGAGGCGTGTCGTCACCCATGGAACCAACAGCTTCGGCCCCATCCTTGAGCATCGGCTTGATGATCATCTCGACCTCTTCGGATGAATACCCGAAAGCGATCTGACGCTGCGTGAGCGTGAGAATATCCAGCTCGCCGCTCGGTGCGGCAATCTGGTTTTCCTTGAGTTGAGGAAATTGCTTGAGATTCGCCTCCAGCCATTTTCCGTAAGGCTTCGCGGCAGCAAGACGACCCTTGATATCCTTGTCGCGAAGGAGCTGCCCGAGGGAAGTGTCGATGGCGATCATTTCACCAGGAGCCAGACGACCCTTTTCAATGATCGTGTCGGGATCCAAGCCGGATCCCCCCACCTCGGAGCCAATGACGAAAACACCATCGTCGGTGATCTCGTAGCGGGAGGGACGCAGACCATTGCGGTCAAGGCAGGCTCCGATTGTGACACCATCAGTGAAGCACAATGCGGCCGGACCATCCCATGGCTCGGAAAAGCAAGCATGGTATTTGTAAAAATCCTTCAGTTCTTGCGAAATGGTCGGGTCGAAACGATACGCCGGCGGCACCAGCATCGTAACCGAGTGAAGGATGCTGCGCCCGCTCATGGTCAAAACCTCAAGGGCATTGTCCAAGCTGGCTGAATCGGATCCGCCGGGCTGAATGATGGGCTTGAGAAGGTTAATGTCCTCACCCCAGAAATCGGCTTTCAATTCGGCTTCGGCAGCGGACATCCAGTTCCGGTTGCCTCGAATCGTATTGATCTCGCCATTGTGGCCGAGCATCCGGAAAGGATGCGCGAGCGCCCAAGTCGGGAAGGTATTGGTGCTATAGCGCTGGTGATAAAGTGCGATCGCGGTTTCGTAATCTGGGTTGGCGAGGTCGGGATAGAACTTCTCCAGCGAGGCCGACACAAGCAGACCCTTGTAAACAATCAACCTATGGGAAAAAGACGGGATATAGAAATTAGTAATCTTATCTGCAGCCGAGCGGTCTTCGATCTCGTTGCGGGACAAAAATAGACGGCGCTCGTAGTCATCATCGGACATTCCCGATGGACGACCGATGAGGACATGCTCGATCCTTGGCATGGTCATTTGAGCCTTCTCACCCAGCACATGGAGATTCAAGGGCACTTCGCGCCAGCCAAAGACATGGAGACCGCGCTTTTCGAGAACCTCGACGGTGTTCGCCTTAGCGCGGGCGGTTTCATATTCGTTGTCGTCCGGAAGGAACATAACACCGACTGCGAGGTCGGAGTTATTGTAGAGCTTCTGGCCGAGCTTCTCTACCTCGGAGGCAAAAATCTTGTAGGGGATCTGAGTCGTGATACCAGCGCCATCACCCGTCTTCGCATCCGCATCGACCGCGCCACGGTGCATAAGACTGCACAAAGTCCGAAGACCGGTTTTAAGGATATCGTTGGAGCGTTGACCATTGATCTGGGCAACAAACCCGACACCGCAAGCGTCATGCTCGTGCTCGCGGTTGTAGAGTCCGGTGGATTCGTGTGAAGGCAATGCGTTGTTCATGTTTCTGTCAAAATCAAATCAGCCAGCAAGAATCGCTCCACAATCCATAATGTGGAGGATTTTTTTTAAAAAAATTCATAATTCCGATCTAGCGCAGGCCAACATCGTCCACGGAATCGAAAACCCCAAAAGCCTAGCGAGCTTATGTTCAGCGCGCGTGGCGGGCGATGGCATCGGCTTTGAGCACACCGATGAAGGGCAGGTTCCGATAGCGCTCGTTGTAGTCGAGTCCATACCCCACCACAAACTCATCGGGTATTTCGAAGCCTGAGTAATCTGCGACAAACGGGTTGTGCCGCTGCACTTTTTTATCCAGCAGCACGCACGACCGGATACTCGTCGCCCCAGATTCGGCTTCCAGACGGTCAAAAACCGCCCGTAGAGTTCGGCCACTATCCAAAATATCGTCGAGGATCAAAACATGACGTCCCGCCACATCGGCGATGTGATTTTGCCGAAACTTCACACGCCCGCTCGTCTGAGTACCATGGTAACTAGCAATGCTCCAAGAATCGACCTGCAGAGGCAAAGGAATCCGGCGAAGAAGATCGGCCATAAAAATAAAACTGCCGTTGAGAAGCGATATCACCGTCAGTTCCTTGTCCTGGTAATCCAAGGTGATCTCTCGGGCCAAGACATCCAACCGCTGAAGAATGGTGGCCTCCTCGAGAAGTATGCGGTCGATGTCTTCAATCATACGAAAAGAAATTTAAAGTTTTGTGGGGGCATAAACTATTGCAAAACCCCCAATGAACGGAGGGCCCCATTTTCCAAAGAAAAAATCTCCCGACTCACGGGCCATGTGGCGTTCAAATATTCGCTCACGATGGATTCCGACATCTTCATGTGCACGTCATCCTGCCGACTGAAGACCAGCACGAGATTGCGATGAGGCATCGCCACGAGGATCTCCGGCCCCAAGATGTCTCGGAACTGGTCACTAAACTCCGGCGCCAGCACGCATGATGCCGTCAACGGGTTGTCCGATTCCAAGACCGCATATTGAACAACCTTGTTTTTGTCGCGGACACTGCGCGGCTTCATGCTCGACAGCACCCTGGACGCAATCCGTAGAGCTTCCTCGCGAATCTCGTCAAAGGCGGGGGGCTTTTTTTCCTTTTGAAGAGCCTCTTTGCTTTCAAAAGCGAGACCCGTCTTTATACCAATCAGGCCCCTCAAGGAGGAGCGCTGCGAGCCTTTGCGAAACTCGTCAAATGTTGGATTTTTTGGGGCTTTCCCTTCTGCTAAGGGTTCGATCTGCCCATTCACCAAGGGGGTCGCCACGAGAACGGTTCGCACCGAGCCTGTAACAGGTTGTCGGTTTTTGGACTCCACGAAAGAGGGCTCAACCATGATCGCCCAATCCCCTTCGGCCACTGCCGTCATCGCAAAAGCGAAAAGAAAAATGAACAACACGCTTGGGAGTTTCCTCAAGGCTCTGGTAGAGGTGGATGGCAACATGATTGCGTTTTTAGAAGGAATACTCGCTGAGGCCCTGCCGACCCAGATCGTCGTAAACGTCCAAGGAGTGGGATATCAGGTGATGATTCCCATATCAAGTTTTGAGCGGTTGCCGGAACCGGGATCGAAAGTGAAAATCCTCACCCACCTCGCCGTCCGCGAGGATGCCCACATCCTTTACGGATTTTTCAGTTCGGGCGAACGGGATTTATTTCGCCTCCTTCTGCATCACGTTTCCGGCGTCGGCCCGAAGATCGCCCTCTCTGTGCTAAGCGGTCTCTCAGTAGAGATGTTCAAATCCGCCGTCGTCGCTGGCGATACCGGAACGATCTCAAAAATCAGCGGCGTCGGAAAAAAAACCGCTGAACGAATCGTCCTCGAACTGAAAGATAAAGTCGGAGTCGCCGCAGAGTGGGAGGCATCAAGCGCGAAGAATGCCCCAAGCCCGGATGACGTTCGCCTGCACGACGCCGTCCTAGCGCTCATTTCCCTCGGCTACAAACAAGTCGAAGCCCACAAAGCCATCCGCGTCGTGATGAAAAGTGGCGGCGAGACGCCTGCTTCCGAAGACCTGATTCGACAAGCACTCAAAATCCTCTCATGAGCGGAATGGCTACCGTGCAAGCGGTTCACGCCGCACTCCCCGATGGGGGGCTTTTCCACGAGAAAGAATGGCGCATCGCACCGCGCCCCTTTGAAATCTCTTCCGAATTCCGGGAGGAACTCGACAAGCTCGGCTACCGTCTCGTCTTATTCCTAAAAGCGTGCGACCAACTCTACCGCCAGAGCGCCAAAGGTCGCCAACCCTCCTGGGTGGCCGATTTGCTCGATGCAGGAAAGCCGCCAGAGCTCGTCGCCTTCCAACGAGACCACGGCATAGCTGGCGACATTCCTCGCGTCATTCGGCCCGACCTCATCCTCACCGCAGATGGCTACACCATAGCCGAGATCGATAGCGTTCCAGGAGGGATTGGACTCACCGCCTGGCTCAATAAAACCTACGCGAACCTCGGCCACAACGTCCTCGGCGGCGCCAACGGCATGCTCGACGGCTTCGCTCGCGTTCTGCCGGGCGGAGATATTTTGATCTCGAAGGAGGCCGCCACCTATCGCCCCGAAATGAACTGGCTCGCCGAACAACTCAATGCCGAATTCGCATCGACCGGCCATTGGAGAGTGCTTGATGCCACACCGCGCACGGATTGGCAAAAACACCTTTACCGCTTCTTCGAGCTGTTCGATCTCACCCAAGTTCCAGCCACCGAAGCACTCCAGCAGGGCATTCGAGAAAAATCTCTCCATATCACCCCGCCCTTCAAACCAGCACTGGAGGAGAAACTTTGGTTCGCTCTTTTCTGGCTCAAGCCCCTAGAGGATTTTTGGCGTCGCGAATTAGGCGAGCGCGCCTTTTTGGCCCTGCAAAAAGCCATCCCCTACACGTGGCTCCTCGATTCCACTCCCCTGCCCCGCCATGCCGTTTTGCCACGCCTCGAGGCCCACTCCTGGGCTGAAGTCGGCACTTTCAGTCAAAAGAAGCGGAATTTCATTCTCAAAATCAGTGGGTTTTCCGAAAAGGCGTGGGGCTCGCGAGGCGTCATGGTCGCTGCGGATCATCCCCAAAACGAATGGAAAGCCGAACTCGAAACAGCTCTCTCCGAATTCGCTCACCAACCTCGCATCCTGCAATCCTTCCATCAGGGAAAGCTCTTCGAAACGGCATACGGATTGCCCGGCATGGCGGAACTCAAGCCCATGCGAGCTAGAGTGCGACTCTGTCCATACTACTTCGCCCACGAGAACAACATCACCTGTGGCGGCGCCCTCGCCACCCTGTGCCCAGATGACAAAAAGCTTCTCCACGGTATGCGCGACGCGATATTGGCTCCGACAGGAATCACCGCCTAATTTGCCGCACAGCCCCTTCGGCAAACCGGAAAAGATTTGGGTATTAAAAAAGTGCAGCCCGCCCCATCGAATGATGGAGCGGGCTGCTGTTCCCCCCAGAACAATTAAGAAAGTATCAGGCTTATTTTGGGCAGCAACATTTATTTTTGATTTTTTTTGGGGGGGAGCGTTCGAGATGCACTGAGCAACGTTAGAGGGAAACCAGCTGATGAACCTTGTGTTGTTCCAAGGACGGATTTTCTTGTTGGGATCGTTAATGCTCTGAAAGACAAATTTCCCTCCTTCGATACTTCACAGGTTTTTGTTGGCGGCTGTTGAAAGACTGTCGAAGGCTCTCTCAGCTAGATTTGGAGGACTAGAGCGAACTTGCTGCATCTTGAAACCGCACTGTCAGCGTCCAAAACGAATTCCCAAACCCCTCGGCAACAGCTCCCTAGATTCCATGAGGTCATTGTCGCCACTTGGTGCCGTCCTTCTGGAAAAATTTACCCGCGAAATCTCGCTTGTTGAAATCAAAATCCAGACTATCCGCTCCGGTCAGGATGTTCTGGATCGAAAAGATTTTAGCGTTGCATGAAGCCTAGGGGCTTGTGGATCGGGTCATGGGCTCATTATTCAAATAAGAGTCCTGCAAAATCGCTTTCATCCCGAATCGTAAAAGGGAAAACACGCCACATCGAATTTTGAGGCCATCACTTCGGTGGGACATCACCCCACTTACGCATCGTCCCAACGCTCATAGTTTGCACCCATGGAAAAAGAACTTACTGCCATACTCGAAGCTGAGCATCTCGAACATCTCGCACCGAAATTCGCGGAGCAAGGCGTCACTGATGAAATCCTCGATCAACTTGAGGACGCGGATCTGCGGGAGCTTGGAGTTCTCAAGCTCGGGGAGCGCAAGCGGCTCATTAGTGCTTTCATGCACAACAGAGACATGCCCCTCTCGGGCACTGTCATGATCACAGTCGGAGGCGGAGTGATGCCGACCGATTCAGAGCTTTCCGGACTGCGCGTTGAGAACTTCGAGATCGGCAAATACCCAGTCATGCAGGAAGAGTGGGAATGGGTAAGACTATGGGCATTAGAAAAAAGCTACGAACTCGAGGCCGGCCACGATACCACCAGTTCTCACCCAGTTACCCATGTGAGCTGGTATGACGCCGTAAAATGGTGCAACGCCAAGAGCGAGCACGAACTCCTCGAACCCGTCTATTACATGGAGGGAAAAGTTTTTAGGAATGGCGAGTTCGGCCCCGACGGCTCGCGTCTTATCACTTGGCACAAAAACGCGAAAGGTTACCGACTTCCGACGGAGGCCGAGTGGGAATGGGCCGCGCGCGGAGGACCACTCACACAGGGCCACACCTTTAGTGGCAGCGACCATCCCGAAGAAATCGGCTGGTTTGAGAAAAACTCGAATGGTGCCGCAAAGCCCGTAGGCCTCAAAACTGCGAACGAACTCGGTATCCACGACATGAGCGGTAATGTCTGGGAATGGTGTTGGGACATGGACCAGAGCGGCTCCGCACACCGCATCCGAGGGGGAAGTTGGAACCACCACCCAGACCACGGTACTGTACGATACCGCATCAGCCGCAGCCCAGAAACGCGCTACGGCGTGATCGGTTTCCGCCTCGCTCGCAATGCTTAATGTAAATGAAAACCAACAACATTAAACTTAAAGCCGCCTTACAAACCGTTCGACTTGAGCGTTTGTTTCAAGATTTCTGTGATGAGTCAATCGGCGACGATATTTTAGATTCAATCAATGAGAAAGATCTTGAGAAGCTTGGCGTGATGAAGCTCGGGGACCGAAAGCGCCTGCTGGCGCTTTTTGACAAGATATCCTTTGACCACTCTGACAATACCTCAATGGTCGAGGTGCATGGTGGAGAACTGCCCAAAGAGTCCGAGTTTAAGGGAGCAATCGTCAAAACCTTCCTCATCGGAAGATTTCCCGTGACGCAGCAAGAGTGGGAGTGGGTGAGACTATGGGGAATTTCGAGCGGCTACGAGCTCGGATTCGGACAAGCCCTCGGATCCTCCCACCCGATCACACAGGTGAATTGGTATGAAGCTGTGAAGTGGTGCAACGCCAAGAGCGAGCATGAGGGTTTTTCGCCTGTTTACGCATGCGATGATGGCGTCTACCGGAAGGGGGAATTCGGACCCAGTGGTTCAAAGTTGATCGCTCGCAATACCACTGCTGATGGGTACCGACTACCAACCGAAGCTGAGTGGGAGTGGACTGCGATTGGCGGAATCCTCGGCCAACGACTCGAAAACAAGAATCATAATGCGAACACTTTGGCGGCCAAAACCCTCACACCATTTTATAATGAATTGGGGATCTCCAATATGAGATCGAATGTGTGGGAGTGGTGCTGGGATGCAGATGATTCCCAAGGAGCCCACCGAATTCGCAGCGGCATCTGGAGCGGGCCAAATGGGCATAAGAACCATGCACGCGTCAGCCATAGCCCCGACAGCCGACTCAGCGTTCTGGGCTTCCGCCTTGCGCGAAATGCTTGAAGTTCTCCAATGCCGATATTGAGCACAAGCGATGGAAAATTGAGTGGCAGGCAAGATGCAACATCCAATGATGAATAATGCGACTGTCGGTGAAGATTTTCATATAATCGGGGGCTTGGCAGAATATTCCGGCACATCAAGCTAAAGATCCCACGTTGCCAGTGCGGCATTCGCTTGGGCGTCGCATGCATGAATGATTTTCTAGCCGACAAAATAGAAGGATTTTTCGGCAAACAGCCGCAGCGGCTCATCCTAAAAGCGTTTTAAAGCATTTCTCAATTTTGCGAATTCTCGGCGAACTCAAAAATCTCGTAATTTCGCGAGCTACGAGATCTCCTTGACTGCGAAGAAAACCGCTTCGCGGATTAGTGGCGGAGGGGGTGGGATTCGAACCCACGGAGCCTTTCAGCTCTCCAGTTTTCAAGACTGGCGCAATAGACCACTCTACCACCCCTCCGTTTAAAACAGATGACTTTTACTTAACCGCCTAGGACTAGCTTCGCAAACTCTTTTCCTTAGCGATATCAGGCGGACTTTTTCGATTGCCGACTGGCATTGTGACCGGCTCGCATTTGAAGCAACTCGATCAAAAGCGCAAATCCCATAGGCAGGTAGAGGTATTCTTTTTCCACATGCTTATGCATTCCCTCCATTATCAAAGTCA
>JBILZC010000061.1:0-14555 GCA_044377415.1 Terrimicrobiaceae bacterium | reverse complement strand
CTGCTGAGCCGATGGTAGTGCTTCTATAGGTTGTGCGAGAGTAGGTCATTGCCAGTATTACGCCCGGTGTCTTGGAAACAAGGCACCGGGCCTTTTTTTTGCGCCTAACCACTTCAAAAATTGGGGTCTTTTAGGTGTTTTTTTACCCTCCTCTTCTTTGAAGAATCCCGTTGCCCCCGCTGTGTGCAAAAAAAGAGCGTGCCGCGCTCTCTTTAGGGCGCTTCAGAATAGAAGCGTTCCACCCGCCGTCCGATCCCAGTGAGAATGTCCCACGCAATAGTGCCAGATTTATCGGCCAATTCTTGCGCATCAATCGACATCTTGCCGTCATTTCCAATAAGCGTGACCACATCTCCGAGCTGTATATCCGGGACATCGGTGATGTTCACAACAATCTGGTCCATTGTGATGCGCCCGATGATTTCGCATCTTTTCCCATTGATCAAAACTCCGCTTCCTTGCCCAGAGGCTTGCCGTGGATATCCATCTGCATATCCGACTGGGATAACTGCGGTGCGGATAGGGGTCGATGAGATATAGGTGCGGCCATAGCTAACTCCTGCACCGGCGGGGAGATTTTTTAATAAAACAATTCTGGCCTTCCAAGCGAGAGCGGGCCGTAGTGAGGCGGAAAAATCCGGTATCGGTGAGCACCCGTAAAGCATGAGGCCGGGGCGAACAATATCGCTGGCGAATTCGGGCAGGGTAAGGATGCCTGCGCTATTAAGGCTATGGAGCTTGGCGGTGGGAGCGATGTCGTTAAGAATTCGCGCCAGTTTCGTAAAATCATTCAACTGGGTCTCTGTAAATGCAGTGTCCTCATCCGCTGACGGAAGATGCGTTGAAATGCTGTGGATCTGAATGCCTGGGATGCCCTGCAGGGATCTCAGATCGGAAATAGCGGCGTCTTTCCAGCAACCGATACGGCCCATTCCGGTGTCGATTTTAAAGTTGATGCGCACAGTTCCGAACGCAGAGAAAGCCTTTGCTTCTGCTGAGCTCGAGATGGTGACGATGTGATCGGCTCTGACGGCATCGCGACGTTCACCAGGCAGGCAAGGCCCGAGTAGCATGATGTCACTTCTCTCAGAAGCGGCTTTGATCTCGGCGGCCTCATGCAAATTAGCGACGCCAAAAATCGTTTTTGGACTGGCCAGTGCCTGCACGGTTTCGCGGGCGCCATGGCCATAGCCATTAGCTTTGACGATGGCAAGAATAGTGGGTGAGGGACCGATTCGTTGCCTAACGAAGTCCAGATTGGCGCGGAGTGCACCGAGATCCACTTCGGCCCAAGTACGCAAACTTTCAGGAACAGAAAAAATCGGCATGAGTGAGAAGAAGTGGAGGTAAGGAGGTTCGAACTCCTGGCCTCGTCATTGCGAACGACGCGCTCTACCAACTGAGCTATACCCCCATCTTTGAACCGCTCTTACTTTAACCGGCATTTGGTTTAATCAAGCAACAAAAAACAATCCGGTCAGGCGCTGATGGCAGATTTTTTTTCAATGAGGGCGTAGGCGTTGTGGTTGTGAATGGATTCAAAATTTTCCGCCTCGGTGCGATACCAGAGGATGTTGGGATCCGCATCGCAGCGGAGGGCCACATTGCGAACCAGATCTTCGACAAAAACTGGGTTCGCATATGCTTGTTCGGTCACATGCTTTTCATCGGGGCGCTTGAGGAGGCTGAAGAGTTCGGCGCTAGCCGATTCCTCGCATAGACGAACCATATCCTCGATCCACATGGGGTTTTTGCAGCGAACGGAAAGAGTCACGTGACCGCGTTGGTTGTGGGCACTGTTTGTGCTGATGGCCTTCGAGCAGGGGCAGAGGGTGGTTACCGGCACGGTCGTGGTGACAATAAAATCGAGCACGCCTTTGGTGAGGGTCGCGCGGAAGACGACATTGTAATCGAGGAGGCCAAGGGCTCCGCTGACGGGGGCTTTTTTCTCCAGAAAAAACGGAAACTCGATATCCAGATGAGCGCAGTCGCTCTCAAGTCGACGGGCGGTTTGCTCGAGGATATCTCGAATGTTTTCCACGTGCACCACCGGTCCGTGTGCGCTGAGTGCCTCAATGAAGCGGCTCATATGGGTGCCTTTGAAGTGGTGGGGGAGATCGACCGTCAGTTGGATGGTGGCCACGGTGCTTTGGGCGGCGTGGTGCTTATCTCGAACCTGCAAAGGATATCGCAGGGATTTGATCCCCACTCGGTCAATGGCCAGCTTCCGATCGTCGCTTTCGCTTTGGGTGTCTTTCAACATGTGGAGGTGATTTTGCGCGGGAGGACTCCGCATCGAAAGCCAAAAAAAATCGTGCGGCTTATCGGAGATTGGTTTTTAGTGGTTTACATGGCAAACAACTTGTTCAATTTATCCGACGAAGTCGCAGTAGTGGTGGGCGCCACAGGTGTCCTCGGTGGCGGTATGGCCACCGCGCTTGCATCAGCTGGAGCTCGTGTTGTTATCTCGGGGCGGAGTGTCGAGCGGGGAAATGAAAAAGTGCGTGAAATCACGAAGGCGGGAGGCCGAGCGATCTTTTTTCAAACCGATGCCACCGACCGCGAGAGTTTGATGGACTTGTTGGATTTCACCGCAGACACATTCGGGATTCCGAGTGTGCTTGTGAATGCCGCCGGCGGCAACGATGCCAGCGTGACGGTCACACCCGAAAATCCGTTTTCTGAAATCGCCGTTGAGGATTGGGTGGCCAACTTTGATTTGAACCTCATCGGTGGTGCATTCCTTCCCTGCCAGGTGATTGGGGCCGCCATGGTGGAGGCCGGCCGGGGTAGTATCATCAATATCGCCAGCGTTTCCGCCCACCTGCCGCTTTCTCGAGTGGTGGCCTATTCCTCAGCCAAGGCCGCCGTTCTTAATCTCACTCAATTTCTCGCGCGTGAGTGGGCTCCCAGCGGAGTGAGAGTGAATTCGATCACGCCCGGATTTTTTCCAGCTGAACAAAATCTGCGCCTTTTATTCAATCCCGATGGTACCACGACGCCTCGTGCTGCGGCGATCCTCGGTCACACGCCGATGGCGAGATTTGGCGATGCGGATGAACTTTCCGGAGCGGTGATTTTTCTCGCCAGTCCGCAGGCCAGTTCTTTCGTGACGGGTTCAGATATACGCGTCGATGGGGGCTACCTGTCGCAGACGATTTAAAGGTTACGACCGAGCTTCCAGTCTCTCTTGGGTGCACAGGGCTTGATGTGGCGCGCAGGTGAGAGTATATATTTCGGCGCTCCTCTTGTATGTCCGTAAAAACTGAAAAAGATCTCCCTGAATTCCATCGCGCCACATGGCTCAAGGCGATGAGTGCCATGCAGCTCAAAAATTACGGTTACACGATCCAGCTTTTGCAGACCGTTCTAAAAAGCCATCCGGAATTCCTTGCCGGTCGCCAGATTGCTCGTAAGGCGAGTATCGCTAAAAATCCTGGGAAAAAAAGTCTGCTCGGGGGGCTTTCTTTAGGTTCCTTTTCAGGACCTAAAATTCAGAGCCAAATCAAAAAAGACCCTCTCGCAGCCATTGAGGCGGTGGAGAAGTTCTTGGAAAATGATCCGACTAGCACTCAGTTCAACATGATGCTGCATGATGCCGCCATCGAAGCGAAGCTTCCTGAAGTGGCTGCATTTGCACTCGAGACAATCCTTGATGCCTCGCCAAAGGACATCAAGATCATGCATCAGTTGGCCCGTCATTGCATGCAGCACAGCGATGCTGCGAAGGCCTCGGATATTTATCTTAAAATCATCGGTATTGCGCCCAACGACCTTGCTGCAGTGAAGGGCGCGAAGGATGCCGCTGCGGCTTCATCGATGCAGAGCGGCGGTTGGGACAAAGAGGAGACGACCTACCGGGATCTCATCAAAGACAAGGGGGAGGCGGTCGCGCTGGAGCAACAATCTCGCGTGGTTCGGAGCGAAGAGATGATCGACAATCTTCTCGCCGATCTTCATATCAAGGCGGAGGCGGAGCCGAGTTCGGTGGATGCCGCTCGTCGCATTGCTGAGCTCTACGAGCAGAAAGAGGATTGGGACAATGCGACAAATTGGTTCAACTATGCCGCCGCCCTGACGAACAATTCGGACTTCGCTCTCGTTCGCAAAGCCTCGGATCTGCGGGTGAAGCAATTCGACCAGGCTATTGAGGCTCGTCGCGCGATCGTTGCCAGCCATCCAGATACGCCTGAGGCGGAGCAATACGCTGCCGAGATGGAAGACCTTCTCACTCAGCGATCCGAGATCATGCTCCAGTCGGCCCGTGCGCGTGTGGAGCAAAACCCGACGGATCTTCAATCCCGCTTCGAGTTGGGCGAGATACTTCACTCACTTCACATGTATCAGGAAGCGATCCCTGAACTCCAACGGGCCCGCCAAAATCCCAATGTCCGCATCCGGGCAATCAGTCTCCTTGGCCAATGCTTCACGGCCCGCTCCATGCTCGACCTCGCGGCAAAGACCCTTTCCGACGCCGCGACAGAACTTGTCGCCATGGATAACGTGAAAAAGGACATCGTTTACAACCTCGGCCTGGTTTATGAAAAAATGAATCTCACGGACAACTCGATTGCCTGCATGAAGCAGATCTACGAGGTGGATTACGGGTATCGGGACGTTGCTGCGCGGGTCGAGGGATCGTATTAATTGTTTAAGTTCAGAGGCGTTCCTGCCTAGGGTTTTTACTCAGAGGATTCTGGTTTGCCCGAAAACGAGAGTGCGATAAACTTTGGCACGTGGCACTTCCATCAGGCATTACCGTTCGGCAATATGAAGCACGCGACCGCGAGGTAGTTCGGCGGCTTTGCTGTGAAACGGGTTTTCTGGGGAAGGCGATTGATCCCGTCTTTGAGGATCGGGAAGTTTTTGCAGATTATTTAACGGCCTACTACACGGATATCGAGCCTGAGGCCGCTTTTGTGCTGGAGCAAAACGGCATAGTCAAAGGCTACTTGCTCGGTTCGCGTCGACCTCAACGCCAGCAATTCGATGGGTTTTTTCAAAACCTCCGTCTTTTTTTCATCGGGATGAGCCGATACCCGCGCTACAATGCGGCCACGCGAGCCTTCATTCGCTGGATTCTCAATAATTCTTGGCGCGAGGTGCCTGCTGCCCCCCGTCGAACGGCTCATTTTCATATCAATGTGTTGCCGGAGGCCCAAAGTCTGGCTGGAACTTATATACTCATGACCACCTACTTTGATTTTCTTCGTTCCCGTGGAGAAAAGGAGGTCTTCGGTCAGATGGTCACATTTGAGTCCCGCCGTGGGGCGAAAGTGCTAGAGAGATTTGGTTTTCGCGTTGTCGAGCGAAAGGAAATCACAAAATACCGCGGACTCCACCACGAAGCCGTTTATCTCACAACCATCATCAAGCAACTGGGTGTCACGGAGTCAAAGGCTCTGTCGATTTGAGCGTCATTATCTTTGCTTTAAGAGAGTGATCCTTTCTGGGAATCGCCCTCCCAAGGGAGTTGAAATTTTTAGTTTCAGGAGGGCGAATATTTCGTAGTTTAATGATCTTCGACACATGATTTCGTCCACCGAAAAAGCACTCCGCGAACTCCTATCCCAACGCATCCTCATCCTTGATGGGGCGATGGGAACCATGATCCAGCAATATAAATTGCAGGAATCCGACTATCGTGGGGAACGTTTCGCGGATTGGAAGGGACAGGATCTCAAGGGAAACAATGATCTGCTTGTTCTCACAAAGCCCGATGTGATCCGTGAAATCCATGGCAAATACATCGCCGCCGGGGCGGATATCATTGAAACCAACACGTTCAACTCCACCACGATTTCGCAAGCGGACTACGGGTTGGAGTCCATCGTGCCGGAACTCAACTTGGCCGCTGCCCGCTTGGCGCGATCGGCTGCGGACGCCTGCACGGATCGCCGTATTTTTGTCGCCGGAGCCATCGGACCACTCAATCGTACGCTTTCCATTTCAAGGGATGTGAACGATCCCGGCAAGCGCGAGGTCACTTTTGAGGAGGTCGCCGCGGCCTACACCGAGCAGATTGTAAACCTCGTTGCGGGTGGGGCAGATGTTCTTTTGGTGGAGACAGTTTTTGACACGCTCAATGCCAAGGCGGCCATCTTTGCCATTGCGCGTTATTTTGAGAGCCATCCGCGGCTTCCAGTGATGGTCTCTGGAACGATAACGGATTTGAGCGGTCGCACGCTGACTGGGCAAACCGTCGAGGCCTTCCTCAACTCGCTCGCGCATTTCCCGATTGTTTCGATCGGTCTCAATTGTGCGCTCGGCCCGAAAGAAATGCGCCCGTATATCGAGGAGCTTTCGAATATCGCGCCGTTTTTTGTCAGCACCTACCCGAATGCTGGTCTTCCTGACCCGCTATCGCCGACGGGTTTTCCGGAAACCCCCGAAAGCCTCGCGCCGCAGTTGCAAGATTGGGCGCAGCAGGGGTGGCTGAATATTATTGGCGGTTGTTGCGGCACTACGCCAGATCACATCCGTGCGATTGCCGATGCGGTTAAGGGCTTCAAGCCCCGGGCGATCGCCGCGCGCACCCGAACATTGCGATTAAGCGGGCTGGAGCCATTCACGGCCCGTCCGGAAATCCCATTTATCAATGTGGGCGAACGCACCAACGTGACGGGTTCCCCGAAGTTTGCGAAGCTCATCCTGGCTGGGAACTACGACGAGGCTCTCGCCGTGGCTCGGCAGCAGGTCGATGCGGGAGCCCAGATCATCGATATCAACATGGATGAGGGCATGCTTGATGGCGCGGCAGCGATGACGAAATTCCTCAACCTCATCGCTAGCGAACCCGACATCTCTCGTGTGCCCGTGATGATCGATTCGTCGAAGTGGGAGGTCATCGAGGCTGGATTGCGCTGCGTTCAAGGCAAGAGCATCGTGAATTCGATCAGCCTCAAAGAGGGGCCTGAAAAATTCAAGGCACAGGCCCGATTGATCATGGCCTATGGGGCGGCCACGGTCGTGATGGCGTTTGACGAGCAAGGTCAGGCCGACTCGCTCAAACGAAAAACCGAAATTTGTGAGCGCGCCTACCGCACTCTTGTTGACGAGGTCGGATTCCCTCCAGAGGATATCATTTTTGACCCGAATATTCTTACGGTCGCCACAGGCATTGAGGAGCATAACGAATACGCGATCGCTTTTATTGAAGCCACGCGGTGGATCAAAGCGAATCTCCCCTACGCCCGCGTGAGCGGCGGCATCAGCAACATTTCTTTTTCTTTCCGTGGCAACAACCACGTTCGCGAAGCGATGCATGCCGTTTTCCTCTATCATGCCATCCGCGCTGGTCTCGACATGGGTATCGTGAATGCAGGGCAGCTCGGCATCTATGAGGATATCCCCAAGGACCTTCTCGGCTTGATCGAAGACGTGATCTTCAACCGCAGTCCGGATGCCACCGAGCGGCTCGTCACTTTTGCGGAATCTGTTAAATCCAAGGCGGGTGGGGCAGTCGCCCAAACTCCCGATCTGTCATGGCGGGAGAAACCTGTGGATGAGCGGCTCAAGTATGCGCTCATTAAGGGCATCGTGGACTTTATTGACGTTGATACCGAGGAGGCTTACGCCAAATACGGCAAGCCTCTCCTCGTTATCGAAGGACCGCTCATGGAGGGCATGAAAGTCGTTGGAGATCTTTTCGGTGCGGGAAAAATGTTTCTGCCTCAAGTGGTCAAAAGCGCGCGTGTGATGAAGAAGTCCGTCGCTTGGCTCACTCCGCTCATGGAGGCCGAGCGCCTAGCGAATCCCAACGCCCGCACCCAAGGTCGTATTCTCATGGCGACGGTGAAAGGCGATGTGCACGACATTGGCAAGAACATCGTGGGCGTTGTCTTGGCCTGCAATAACTACGAGGTCATCGACATGGGCGTCATGGTTTCCTGTGAAAAAATTCTCACGACAGCCGTGGAGAAAAACTGCGACATCATCGGCCTATCTGGTCTTATTACCCCCTCGCTTGATGAGATGATCCATGTCGCCAAGGAAATGCAACGTTTAGGGTTCACGCTTCCTCTGATGATTGGCGGGGCCACCACGAGCCGGGCACACACGGCGGTGAAAATCTCCCAATATTATCCCGCCGGTGTCGTTCACGTTCTGGATGCCTCTCGCGCGGTGAATGTGGCGAGCGCTCTTCTCAGTCCAGAGCAGAAGCCCGACTTTCTCACGCAGTTGGAGTCCGATTACGAGGCATTGCGTGTTCAGCATGCGGGCCGTCAAGCTGGGCGCCCCCAGCTCTCACTGGTCGAGGCGGCCGCGAATCAATTTCCGACAGACTGGGCTACCATCGATATCGCGGAACCTTCCCAGACCGGCATCATCGAGTGCCATGTCTCGCTCGAGGAACTCGTGCCTTTTATTGATTGGTCACCGTTTTTTCACGCTTGGGAATTACGCGGGCGTTTTCCAGGCCTTCTCGACGATCCCGAGATCGGCGTTGAGGCACGCAAACTCTATGATGATGCCCGCACTCTCCTTGATGAGATTGTATCCAAGCAACTTTTCCATCCGCGCGGCGTGATGGGATTCTGGCAGGCGATCAGCACTGGTGAGGATATCCAGCTTCTCGATGCGGATGGTCGCCCGTTGGAAGTCTTGCATTGTCTGCGTCAGCAAATGAAAAAACCCGAAGGGCAGTTCAATGCCTCTCTTGCGGACTTCATTGCGCCAGCTTCCGCTGGGCGACGTGATTTCATTGGGGCCTTCGCCGTTACCGCGGGCAAGGAAGTTCACGATTTAGCCGACCATTACGAGAAGCAACACGACGACTACCTCTCGATTATGACGAAGGCCATCGGTGATCGCTTTGCCGAGGCCTACGCCGAATGCCTGCATAAAAAAGCCCGCGAAATCTGGGGCTTTGGAAAAAATGAAAACCTCACGCCGGAGGAAATTATCCGCGAGAAATACCGTGGCATCCGTCCCGCCGCTGGCTATCCATCGCAACCCGACCACACCGAGAAATGGGCGCTCTGGCGCTTGTTGGATGCCGAGTGCCGGACAGGCATCACGCTTACTGAAAGCTTGGCCATGCTTCCCGCGAGCAGCGTGAGCGGACTCTACTTCGCCCATCCTCAGTCCAAATACTTTGCTGTTGGAAAAATTGAACGCGACCAAATGGAGAGCTATTCCTCACGCAAGGGCCAAGATACGGCGACCAGCGAAAAGTGGCTTCAATCCTACCTCAACTACGACCCCGATAGCGTTCTCACCCGTCCCTGCCTCGCTGGCGCGTCCGCTTAATTTTAACCACCATTCAATGAAAACAATCGTCATGGGGCATCGGAACCCCGATATGGACTCCATCTGTGCAGCCATCGGGTATGCCGAATTCAAGCGCGCGAGTGGAATGGAAAATGTCGTCGCGGCACGATGCGGCAACACCAATGGCCGCATTGACTTTGCCCTGCAAAAATTCGGGATCGAGGCGCCGGTTTTTATTGCGGATGTCTATCCCCGGGTCGAGGACGTGATGGAGCGTAATGTGGTGAGCATTCACCACGCTGCGCCTGTCTATCAGGCGATGACACGATTCGGTGAAGACAAATTCCGCGCCTTGCCGGTCGTCAATGACAACCGTGCTTGCGTGGGCATCCTTTCGGCATTCAAGCTCGGCAAATATCTCTTCCCGCCTCTCGAGAACCTCTCCTCCAGTCGCGTGGTGGACGCCTCGATTGCTCACATTCGCGATGCCATCCGTGGCATGTTGCTCAGTGGCAAGGAGGATACCGCTGTGCGTTCGCGGACACTGGTTGTGGCAGCCATGTTGACCGAGTCGTTTAAAAAAAGACTCGAGCAACTGGACATCCCCTCCACAGTGCTCATCGTGGGCGACCGCTGGAACATCATCGAGATGTCGATCAAGGCAGGGGTTCCATCCATTGTCATCACAAACAATTTTCCCCCTCCGGACCGGGTTTTGGCGATGGCGCAAGAGAATGGAACGACGCTCATCTCATCGCCTCATGATACGGCAACCACTGTTCTACTCGCACGGGCGGCCGTCACAGCCGGACAGATGCTCACGCCCGAGTTTATGTGCCTGAACGCGGAGTTGACCCTCCGACAAGCCCAAGTCGATGTGGCGATGGTCTCCCAGTTTGCTTTCCCTGTTCTGGGACCCGACGACAGACTCATTGGCGTTTTTTCCAAGAGCGACTTGCTGAAGCCCTCCCCTCGCCAGCTCATTCTGGTCGATCACAATGAGCTCACGCAGGCCGTCGCAGGGGCAGGAGATATCCCGATCATCGAGATTTTGGATCACCACCGCATTGGAGTTGCTCCGACCCAGCAGCCGATCCTTTTCATGAATCGGCCGGTGGGTTCAACCAGCACTATCGTTGCCGATTGCTTCCGACAGGCTCGCATCCCCATCCCCAAAAGTGTGGCTGGGTTACTCATGTGTGGAATCATTTCCGACACCCTCAACCTCACATCGCCCACGACAACGAAGGTCGATAAGCTGATATTGGATGAACTCGCCGCCATCTGCGACATCCAACCCGGCGACCTCGCCAATGAGATTTTCTCGGTAGGGTCACCGCTTCAGACGCTCTCAAGCAAAGACGTCATCACGGCAGACTGCAAGGAGTATGAAGATCGGGGCCACCTCTTCAGCGTGTCCCAAATCGAGGAGATCAGCTTCACGCAGATCGAAAAGCACCGAGCCTCCCTCATTGAGGAACTCGAAAAATATAGGGCTTCGCACAATTACCTTTTTTCGACGCTCCTCATCACCGATGTCAACACGCAGAACTCCATTCTGCTCGTTCGCGGATCCGAAAGCTTCACGCGCCTCATCGATTTTCCGGAGGACGGACGCCATGTCTGGCAATTAGACGGCATCGTTTCCCGCAAGAAACAACTCCTCCCCTACCTCACCGATCTTCTTGCGAGAATGACGTAGGGGCGTGGGCAGCTAATATTTTCGGGGTATTTTTTCAGATCGCAATGTCTGGGTTGCCGATTTTTCTTGAGGAGAGCTTCCTCAAGCGAGATTTCTGTTAGGTGACATTATATGTTTTAGCGGCTATCCAAGCCTACGTTCTGGGATCGATTCCTTGGGGATATCTGGCGGGGCGGTGGAATGGAGTGGATCTGAGGAACGAGGGGAGCGGGAGTACCGGAGCCACGAATGCCCTTCGCGTGCTGGGCAAAAAATGGGGTTATGCTGTTTTTGCCCTTGATGCCTTCAAGGGGTGGCTTTCTGTGATGCTTGGTTTTGCGTTGGCTCTTTGGTGCTACCATGCGGCGGAATCGGCGGTCATTAATTCCGGTGTGGTTTCAGCGATCTTCGCGGTCATCGGGCATAGTTATCCGGTATGGCTTGGGTTCAAGGGGGGGAAGGGGATCGCGTCCTCTGCGGGCATTATGCTGGCGCTATTTCCACCGCCTGTTTTTGCGTTTGGTTTGTTTGTTTGGTTGGTTCTTTTTTATTCGACGAGGTATGTGTCCATTGCTTCGCTCGGGGCTGCCGTGGCTCTGCCAACGGGGGCCGGCGCACTTATGTTCCTGGGTCAATGCGACATGATCCGAACGTCGATAGCGGGTGTAATGGGACTGCTCGCTATTTGGCGGCATAAATCGAATATTCAGCGACTAATGGCGGGGACGGAGAAACGCTTCGAAAAGAAATCCCGTTAGACTTCGTGAATCATGTTTGAAAAAATAAGCATTATCGGTGCCGGGAGTTGGGGAAGCGCGTTGGCGATCCTTTTGGCAGATCATGGCCGGCCCATCACGCTTTGGGGGCACAATGCCAAGGTGGTGGAGGAAATCAATACACTCCATACAAACAGCGCTTATATTCCCGATATCGCCGTGCCCACGAATGTAAAGGCGACGAGCAACCTTGAGGAGGCTCTCGATGCGCCTCTGATTTTCATGGTCACGCCGTCAAAGGCGGTCCGCTCGGTTGCGGGCATGCTGGCGGAACTCTCACCTAGGCCGGGAACCATCATTGTTTCTTGCACCAAAGGCATTGAGCACGGAAGTGGAAAATTGATGGGTGAGGTGATTGAGGAATGTCTTCCTGAATGCCGCCTCGCGGTTCTTTCCGGTCCCAACCTAGCGCTTGAGATCGCACGGCGGATTCCCGCAGCGAGTGTGATCGGATCGGCGAGCCAAGATATTCTTGAGCCCTTGCAGCAGGTTTTATCTGTTAAGGGGTTTCGGCCCTACACGAGCGATGATGTGATGGGGATTCAGCTTGGAGGGGCGCTTAAAAACATTTTTGCCATCGCGGCGGGTGTATCCGATGGATTTAAAATGGGAGACAATGCGAAAGCGGCCCTCGTGACGCGATCCTTGGCAGAAATGGCCCGAATTGGCATTGCGCTCGGCGGTCGCAAGGAAACATTTTTTGGTTTAAGTGGGGTAGGGGATCTGATGGCAACGTGCTTCAGTAAACAAAGTCGAAACCGCCTCTTTGGGGAGCGTCTGGGTCGCGGGGAAAAGCCGGCGCAAATTATCGAGTCGATGCGCATGGTGGCGGAGGGCGTTCCGACCACTCTCAGCGCATGGGATTGTGCGAAACGATTTGGCATCGAGGCTCCAGTAACACAGGAAATTCACGCTGTTCTCTACGAAGATAAATCCCTGTTGGAAGCCATGGCGGAACTTATGGAGCGTCCACCGAAATCGGAAACCGACACGGGAACGCCCTCCAAATAATGAAAATCGGGTTTGTGCGCCGTGGGCATTCCGCCACGGGTGGCGCGGAAGCCTACCTGATGAGAGTGGCGTCAGCGCTTTGTGAATTGGGGCAGGAAACCAGTCTCATTACGACTGCGGATTGGCCTGCGGAAAGGTGGTCCTATGGTGAGATTCAAAGAATCCCTGGAAAATCCCTCGAAGAATTTTCGCGGGCTTTTCGAGATTTGAAAACGGGATGCGATGTTCATTTCAGCTTGGAGCGCGTTCCGGGTTGTGAGGTTTTTCGGGCTGGGGATGGCGTACACGCGGCATGGCTCCAGCGGCGGGACGGGTTTGATCCTGTATGGAAAAGGCTTACGCGATGGATTAATCGCAAACACGCCCAAATCTTGCGACTCGAGCGGCAAGTTTTTGATCCCGCCAATACCAAGGCTGTCATCGCGAACTCCAAGATGGTGCGAGATGAAATCCTTGCGAGGTTTTCGTTTCCGTCGGATCGGGTTCACGTGATCTACAACGGAATTACGAGCATATCGAGTAGTCCAACCCGAGCTGAGGCCCGCCGGATTTGGGATATCGACGAGAAGACGTTTTGCCCGCTTTTTTTGGGAACCGGATGGGAGCGTAAAGGGCTCTCTACCGCGATCCGCGCGGCAGATTGCTTGGAAGATACAACTTTGCTCGTAGCTGGCCGTGGCGTTGCCGATCGGTATCGCGGAACGAATGTGCGATTCCTTGGACCGGTGAAGGATATCGCCTCGCTGTTTGCCGCTTCCGATATTTTGGTGCTGCCGACGTGGTATGATCCCTTTTCCAACGCGTGCCTAGAGGCGTTGGCGGCGGGGTTGCCGGTTATCACGACTGACGCCAATGGATTTTCCGAAATCATCGAGCGAGGTGTTCATGGAGACATCAGTGCTCCTGGCGATGTTCATGCGATTGCCGAGTTACTCGATTCTTGGCGGATACCCAGTCGCTGCGCTGAGGCGAGAGAGGCGTGCCTTCGATTGGCATCGGAGTTTTCGATTGAGAAAAATGCGACAGAAACGCTGCGGGTTCTTCAAGGGGTCTTCGCTAAGTGAATTTCCAGCATCACGGCCAAGTTTTATCTAATACGAATAAATTAATGTCCCAGTCTAAGCCCAAGTCCCAAAATCGAAGTGATGCCGCTACGCTTAATCAATTTCGTGCGATCGCTAAAGATTGGCTGGAGGCATCCTGTGAGCTTTTTCCCGAGCAGGCGAGCAAGCTGGGATTTCATAAATACGATTCACTGCTAAGCGCGAACACGCCGGCGGTTCATATGGCTCATGTTGCCTTGTTGGAATCAACATTGCAACGTGTCGAAGCGCTTCCCGATGCCGCGTTTCAGGGCGATGACTGGCTGGATCGCCGTGGCTTCCTGGCGAGATTGAGGGTAGAACTGCTTTTCCATCGCGACCTAGCTCGATGGCGCACCAATCCGCAATTACACTGCGGAGCGGCTGTGGACGCTATCTTTGAACTTATTGTTCGGGGCACTGGACGTCTCTCAAGCCTTCTGCCTGCGATTGAATCTCGCTTAGAGCGAATCCCTGCTTTTCTGGGGGCTGCCACGGAATGCCTCAAGTTGCCGGATCCTCTTTGGACATCTCTAGCTGAAAAATCCTGCGAGGGATCCATCGAATTTCTCGAAGCCATAGAACCAGAGTTGCTCCGATTCTCAAAAAACCCTGCTGGAACGGCATCCTCGCTGCATTCCGCGAAGGGGGCGTTTAAAGATTTCGCTCGAGCGATCCGCAGGAAAAAAATGGGACCCGAAGGATCATTTGCTATTAGTCGCGCAAGGTTTGAGTTTTTGATCCGCGAGCAACTGGGACTCGATCTATCACTTTCAGAGGCGCGGGCCGAAG
>JBILZC010000013.1:0-43001 GCA_044377415.1 Terrimicrobiaceae bacterium | reverse complement strand
AACGAAAGTTCCTGGTCAATGGGTCTCACAAAGCGGCGGGATTATAACGGAAGGATCAAGCAACTCGCTCGTGGAAAAGTGATCCCTGCAGAAGACCAAGGGCCGGATATTGTCACGACCAAGATGGGGCTGAAGGGAACGGATTGCGATTTCAAGATCAAGAAGGCCGATGAGTCTTTCAAGATCAAGGACTACATCAATCCGCCAGATCCCAACCACCTGCATTATTATGTCTGGCGTTGGTATGCACAGATCGCTGGCGGCACGGATGAGGTCATCCGTCATGCGATGGCTGGCGAGGAGGGCAATGATATCGCTGTTGCCGGGCCGGGTTGGACTGGCAACGAGCATTACAAGATCGCCTCCTACAACCGCACCAAGAAAACCTTCACTGTGCTTGTTTACTCAGGAGGTGCGAATGGCAAGTCTTGGACCCATGTGACCATCCCCTCCACAATCCAGAACGGAAAATATTATAATAATGAATTTTCCAAAGTGGACTTCCGGGGAGAAGGGTTTCCAGAGGAAGCGAAATACAAAGCCCGCATTATCACCAAGAACATCAGCCGGGAGACCGGTCAAGACGTTGATGTCAGTGTTTCAAAAAGTAAAACGCTCAAAGTTGAAGATGGCAAACTGACTGTGCCCGTCATCAACATGAACAAGTTCACGGCGATCGAATTCAGCAGAGTCGATTGATCGTGCGTACATCTGACGACGGAAAAGTAAATTTGTGAAAAGAGAAGACGTGTCAGCGGGTGGGCATGTGAAAAACTCTCGAAAGAACCTCCGCATCGGAATCATTGAGGGTTTTCTCTCGACGCCGTATTCAGTGGCGGTAGTGCCTGGTTCCTTCATTATCGCTGCGCTACTCACGCAGTGGTTCGGGATCGGGAAATCAAGCTTCGGATGGATTGTTTCCATGCCATCGTGGACCAACGTGCTTCAGGCGGCGTTGCTGCCATTCCTTGCCCGCGGAATCACGCCCAAGGGTCTCGTGTTGGGGATGGGATGGTTCAATGTGGCGTTGTGGGCCGTGATGGCCGCCCTTATTGGCTTTCTTCCTCGGAATGACTCCCAAATCACCATCGGCTTTTTCTTGGTTTTCTTTTTCTTCGCCAGTGCGAGTGCGGCATTTCAGGTTGTGGGATGGATCACATGGGTGAGGGAATGGGTGCCGGCAAAAATTCGTGGCACCTACTTGGGAAAACGGAATTCATGGATGGGCGTTGCAACCATGGGGTTTCTCGCTCTTGTGATGTTGGTTTTCAAAAATCAAGAGGATACGTTGCCTCCTTACCTTTGGGTGCTCGCAGCTGTCGTGGTGGGGCGGCTTCTCGGACTTTTGTGGATGCGGGGCATCCGCACTCGACATGATGGTCTTACGTTGGCTGCGCCGCGTCTCACTCAAGCCCTTCGCGATTGCCGTTCGGCACCAGGCCTGCCGATGTTCATTCTTTTCTCGGCTTGGATGAGTTTCTGGATGAGTTTTACTGGCCCATTTGGTTCCGTCTTTTGTTTTGAGGAACTCGGTCTTGATCCTAGCGTATTCGCCATTTTTACAGCCTTGGCGGCATTATCGGGAATTCTGGGTTGGGTCTTTTGGGGGCGTATTTCGGATCGTGCTGGTAATGTCCCCGTTATCGTGGTTGGGCTGCTGCTCTGGGAGTTATCCAATTTCGTGTGGGTTTTTCTCCAGCCCACAAATGCGTGGCTACTCTATCCGATGTTCGTGTGGGCCGGCTTTTTTTCCGTGGCGTTTTTCATGGGGAGCTTCAACCTTCTTCTTAACCTCTCTCCCGGAAAGATCAGCATGTCTGCAATCAGCATTCATATGGCCGTGACCTCATTGGCATCAGCCATCGCGCCGATCATGGCTGGCAGCTTGTTGCAGGAATTCTTAGTGCAACGCGGAGGAGGTATTGCGATCTACCAAATCGGATTTGCTATCAAGAGCGTCTCGGTGCTCTTGGGATTCCTTCTTCTCTTGACGATTCGCGAGCCGGGCCGTGGTCCTCGGCGCTCGCTCCCAGTGGCGTTCCGTTCGATTAGCCAAACCATGGCGATTCAAGGGCTCGAGATATTTTCCAATCTCATCACCATGCCCAACCGTTCGAACAAAGGGCGTAAAGTGGAACATTAAAGGAAAGGCTTCGCTTTTTCCTAAAGTGGATTGGCTTTGTCGTGTCCGAGGAGTTTTTTATAAGCGGGTTCGCTGCGCATGGCCTTAAAGAGGGGCTGGCGATCAATGAATTCCCTCATCGGCAGACCGCCCTTTTCGATGGCGGACTGCGCAGCTGGGAAAAACTTATCCTTGTCGTTGTTCAGAGCGGCCGCCTTGGCGAGGATCAATTGATTCTGTGCGTCTTCGGGATGGATCGCCACAAGCGCCACCGCTGCTGCTAAGGAATCCGTTGGCCACTTCCCAGCCTCCGCAAATTCGGTAGCGAAGACCAAGAAATCACTCTCATTCGCAAAAAAAAGGAGAGATTTTTTGAGGAGGTCATGGGCTTGTGTGATATCGCCGACAGATGCGTAAAGTTGGAGTAATTTGATGACATCTTTGAAGTCTTTGGGGTCCTTCTCGATTCCTGCCTCGAGGGCGGTTATCTGGCCTTGAAGCTCCTTGCGTTTCTCGGCCATAAGGTAGAGCTGCCAAAGTCCTATACAGTTGGGGTCTTTTTCGAGCGGGATCTTGAGCATTTCAAGCACGCCGTCGAAGTCTTCTCGATCCCAAAGTATGCGGCTCAGCGCATGAAGACTCTCGCCATTGCCGGTCCAGACCGTGAGAGCCTGACGGTAGGCTCGCTCGGCTTCTTGATCCATTTTGCGGTGTTTGTAGAGATTGCCTGTCGTTGCCCGTAACTTGGAGAAGGAACGGTGGGAATCAAAGTCGTTCGCGAAGCTGGGGTCAGCGCGGAGCTGGTCAATGTAGGTTCCCCAAAAGGTAAAATCCTGTTCGACGACATCTTTAGGAATTTCAGTAAGGGGATCTTTGGTGATCTTGTAAACGAGGCCATGAGGGAGGGCGTGATCGTACGACCACTCGAGAGGGAAGCTTTCCTCGACAAAAAACGCGTGCACATCGCGGTTTTTTTCCCAGATCAGGCGGGTGACAACGCTATGGGGAATGGACGGATCGAATTTACCCGTTTCTGTCGCCGTCTTAAGTTCGGATTTCACCGCTGCCTCGATTTCCTCCTCGCTAGGAAAAACAAGGGGTTTTTGCGGATAGGCGTCGGCTCGGCCAAGCCAGCGTTCGAAAGCGTTTTTAGGGGCGGGCCGGCTGACGCTGTATTGGTCGGCGAGGTATTTACGGTAGAGCGGCTCGCCAACACCGTTTTGTGTGATGATATACAGGTCTCGGCGATCGAAGGCGGGATCACGCTTCACCTTGGGCGACTGGCCGCTCTCACCGAGGATCATGTAGGTCGGCACGAAGCGGCCGGGGTCCGTTCCACCAAAAACCACGCTGCTTTTAGGCAAATCCTTAAGTATATCATGGCCGAACTGCCAACCCAACCAGTTACCACGCTGGCTGCACTCAGCGTGGTTCCAGTAGAGCGGCCACATTGGGAGAAGAAGCAAACTCCATCGTAGCCAAGCTAGGCGTGGCATCCGTGCAAAGAGCGCCATCGCTCCAATCACAAACCCTAGGCCGGCAAGAAGCGCAAAAATCAAATTGGTATAGGTATGGTAGGGCATTTGCAGCCACCATCCGGCCTTGTCGATCTGAGCTCCGTCGGCAACCGGTTGCAGGATTGCCGCGAGCACAAAAGCGATTTCCAGCAAATACACCCACGTTCTTCGCGTGACATCCCGAATGCGGAGAATCGCCATGAGGGCAAGGAAGTAGGCCACAACACCGAGCGGGGTGAAGCTGCGGCCGAGTTGAAACCAGAAAAACCCTATCCATTCCTGCAGCTTCGACAGGGGGCTTTGCGTCATAGGGACTGGAGAGTCCGCGTCTATGAGTTCGTCGCTTTTCTTTGGCGAGGTCCCCATAAGTTTTCCAAGGCTACGAAGACTTTGTTTGCTGAGACTGCCTCCATACTGAGAGCGATTGAACGAAAAGAAAAAGCCTTCGGAGGTGCTTGTGTAGGCCCAGTTCATGGGTGGATTGGTCGACGAGGCCAATGGCATATAGGCATAAGGAAGCAGTCCCAGAATGACCACCAAGGGCAGATAGGCAATGAGTCCCCACTCAATTCGTAATCTCCTAATCACCAGCAACACAACCAACCCAAGTATCACGCAGTAAAAGAAACGGAGCCCCGTTTTGAGAACAGGAAGTTCACCAGATAAAATGGCAAATCCGAGAAAGACAATCAGCACCGAGAGCATGGCTGCGACAACGAGATCCCAAAAAATTGCCCGCCTCACAAGGAGGACGGCAAGGAATGGCAATGGGGCGAGCGACAAGCTGAGCTGGTGGTTACTGAAAGAAAAAGCGAGAAGAAAAAAAGGAAGAAGCAACCATCCCAAACTCTCTGGGCGGCGAAGCCAGACATAGAGAGAGACGAGATAAAGCCCAATGAGAAGAGCATGTAGCGTGTAAACCTCCGTGATCGTCGCCTGCGACCACATCGAGAAGCTGAATGCAAAAAGCAATCCGACAGAGAGGGCCGTGGTCGAAGTGAGTCCCCGCCAGCGCGTCATCGAATCACTCAGCATCCACCGCGTTGAACTCGAAAAAAGCATCGTTCCGACAGTCACGGCCAGCCCCCCGCACACGCTGCTGAACACATTGATCTCCCAAGCGGCATTGCCCAGCGGAAGCAATTGAAAAAGCCAAACGAGCAACGTCCAGAGTGGATAGGCGGGTGGATGTGCGACTCCAAAATGCTGCGCGGCCACGATGAACTCGCCCGAATCCAAGAGAGTCACATTTGGCGCGACCGTCCAAAGATAGACAAAAAAAGCAACCAACCCTGTGGTCAGGCCGCAAAGCCAATCCGCCTGACTCCAGATCCGCGACTTCATAAAACGCCGCGCTTTTTCATCATCGCTTCCAGTCTGGGAATGATGGTTAGGTCTTCTTTGAGATTCACCAAAGGCGATAAGTCCTCAAAAATCTGAGTGATCTTTAATCTTCGTCCTTGGCGTAATAAAACCATGTCGATATCGGCCCAGTCGCGGTCACGGGATGCGAAAGCCTTATGAACGATCAAATCCTCTGGTGTGCATATTTTCAATTCGTGGCCTGGTGCTATGGGGCATTTTACCGAGCGTTTAATCGAAATCTCCTCAAAAGGCAAAGCCCCCAAGGCAATATCCAGAGCGATTCCAGCATGGCTCCATAACAGCAAAACTCGGTATTCAAGGGCGAATTCACGGCCATTTTCCCGCCGGGGTTTGTATTCCGAGAGCAGTTGATCCACAAACTCCTCTTCATTTCCAACGCCCGTTAGCAAAGACAAATCTGCATCTTGAGTGGCTCGAGGATCTCCCCAGGGCTGCACAGCAAGACCTCCAATAAAACAAAAATCCCAATTCCTGATTTCGCAGAAATGTTGCAAATCGAGGGCGGCTTTTAAAATTCCACTTAGATCGAGCTCGGTCGCCATTTTTTAAAATACATCTGTTGCTCAACCAACCCAGACTCTCGATCTGACTGGCCCATTTGCGCTAGCCAGCAATCGGCCATAAGCATCACATCATTGATTCTTTTTGCAGAATCTGCAGGTGTCAGGTTACGCAGTTCCTCTCCTTTCATTCGATCCATTTCCTCCCCGGCGAACTTCCAATTTCTCACATAGGCCTGCATTTTATCCTTCGCGGTCATAGTTTGAGGGTATCGCTATTTGGAGTGCATTCCACCGATAAACGCCCGTTTCCAGTGATTAAAAAGCCTAAAGCTCCAAGCCATGAGGCGAATCCGATGTATATGCAAACATTATACCACCAGGGCTCTCGGAACTCGAATGTGACTTCATGGGTTCCATCCGTCTGGACGGCAGAAAAAGCCAAAAACGCTCTCTGAGGTTTCTCGATTTTAACATCCTGAATCGCGACCCAATCGGGATGCCATGCCTGATTAAAAACCAACCAACCGGGTTGTCCTGATGGGAAAAAGGTGAAGCGCTGGTAGGTGCCTTCACTTTTTTGGGGAACGCTTAAAAAATGGGCCCCCTCCTGAATGGCGGCCTTTTCTTTTGGTAGGATTCGTCCGTCTACGATCTTGCCTTGATATCCCGGAGCTTCAAGATCCGCGCCGGGCAATTGAATGGCGGCATAGTTATATCTGGCTGCTCCTAGGCTGCCCATCGCGGATGGGGCGTCCTCGTTCGACGTTTGCACATAATCTCGCACGAGAAAGCAGGGGCCCAACGACTCTGGAACTGCAAGCACGGCCATATTGGCGTTTTCAAATGCCGTCACAAAATTCAATCTCATCTTTTCCTGCAGTTCCTTGGGATTGTCGGGATCGGTTTTATCAATCAAGAGGTAGGCGACACCCGAAATACGCAAATAGGACTTCCAACTCTCTTCGCTTAACATAGCCGAACTTTGGAGAAGAGCCGCGCCCCGCTGCTGCAGGTAGCTGTTGAAGGCTTCGTTTGCCAAAGGGCGCCCTGAGATCCATGGCGTCAGGAGATAAAAGTAACGTCCCGAAAACGCATAAACGCGCCCGCTTTGCGGAGCTGATTTCAAGAACTGCTGAGCTGCTAAAAAATCCTTAAAAACCGCCCGATCCATCTGAGGTTGAAAAATCGGGTGTGCATAGGGAGCGGCATCCCATGCGGCAAATAAAATCAACCCCGTAGCCGCCGCTAGCTTGGCAATCCGCCATGGCAAACGATCCAACAGAATCCCCGCAGCCATCGCCGAACCTGCAATGAGACAGACCCCGCCAGTGACTTGAAAAAAATCGAATGGTGCCCGGATGTTTTTATAAAGTGGCACAAGCTCGAGAAGTCGAAACCCTGGAACCACCAAATAAACAATGGAAATCCCTGTTGCCAAAGTCAGCCCGAAATTTCCTTTAGGAGCGAGTAGCCGGAATAAAATCCACACTTGCCCCGCCAGTAAGAACCAGCCCAATGCAGGCAGAAAGTCTGCAGCCTCCATCGACAATCCTAGAAACTCCATATGCCCTCCCAAAACGCTTCTTGGTCCGAAGGAAAGCCAGAAGGCAAACATCGCAAGGCCTAAAAAAATCCGCGCTTGGCGTCCAACCACAGAGCCCTCGAGACTTCTTCCCCCCAGTGCCAGCGCGAAAATGAAAAATGTCACCAACCCGATGTAAGTTCCGCCATTGAGTGTGGTGGGAGCAAATCCCTGATCCATTCCAGCCCCAAGAATTCCGTCGCGATCTAACCAACTCAGCGCACTTTTTGTGCTGAAAGCGCGCTGCCATCCCTCGAATGGCCCCAATTCAAACATCGTGATAAAATGAACCTCTCTAAGAGTGGGTAAATTAGGCACCACCGCGAGCCAGAAAACCACAAAGCCAGCGAGAGCAAAAACCCACAAGTCCGACCGCTTTTTTTGATTCGTTAAAATGTATTCCGTCGCTCCAAAGGCTAGGAGAACGGGGGCCGCCATGAGGCCCGTCTTCCCATACGCCATCATCAAAGCAGAAAACCCAAGAGCAAATATCACGGCGCTCCGAGGCGAGGGGGTACGCGTCATCCCGATCAGCGACCAAAAAACCCATGGCAAAAGAGCCAGTGACATCAAAACCACAAAATGTTCAAACCCCAGCGCCCTTGTCAGCACGGCCGGAAAACACAAAAAGAGAAAACCTCCCAGCACAGCTGAAAGTCGATTTTCCGTATAGCGTTGCAGAAAGAAATGCATCCCTAGCGCGCCAAGAACGAGGCAAGCCGCCACTGCCACTTTCGAACCAGCTAAAAAGCCCAGAGTTCCGCTAAAAGCCAGCAGCACCGCATTGGTGAGCATGAACGACCAATCCATAGCGAGGCTCGTTCCCTGCATGAACATCGGGGACCACCAGGGAATCTCTCCCACCGATTTCGCCGCCCGAAAAAAATCCCCCGCCTTGGCGAAGTTGGCGACCAATTCCTGGTTGGATACGGGTTGCTCGAGCCAGAGGGAGCCTAAAAAGACGACGGCAACCAGAGTCGGCACCAATAAAAAATAAAGCAACCATTTCACGTGAGTGTTTTTAGATCTGATGCTAAAGATAATAAAAGTTAACTTGTCTAGTCTGCAATAGAGCGTGGATATTCGGTGCTTCTTATCAGAAGTATACGTGTATCACTATGGACGGAAATAATATATGATAACTAATTCAGGTGTAAATTTACTTTAAGCTAGTTGAAAGAGATTTTCGTAAAAGCATTTTTAAGGTTGGTTGTGGTTTCACTTCAACCATGTGTTGGTATGCGAAAAAGGACGGCCACATAGAGGCTAATGCAGAGTGGACATGAGTTACAAAAGCCATCAGCTTAGATTTTCCTAAGGCTAACTCATATGGAGGTGGGCTAGCCCTGAAATTAAGCACCTTCATGCCGCACTCTTCCATCAATTCAAGTAACGATGAACGAGTGAAGAGAAAAGCATGTGTTTCATCGAGAATTCCCCTTCTTCCGTAATTTAAGCGCCCTAAGAAAAAAAAGATAAAACGGAGTGGAAAGAAAGCCGTGTTAGGAACTGAGATGATAAGGCGTGTATCTGAATCAGCGTAACGCTCACGGAGTTGGTCAAGTAGATGATTTTGAGCTGGTCGACTGATGTGCTCAACCACGTCTAAGAGTAAAACATAATCGGCATTTGGTAATTCAGGTAGGGATGGACTTGCAAGGTCGTGATAAATCAAATCATGCTGAAGGGTAGGGGTTTTTCTAAAATCGCGATCGAGTATGGAAACGGTGCAACCTTTTCGTATGGCCAATTCGTCGGCGACCCAACCATTCCCGCCTCCAACGTCAAGAACTCTTGCTCGAGAGTTTACCAATCCAAGCGCCAGTTCGTGAGAGGATTTGCACATGCCTATCTTTGAATCGTAATTACTTTCATTTTCACGGATATCAAATTTGCGCCGGTAAAAAAGTCCCATTCCTGTGAGATAGCTCTGCCAGCAGGTCATTAGGCAGTCGAAAAAATATCTCCACCCGTTGACGTGGCAGACTTCATCTCCGTAATGTGTTGGTATAGATACTTCTGTGATTTCTTCTCCGGCAAGAACAAGTTGTATCAAAATCTCCGTATCAAAATGGAATCCATTTGCATTAAATTGGAACGGGATATTTCTAAGGGCATCTGTATGATAAGCTCTGTAGCCCGTGTGAAACTCGCTAAGCTTCGTGCCGATTATTTTGTTTTCGATGAAAGTTAACGCTTGGTTACCAATCCACTTATAGAAAGGCATTCCTCCAGCTAGAGCGGAACTTTTGTCGAGCATGCGTGAGCCTAATACGATGCGGCTCTTTTTTTCTGTTATAGGATTGAGGATTTGGGGGAGTAATTCGGGAGCATATTGACCATCCCCGTGTAGCATAACAACTGCGTCGAAGCCCTCTTGTATTGCAAGTTGATAGCCGAGTTTCTGATTGCCCCCGTAGCCAAGGTTTTGAGGATTACTGAGAACTCTAATTGGCAATGGCACATGTTTGGCCGCCTCAAGAGCGGCTTGCGCGGTTTTATCCTCTGAAGCATCATCAAAAACAGCAATTTCATAGTTTCCCTCAAGTTGCTCGTATGGAATTCGGGCCAGCACGCGGGAAATATGTTTCTCCGCATTGAAGGCCACAATCATTATCAGAATCCGCATAAAATTATTAAAAGCGCCAATTATGTAAAAGTCCAGCAGTGCATTGTTCGGCAACCGTGCATGGATGTGATGTGAAATTAGCTTCTTGATGAGCGCTTCTTAAAGCTCTAGATGAATTCCAATCAAAATGAAATCCCAAGGGCAAAGTAAGCACTTTCAAGTTCAAGAAGATAGCGGTGGATTGGCCGCAGGGGGAATTCTTATTGCTGCGCTATTAGGGCAAGCTATTTATCAAAACAATGGTGCCTTCAGCACTATTGGGATCTTATTCGTTGCAATTGCCATATGCGTATCGGCAGTTTCCGTATTCAAGTCTGGTGATTATACCCAATGCGTATCAATAACAAGACTCTGCTCGCTCTTGGCTGTCATCTTGGGCATTCAATTTGTTCAACTGGTCACCACTTTACCTGGAATTTATATCCATGCCTCCGATCAAGGGTGGATTGTTTTTAGTTCAATCAGTGTTTGCGCGGCTTTTTTGACGGCAACATGCCTAACTAAAGAGCCTGTTTTTGGAAGGTATGGTTTTGCACTAGTATTTGGGGCTTTCGTTTTTTTGGCTTTGTGGGTTCTGTACTTCTCACCGAGTCCTAAAATTGATGTTTATTATTTTCAGCGCGACTCGGTCGCTAAGTTGTTAAGATTTGAAAATCCCTATGCGTATGGCTTTAACAATATCTATAGCCACGAAAAATTTTATGGAGAAGGGCTCGTAAGAAATGGTGTTTTACAGTTTGGATACCCATATTTTCCGTTAGCTCTCGTGGCAGCCATTCCCGGCTATCTGTTGGGCGATATTCGTTTTGTCATGGTATTGGCCATTGGGTGCACGGGTTTAATGTTTGCAAGTTTGCAGTCAGGGGCCTTAGGTCGAGGATTAGCGGCCTTGTATTGGTTCAACCCAAGGACTCTTTTTATAATCGAGCAATCATGGATCGAACCGCTGATTGTTTTTTGCGCTGTATTGATGGTTTTCTTAATCACAAAACACCCCAAATTAGCATGTTGTGTTGCAGGTCTGCTTCTCGCAAGTAAACAAACAATGATATGGATGCCGTTTCTCTTGCCGCTCCTTTTTATAGGAAATTTTAAGAATTGGCGGAGGGCGGGATTGGTTGCACTGCTTATTGCAGCAGCAACATGCGTTCCATTTTTCCTTTGGGACCCTAATGCGTTTTGGTCCTCAGTCATTTCATTGCAGTTCGCGCAGCCTTTTAGGCCCGACGCGCTCAGTTTACCTGCATTTTTTAACCATATTGGAATTAACGGAATCCACTGGGCTTTGGCCTTTCCAGCTAGTTTAGTGTGCATTGCTTTTAGCCTTTGGAGGTCGGCACGAACTGTTGCGGGGTGGGCTATGGCCACTTGCTTGACATACCTTGTGTTCTTTGCCTGTAACAAGCAGGCTTTTTGCAATTATTATTTTATGATCATAGGCTTTGCCTGCTTGGTTGCCTCCACTGTTAGGTTGAATCAAAACGAACCGGAAAAAACTTTTAATGATCAAATCTGAAACAGACGACTTGTATTCTATCGCGAAAAGTGATGGGCAAAAAGCTACTAGCCTTCTTTTGATAGTCTATTCGGCATGAAAGCAGAAATGTAGAGAGGCCTTGATTTTCCCTTTTTGGACCGATAGGCGGGATTAGCTTGATTCTTCGGTTGTGTCTTTCTATCGCTGAGTCTTATGTTGATGGCGTTATTCAATTCACCCCGCTTTGTTTCGTTGGAGAGATGGCTTGGCTTGCTTGTTTTTCTTATGGCATTGCTAGGACAGGCTCGTGCCCAAGATGCTTTGAAAAAGAACCTGCTTTCGTCAGGTCGGTCTACCATGGATCAGACGCATTCCTTTCGTGGCATGGGGTTCGGATCCTCGCTGGAAGAGGTAGAAAAGACGATCAAGCTTGAGTCGATTTCGGAAGAGCACGCGAAGGGAGACCCTCTTAAAATCTACATCCGAAGTGATGAGAAGAAGTCACTTGGGGATGTCGCGATTCAGGAAGTGGCTTACTATTTTTTTGAAGGGAAATTCTACGCGGTGGTCATCGCGACGATGGACTACCGTCAGACGGAAAATCTCCGCAAGGCTCTTGACATCGTTTACGGTGGCTCGCCTCACAAAGAAAAGGAAAGTCAGAATTTGGTTTGGAATGGCAAGAATACCACTGCCTTCATGCGCTCGGACAGGATGACCGGGGAAGCGAGGACCATGATTTCCAGCAACGAACTACAGAAAAACTACGGTCGGTTTTCGCGTGAGTCGGCCGTGAAAGCGGCGAGCGAATTGTAAAGCAGGACTCGCGGGAAAACTATTTCCTGAAAATCCGCGGAATCCATTTGTGAGTGGATGATGTCGCGTAAAGGGCGATAAGAATGGCGGTGCACAGCAAGACGATAAAGGCTACAAGCGAGTTCTCTGGTTGCTCGTAGGGCTTCACGGGTTCGATAATGGGGACGGCCGTTGGCGAAGGGGTGGAAGTCGGAGTTGGTGAGGGTTTTTCTTCCAACACCTTATTTTTTGAGGCGGGAAGGTTCGTTGATTCCAGCGGGACCCAGCCGGTGAAAGCGCCTTGCTCGATCAGGATGCCACCATTCGCGAGTGTGCCATTTTCGATTACGGATCCACTTGGGATTTCCATGTGGGCTTCACCAATGGGGGTTTGCATGGTGAGCACGGTTGGTGAAAGAAGAGTCATTCGCGCGGGGGTGGACTGGGCCTGAACGATGCCCAGCGATGTTGCCGCGACGCAAAGAGCGGCGAAGAAGGGGAGACCTTTTCCGAAATACACAGGTTTCATTGTTCGTAGGGCCAGCATGACTAGATTAATTCAAGCCGATAAAACTGGAGTGAATATGTTCTGGATTGAAAGTGGTCATTTGGCAATTATCAAGCTCTGTGAGTTATTCGAACGAAATGGAATCGGTTTCTTTATCCCGCCGAAAGTTTATTTTGGGTGCCGGTGCAGCTTTGGTTGGTGCGGGATTGCCTCGCGTGTGGGGGGCCTCGCCTATATGGCCTCGTTCGGCACTGATCATTGGAGATTCGATGGCCCTTTGTGGTTTCGGGAAGCGGTTGGACGGGTATTTGCGCAGCATGGGGGTGGAGGATGTTTTTACTTACATGGCATGCGGTACGCAGCCATTATCATGGACAACACTTAAGGCCTATGCGAAAGCCAAAACGCGATGCGGGTTCTGGAAAATAGAAACGCAAAAAGGCGCCGAGCCGCTCAATTTCCAAGACACCTATGGAATGGGGCGCGGCCATCGTCCGGATAAATACGATGTCCCAAAAATCGAGGAGCTACTCGAATCGCGAAAGCCGGAAATCCTAGTTGTGCAACTCGGCAACAATTTGTTCGATCTTCTTAAAGGCAGCAACTACTCCCGCATGGGGCCCATGTTGCAGCCTTATATTGCTCCCTTTCTTGCGAAGGTAGCCCATTCTACGGCCGCACCGAAACGCGTCTACTGGGTCTCCCCGCCAGAGACCGAGCGGATCGCACGGCCTGCGCACGACATTCTGGTTGAGCGACTCCGTGCAACAGAGGGTGATTGGTTGAAGGTGATTGATAGCCGTCAGTTACTCAAATACCCCTACCGCAACCTTCAACCCGATAAGCAACACTTCTTCGGTGCCGACGCTGAGATTTGGGCGGATGGGGTTTTCGATATTATCAAAAACGATCTGGATGCCGCGCCACTGGCCGGCTCGACCGCCCCTACGAATCTTCTGCCTCCGCCGCCCCCTGCGCCAACCCCTACCGAGGTCGCCAAGTCCGCTCCTCCAGCACCGACGCGGCCGTCCCTCTACATCAAAGCTTCGCTCGAATACATCACCGCACCGTTCTCGAAAGAGGAAATCGCGCCCTACAATGAATCGTTGGTTGGGTTCGTCTATCGCGTGCGATATGTCATGCAAGGCGAGTTCAAGGGAACGCATTTGGTGGTTCTCCATGCGGCGCACATTGACGGAAAGAGACAATCGCTGAGCGGATACTACATTAATCAAACCCGAAGGATGAGGCTTATCCCGCTGGAGGATACTCCTTGGGCGACGTTGAAGGCCAAGGATGATCCGCGTTTTGTCGATATGGAGAGATTCATATGCGAGGAAGACAACGTCAAACTCAGCAAGCAAATGTGAGAGCCTCCATTTTATCTCTCGCGCTGGGATTGGCTCTGGGGGCTTGCCAGATAGTCGATGCTTCGGCGCCGATTTCGTTTGAGCCTATTGTCTACACCTCGCCAGGGGATGTGGATGTGCCGGTTTCCACGCAGCGTTCTTCGGGCTCTATGAGTGTGATGCTCATTGGTGACTCTTTGAGTGTCGGCCCTTTTGGTGACAGGATGTTGGCTTATTTTCGTCAAAAGCTCGAGCCGGCCCAATATAATATTTATGCCGCCTGCGGCTCTTCGCCCGAAAGCTGGCTCAAGGACTCTCCTGACTTCATTACGCCTTGTGGATTTCGTATGGTGACGGCTAAGGAAAGCTGGAAAACCGACTACCATGATGGCAAAAAACCCCGCCCTGTAAGGACACCCAAGCTGGCGTCGATTATTTCCAAAAGCAGACCGCCCCAACTTGTCATTGTTCAGATGGGAACGAATTGGATGGATGAGTTTGTTGGGGCTTCGGATTTAAGTGGCGATTTGAAAAAAATCATCATCCGAAAATTCATTGCCGAAATCCGCGCGAAAGCGACCCCGTATGTTCAGATCGTTTGGATTTTGCCGCCGGATTCCTCGAAATATTCCTCCCGCCTAAAGGACGCGGTGGATCGCTGGATCAATGATTGCGCGAAGGAATTGAAGTTCAAGACGATTAACACGCGCGGGTTCACTGACCGCTATGTGAAAGGAAAGTCCGGTACGGATGGCGTTCACCTCAACGCGGCGTCCGGTCACGAGTGGGCGAATGGTGTCATCAAGCGACTCCCCAAGATCACTTCGACAGTGGTCTCGCAGACATCGGCTCTTTGATCAATGGAACTTTTGCCCAACCTTGTCCTTGGGTAAATTCACGGGAGGTGAAGCACCAGATCAGGAGGCGACGGCCGGTGAGTGTGGCTTTGCGGCGTGCTAGATTGCGACGTGCGGAAGTGGCCCCGGATCCCATCACCGCAACCACGTCGAGAGGAAACCCGAGTTCGTGGGACAATTGATCGGAGAGCCCGGAACCCACGGCATGCATATCCCCGCCGGAATGGAAAACGAGATTGTGGCTATCGCCCAAAAGAATGATGGGGCTGTCCTTGGCATTGGGAAGAGGAGCGCGCCCACCCGATGAAGCTAGGCCAATAAATCTCGAAATTAAGGGTTCGGTTTCCGTTTGCGGAGGAACGAGGGCGGAAGCCAGGTCGCCATGGATTTTCAATGGCACATCCACCGCTTGGGTTTTCACGTTCGGCTGGGTTTTCACCCATGACGCATCCTTAAACCTCTCGGCGATTGTTTTTGAAGCCAGCTGAATTCCCGGCGGGGCCCAGTGGGTATCCGTTTTGCAGTAGAGATCCGGTGATCCTGCATTTCTTGCGTTGAGAAATGTCTCGGTCAGATCAAGGACTTTAATTCCCCGGCTTTCGAGGAGTTTGTAAAAATCGCGGTCGTTTTTTACGAGATCTGCAGGTACCTCCGGCGTCGTGGGATTGCCCGACATGAGCTTGTCAGGGTAAATCGCGGCCTTGGTTGGAACGGGTACAAGGAGGAGGTCGATGCCCGCTTTGTCCAACTGTTCCTTGAAATCCAAAATCGCAGGGAGGGGGTCGTTCGAGTCGGCCTCAACAGCTGGGATTTCATTCCAGAATCGTGGAGCGCAAAGATGCCGAAGCTCCTTGTCCAGAAAAAGCCACCCATCTACCCCAGATATGGTCATGCTGGGACTGGCCTCCGCTTTGTCCATAACGGTCTTAAGGGATTGCTGGAATTGGTCACTGACGGCTGGAATGGGGGAATCTGCTGCCGAGCAGAGGTCCATCCAGCAGGCATGGAGGGCTATCGTGGCAACTAGGCACCGTAAAATAAAAGACGCATTAGAAATCATAGACTAAGTGACACGGGACTTTTTCAAAGTCGGGTAATAAAGCACAAATCAACAGGATTGTCTTGCCGTAAAAAAATGATACCCCATAGAGGCGGGGATTTGTCATTTAGAGGCGATTCCACCGAGTATCGATGGTTTTCAGTTCTCATATTTTTCTATTTTATTTTCTGCCGCTGGCTCTGGGTCTTTACTACGCGTTGTGGCGTGTTCCGCAGCGCTGGCGAAATGTCACTCTGATCCTTACCGGATATGCATTTTATGGATGGGCAGAACCGATGTTCATGCCGTTGATGTTTTTCACCACCTTCGTGGATTGGGTGGTGAGCTTGATGATTGCCCACAACGAGTGGCGGGTTTGGCGGGTGTGGACTCGACCGGTGCCGTTGCTCGAGCATGGCGGCACCCGATCTCAAATTCAGCGTTCAGCAATCACAATTTCGATCATCCTGAACCTCGTGGTGCTCGGTTTTTTTAAATACTTCAATTTCGGGGTTGAGAGTTACAACGCGCTCGCCCAGTCGATGGGATTGGAAAGTTGGCAGTGGAATACGTTTTTTGAAGTGATTCTTCCTCTCGGGATCAGCTTCTACACGTTCCAAGCCATGAGTTACACCATCGATGTCTATCGCGGCGAGGCCCGCGCGATGTCGAGCCTGGCTGATTTTTCGTGCTTCGTCTCGATGTTCCCCCACCTCGTGGCCGGCCCGATCCTGAAATTCTCTTTTCTGGCCGATCAAATCGAAAGCCGTTCGTTGACCATGGAGAAATTTGCGCGCGGGGTGGCATTTCTCGCTCTCGGATTTTCCAAGAAAATCCTTCTGGCTAATCCCTGTGGCAAGATCGCCGACCTCACCTTTCTCAATGGATCGCCGAATATCGTTGATGCTTGGTATGGGGCGGTGGCTTATGCGTTTCAGATCTACTTCGACTTCAGCGCCTATTCGGATATGGCGATTGGGCTTGGACTCATGCTCGGCTTTGTTTTTGCGAAGAACTTCGACTCGCCCTACCAAGCGAAATCCATCACCGATTTTTGGAGGCGTTGGCACATTTCGCTTTCGAGTTGGCTTCGCGATTACCTCTACATCCCCCTTGGCGGCAACAAGCGCGGGGCGACCCGCACCTACATCAATCTTCTTCTGGTCATGCTCATCGGCGGTCTCTGGCACGGGGCCTCGTGGAACTTTGTAATCTGGGGAGGGATTCACGGCACGGCATTAGCATTGGAGCGTTACCATGGAAAAAACGGGGTCTTTCATCGGCTTCCCTCTTTCCTTCAAACCAGCTTCACCTTTTTGATCGTGGTTTTCGCTTGGGTTTTCTTTCGTGCAAAAGACTGGCCTTCCGCTTTGGCCTATTGTTGCAGTATGGCGGGATGGGGGGAGTCTTCCGATGGGGCGGCATTGCTGGGTGGGATCATTTGCCAACCCTACTACCTTGGTAGCTTCCTCCTCGCCGCATTGGTGGTGTGGATGGGACCACAGACTTGGGATTGGACTCGGGTACTCAACTCGGGAAAAGTCGCCGTGCTTGTCGCTCTATTTTGGCTTTCGATTATCGTGATGACGACGCAGGCCTACAATCCCTTCATCTATTTTATCTTCTAAGCCGTGATGTCGCCAAAAATTGATAATAGCAGGGAGGAGGCAGCGTCCCGCGAAGTCGGAGCCACCGTGATTTCACGGAGGCTACAGAAGTTCGTTGTTGGGGCGTTTCTTTTTACCGTGCTATCGGTACCTCTAGTTCAGATTGCCATCGAATTCTCCGCGCTGGAATGGCCTCGTTGCTTTCAAATCGTGCGTGCGATTCCTAACGTCGGAAAAGTCATCGGCGAATCCTCCTCCTTGGTATCCGGTATTGCCGCGGCGAACGAGTCGCTCAAAAAAGATTTTAAAAACTACGAGAAGGCCCTTGAGGAGGAATCTTTTCTTATGCGAAGCACCTTGCCCATGGTGCAGGATTGGGCCCTGCGATACCTCGGCCTCGGTAACGAAAAAGTCTACCCTGGTCGCGAGGGAGGGTTGTTTTACCGTCCGGATGTGGATTATGTCGCGGGGCCTGGATTTCTTAATCCGACCGAGCTGCGCCATCGTCCGAATTCCGCCAACCCGCTCCCCGCGCTCCTGAGATTTCGTGATGACCTCGCCGCGCGGGGCATCCGCCTCATCCTAGTGCCCGTGCCGCTCAAGCCCGTTGTCGATCCCGAGTTTCTAGCTGATTCGATCCCGAGTCGGCCTCTGCAAAATCCATCTTTTGATGATTTCCTCGAGCAGTTGGGAAAAAATGGGATCGAGTTTGTCGATGCCTCCCAAGCGATCCTTGATGAGAAGCGCTTGACCGGACGCCCCCAGTTTTTGAAAACCGATTCGCATTGGACTCCCTCCGCCATGGAACGCGTGGCACGGCAAGTCGCAGAGAAAATTTCGTTACCGAATGACTCTCGCACATGGACGCGCGGTAAACCGCAGCCCGTCCGTAATCACGGGGATCTGGTCGCCATGCTCCGGCTTTCCGACCCCGCTGCGCTTTTTCCCTTGGAGGAGGCGCTCATCACCCCTGTGGTAGGCCCTGATGCCGCCGCATGGGGCCCGGATCCCACTGCAGAGATATTGCTGCTCGGCGACAGCTTCACCAACATTTACTCGCTCCAAGATTTGGGCTGGGGATGTTCGGCGGGATTTGCAGAGCATCTGAGCTTGGCCCTGCAAAAGCCGCTGGACCGCATTGCCATCAACGCTGGTGGAGCCTTCACCACCCGCCAGACTCTGGTTCGCTCTCCGGAGCGCCTCGAAGGAAAAAAGATGGTGATTTACGAGTTCGCCATGCGCGATCTTGCTGGCGGCGATTGGAAAGTCCTCCCGCTCCCCGAGTCGAAGCCTGTTGCTGAAAAGCAAAGCCCTTCACGAAATGGGCTCGTCGGCACGATCAAGGATATCACTCGTGCGCCCAAGCCTGGTGCCGTTCCCTACAAGGATCTGATCGTTTGCATTCACCTTACGGAGATCGAAGGAGGTTCGCCTGCCGAGGCTCTTGTGTTTTTGCATGGAATGAAAAACAACATTCCGACGGCGGCTGGTTCGCTCAACGCGGGTGACCGAATCCGGATTCAGTCCGTGCCGTGGAGTCGTGTGGAGGACAAATACGGGGCCTTTAATCGCAAAGAAATCAACGGCCCAGCGGCGGAATTGGAGGATGTTTTCTGGTCGGAAGAAATCCCCGAACCTGAGCAGTAAGCCCATTCTTTTGGACAGCAGAGCCGTAAACAAAAAGGGGCTCACTTCTCGCGGATAACAAAAAAACCGGAGTCTACGGGGCTCGAACCCGCAACCTCCGCCGTGACAGGGCGGCGCTCTGACCAATTGAGCTAAGACTCCTAAGAGGGCGAAGATAGTAGGCGTGGATGCCTAGTGGGTGCAATCCTTTTGTTCAATAAATTTCCACAGGGGATCGCTTGCCATCCTCCGGACTGCGCTGGGCGGCATTTTCGGGGCCGAGAACGGCGATACGGAGGTCGAGAATTTCAGCATCGACGGCATGGAAGGCTTCCAGGCTGAAGGCTGTTGGGGCGGCGAGCTTCGCTTTGCAGCGCGCGACGGATTCGAGAGCGGCATCGAGTTTTTTGCCCATCGAATCGATGGCTTTTTTCGCAGTGGCCGCCATTTCCACGCGATGGCATATCATGAGGAGGTCATTGCCGACCTCGATGCCGAGGCGCATGGTTTCATCAAATCCGTAGTGGTTCAAAATCGCGCCCATGTCGAGATCGTCTGTCATGACGAGTCCCTCGAAGCCCATGTCCTTGCGGAGGAGGTCGCGGATGATGACCGGTGAGAGCGATGCGGGGCGATCGACGGGATCCAAGCCGGAGACGGCAATGTGGCCGATCATCATGCTGTCGACGGAGTGGGCGAAATGGCGGAAGACAGCGAGTTCGTGGGCTTCCATGAGATCGCTCGATCGCTCAATGCGGGGAAGTTCATGGTGGGGGTCGAGGCCCGCTGAGGCGTAACCGGGAAAGTGCTTGCCGCAACTTAGCACGCCGGTGGCGCGGAGACCATCATTGAAGGCGCTGGCTTTTTGAATCACCTCGGCCACATCGCGACCGTAGCAACGGCCACGGAGCGAATTGTCGGCTTCGTCGTCGAATGAAATATCGAGCACGGGACAGAGGTCGAGATTGAAACCAAATAGACGAAGGACCCGTCCGGTAATGTCACCATGACGACGAATGAGGTCGAGGTCCCCGCAGTCGCGGAGTTGCTGCGCGTTCGGTGGTTCGTTACCTATCAGCTTGAGTCGGGAAACGCGGCCCCCTTCCTGATCGATCGTGATGATCGGTTCCACCTTGCTGAGATCGCGAAGATCGTCGATGAGCTTGCGGAGTTGCTCGGGGGACTGAATGTTGCGTCCGAAGAGAATGAAGCCGCCAGGCTGGACCTCGCGGAAGAGGCGGGCGGATTCGGAATCGAGTTCGGCGCCGGGGACGCCGACGAGCAGGAGTTGACCAGGATTGTGAGATGGCATATCGACGGGAAACCAGATTTTATACGGTCTGTCGAAATGATTTCATCACAGAACATCGGATTATTTGGCGGAAGCTTCGATCCTATCCACCACGGACATCTCATCTTGGCGCGGGATGCGATGGAAAAACTCGGCCTCGAGCGTGTCATTTTCATCCCCGCAAATATCTCTCCCCACAAGCTGGATCGTCCTCCGGTGTCCGCCGCCCTGCGTTGCGAGATGGTGGAGGCAGCTATCGAGGATGAGGTGGGTTTTTTCTGTGATCGCTGCGAAGCGGAAAAGTCCGGGCCGTCGTTCGCGTTGGATACGGCGCGACTCATGGTTACGCGATTTCCGAGTGCGCGTTTTTTTTATTTCATCGGCGAGGACAATGTGGCGGATCTGGGAACTTGGAAGGAAATCGATGTTCTGCGGGGGCTGGTGAGCTTCGTGGTGCTGGCTCGGGGTGGGTTTTCAAGCGAGGGCGGATACCCTGTGATCTCGCGAAATGTGGACATTTCGTCGACGAATATCAGGAATCGCATTGCCGATGGCCTCTCCGTGCGGTATTTGCTCCCTGACTCCACATGCAAAATCATCCAACACTATCGACTCTACCGGAATGAATGATCCGGAAAACATAGCCCGCACGTGTGCGGCAGCGGCCGCTGACAAGAAGGCGGGGGATATCGTCTTGCTCGATATGCGCGACATTTCGGGGTTCACCGATTTCTTTTTGATTTGCTCCGGATCTTCCGAGCCGCAGTTGAAGGCGATTGCGTCATCGATGCGCGAAAGGGTGAAGGAGATTCACCAGACGAGGCCGATTTCCGAGGATGGCTATCCCGGCAGCCAGTGGGTCGTGATTGATTTTGGCTCCGTGATTTGCCACATCTTTTTGGAGTCCCGTCGGGAGTTTTACGACCTCGAAGGTCTCTGGAGCGACGCCAAGCGCGAGAACGTGGAGGGGTAACATGGATCAGGTGGAGGATGTCGAAATCGAGTGTCCCTACTGCGGGGAGACCTTCGGCATTCTTGTGGATACGAACTATGCCTCCTTGGAAATGATCGAGGATTGCTCGGTTTGCTGTCACCCGATTCAGTTGAGTCTGCGGTTTTCCGGAGGTGAAATCGTCTCCCTCGAGGCAAAGACATCCTGATGCCCCAATTATGGCTGCTTTCTTCTTTGATCGCATAGGCTGTCCCGCCTCGCGGATGGCGAAGGTTTTTTCCACCCTGCTTCTGCTGCTCGGGTATTCCATTCTCTGTTGGTTGGCGTTCTCAAATTCGATACAGAACTGGGACAAGGTCTGGGCCTATCGAGTCACATTTTTGGAGGGCTGGGCAGGAACGATTGGTATTTCCGCAGTGGCTTTGATCCTGAGCATGGTGATCGGCGTGTTGGCGGCTCTGGCTAGGAGATCCCCATTTTTGCCGTTGCGTTACTCCGCCATTGCCTATGTGGAAACGATCCGCGGACTGCCCCTCGTGGTGCTGGTGCTTTTCGGCTTTTATGGAGTCGCAAATGCGGTGGGGTGGAATGACCGGATTTCCGTGGGCATCCTGATCCTCTCCCTTTTCAGCGGCGCCTATATCTCAGAAATGATTCGGGCTGGCATCGAGAGTGTCGGGCGTTCGCAATGGGATAGCGCGCGAGCGATCGGCCTCACGCCCGCGCAGACATATCGGTTTGTGATTTTTCCTCAGGTTGCACGACAGATCTTGCCGCCGTTGGCGGGGCAGTTTTCCTCCCTTATCAAAGATTCGTCATTGCTCTATATCATTGGCATATCCGAGCTGACCTTCGTGGCGAACCAGGTGAATTCGGCGACGTATAGCACGTTTGAGAGTTTTATCCCGCTGGGATTTTGCTATCTTGTCCTAACTTTGCCGATTTCCCTTTGGAGTCGATATCTGGAGGGCAGGGTGCGTTATGAATCGTAAATCTTTTCCATTCTTTTTACTGATGCTGCTCTCAGGTTGTGCGTCCGTCGAGATGTTCGATCAGAACGATCCGCCCGAGTATATCGTGAACCAGCGGGCGGATTTCTTTAAGCACGGACCGGCTCAGGCATTCCCTCCCGAAAAAATCAACAAAGACACCTATCTGAATGTGCTGAAAAAAGATTCCGGTTTCGCCTTTGTTCGGCTTTTGGACAAGCGCACGGGATACATCGCTTGGAGCGAATTGCGCGCGGCGCCTCCGCCGGTTCCTGAGGTCCCGTTTGACCCTGTCTCGGTGGATGAGATTGTCGAGGTTCCGCTTCCCGACTTCAATCTGGTGCCAGACGAACTCTCTTCGGAGAAGAGGAAGCCGTGAAGGTCTGCCTGAATAGTGTGACCAAGGCGTTCGGCAGTCATCGCGTTCTGGACACCGTGACCTTTGAGTCCGAATTTGACCACACACTGGCGCTCATCGGGCCCTCTGGCGGCGGAAAATCCACGCTTTTGCGATTACTTGCAGGCTTGGATATTCCCGATAGCGGCTCGCTATTTGTCAATGGATCCGAGTTGCCCAAAGACGAGGGAGCGCTTCGCCAATATCGTCAGAGGGCAGGTATTGTCTTTCAGGCTTACAATCTCTTTCCGCATCTCAGCGCTTTGGAAAATCTGCTGCTTCCTCTCACGAAGGTCCATGGACTCAGCCGGCCCGCTGCGCTAGAGCGTGCCTATACCGCCCTGCGACGATTCCAATTGGAGGCCCATAACCACAAGCAGCCGGCTTTGCTTAGCGGTGGGCAGCGTCAGAGGGTGGCCATCGCGCGCGCCTTGGTGACGGAACCGGACTTTCTGCTTCTCGATGAACCGACCTCGGCGCTTGATCCCGAAATGACGGCGGAGGTGCTCGATGTGATCGTCGAGTTGAGAGAGTCGGGGACGCCGATCATCCTAGTCACCCATGAAATGGGCTTCGCCCGCCGCTCCGCCGATCTGGTGGCTTTTGTTTCGCGTGGGGGAATCCAAGAATGCGCGTCTGCCGCCGAGTTTTTTTCAGCGCCCCGATCCGAGGAAACAAAACGTTTCCTCGAGAAAATTCTGAAATACTGAATCGGGTATGTTGCTCTATTCTGAGCGGGATGCGCCCGCTGGGGTTTTTATACTCTTTCCCAGTCCGTGAATCTGCGTTATGTGCAGCAAAGAGTTTAACGATTTTCATGCCGAAAGAACGCCTACGCCTTAACGAACTGGATCAGTCGAAATCCCTCACGCAGGAGGAATACAAAAGCCAGATCAAGCAATACCAGCTCGAGCTCCTGTCCATGCAACTCGAGCTGCATGAAAAAAAGATTCCCGTTGTTTTCGTGCTCGAGGGACCGGATGCGGCCGGGAAGGGCGGCGCAATCAAGCGCGTCGTCGAGCGGCTCGACCCCCGCTTGATTCGCGTCTTTTCGATCAACAAACCGACTTCGGAGGAATTTGCGCGTCATTATATGTGGAGGTTTTGGTCGAAGCTGCCTCCCCGCGGCGAGCTCGCCATCTACGATCGCTCTTGGTATGGCCGCGTGCTGGTTGAGCGTGTCGAAGAGTTTTGCACACAGGCGGCATGGCAGCGCGCTTACAACGAAATCAACGAATTTGAGCGCTTGCTTATCGATGATGGCACTGTCCTGATCAAAATCTGGCTCCACATCACCAAGGACGAGCAACTGACCCGATTCAAGTGTCGGACAGCGGATCCCTATAAACATTGGAAGATTGGCGACGAGGACTGGCGGAATCGCAAGCGCTGGAGTGAACACATCGTCGCGGCGGAGGATATGTTTGAAAAAACCAGCACGGATATCGCGCCATGGACGATCATTCCGGCGAATTACAAATGGCATGCCCGCGTGAAAACGATCAAGACCGTTTGCCAAGCGATCTCCAAGGTGCTTGGCCGTTAACCCAGCTTACAAGAGAGGCGAGGGATACTCGCCTTTCGAAGCGAGCGCAGCCAAGGCCTCGGCTACGAGCGGGCGATCCTCCCGATACGTGACGCCGAACCACTGGCTCTCCACAGGCAGCACTTTCACCGTTGCGGATCCGCTCTCGATCATCTCCGCCACAGCGCTCGGAATATAAAATTCGGATTTTTCGGTGCCGCTGTGTTTTTCGAGAAAGCCCACCAGCCCGGCTTCGAGCAAAGGAAAGACGGCGGGGGTGAATCCCCAGCAATTCATCGAGACCCTCTCGTTGCCGGAGAAGCGGGTTCCGTCGGCTTGGTCACTAATGCCATTTTGATCGCGCGCGATCAGGGTATGTTCCTTCACGCTCTGGAGGAACCCAGTCGCATCCATCCCACAGACGCCACGGGATACTGTGCCATGGGACGAGAGTGTCGTGTCGAGTCGATATCCGGCCATGCAGAAATCCGTAGCGTCGGGATCCAAGCGGCCTAAAAATGCGCCGACATCGGCAATCGCCGATCGCCCGTAGAAGTCATCCGCATTGATGGCGAGAAAAGGTGCGTCCACCGCTTCGCGCGCGCACCAGATCGCATGTCCGGTGCCCCAAGGTTTCGTGCGGTCTTCGGGAACGGAAAATCCGGGAGGTAGATCGTTGAGTTGTTGAAAAACATAGCCGACATCGATGTGGTCCTCGAAGTGGGTGCCGACCCGTTCACGAAATTCTTCCTCAAAATCCCGACGGATCACAAAAACCACACGATTATAGCCGGAGCGAATGGCGTCGAAGACGGAGTAGTCCAAGAGCGTCTCCCCGCTCGGGCCGACCCCGTCCATTTGTTTGAGGCCCCCATATCTGCTGCCCATGCCTGCCGCCAAAACGAGTAGTGTAGCTTCCATAATAAAAAGATGAGTGTTTGTGTCCTGCTCCGTGCCATGTCGGACCAAGCTTCATAGATAGGTCGTGCCTTTCCTGTCCTGCAAGGAGTTTTGACCTCACTTCATCTTTAAGCAACCCACGGGCATGGCGCGGTTGGAGGGGATCCTCTTATTTTTCGGAACGGGAACGTCGAGTTCCCAATCCCTCGGATTGGCCGACGATGGTTTTCGGATTGGCCAGTTTTGGGGGATCTGAAATTCCTCCGAGGAGGTTTTCGTTTGGTGGAGGCGAAAGGGAGTAGTGGTGCTTGTCTCGAAGTGCCTGAATACCCTCGCCCCATGCCAGAAGCATGTGTTTTCCAAGATCACGAAATTCAGGGTGCTGATCGATTGCTTCACGAACATTTGGGGCGGTGTCGGTAATGGCCTCACAGATCGATTCGATAAGGGGAATCTGCTCCCGAAGGGGGATTCCAAATTCCGAAGCAATGAAGTTTTTGAGGTTTTTTCCAGGTGCCCACGTTTTCTTGCCCATAAAGGCAATCCCTGGCGGTTGGTTTTGATACCCAGAGTAGATCACCGTGGTCAGGAGATCGTAGGCCGGGGAGAGCTGCACATCGGCCTTGCTGGAATAGAGGAGCGCCAAATTTTTCGCATGGCAATCGGCATTGCGCAGCGCGTAGGTCAGGAGAAGCATGAGCGTGAGCTGACGGAAGGCCTCACGCTGGGTTGGGCCGGGTACATGGTGGCGGATGGCTTTCGCGATACGCTCCCAAGTTGTGTCGTATTTTTTTTCAGGTGAGAGCCCCAGAAGGCAACAAAAGTCCTCCATGCCGAGATGAGGGCGCCCCTCCTCATCGACATCGAAGCGGTGTGCAATGAGGGCTTTGCCATCTCGGGAGATCTCGGTCTTGGCAGCGGGGAGTACTTTTGCGGCCACCTGCATGCAGAGATGTTCGTTGAGTGCCGCGAAGGGCAGATGGCGGGTGGAGCCTTTGACGATATGTTTGCCGGTGAAAAGGGTGGTTTTGTTGAAGGCTTCGATGCCCGTGTCGCTCCCATCGAGAAATTTGGGAATCACGCCTGAAACACCGCTTGTGGCGTGCTGATAGACAAGTGCCGCAAAGGCTTCCTCCGAGTTGTCCCCCTCCAGGATTTCAGCCACTTCAAAAGCCTGTGGAGGGGTGGTGAGGTCGGCGCCGGGAGCCGAGACCTGAATGCGGCCGACCATGTGGCGCCCCACGACGGAAAGCAGTGCGGTGGGGTCCGAGCCTATAAAAGGTCCGAAGCGTTCCTGCAGAACCTTGAGCAGGTAGCCCTCGGGAAGGTTCATCTGGAAGATGGGATGCAGCGGCGCATCCCATACATAGGATTCCGTTCTCACGGGCATGGTGAGGGAAACAAAGTCCTCCCTTGCAACATGCGGGTGGTAGGTCATTACCGACTTGAATGCACCGACCGACTCCAGAGTTCCGACCTCACGACCGAGTGTGTGCACTGCCAGTTTCATGCGCCTCCCAGTTCCTTGCGGAGTTCATCCAGATTGCCCGCCTCGCCAACGGGGCGCACATCCAATTCGAGTCCGAGCACGGTCAATAGCGATACCAGTTTGCGTACGCCAAACTCGGGGAGGCGTCCGTTCTCAAGTCGTGAGAGAGATGCCCCAGGTATTCCAGCGGATATGGCCAAATCTTTTTGCTTCATGCCGAGCTTTTTCCTTCGGAGCGCAAGAAGTTGGCCGATTTCAGCAGTGGTCTTCATGAGTTAACAAATATATCAAAAATAATCGAATTTCAATCTGAATATTACAAATAACTCAAAATATGAGCGACTCCAGTATGGGTTTTATACGTGAGCGGGAGGCTTTTGGGATGGCAGAAATCTTCGTGCGGTAGTTCGCTGAAGAATGTCTGCCGAAAAACATTGATTGGTTCGACTATGTATGGGAGGAAGTGGTCGCCATAAAAAATCTAAATACTGAGTAACAGGAAACTATGAAAACAGTGAGAGTCAACAACGGGCGTGTCGAGGAATTTGAAAACGGATCGATTCGCAGAACATTTGGAATCAACATCGCCGCCGCTGCGACAGATGGACAAACCGTCGTGGCAGTGACCCGCGCCGGCAGGATCGAGACATATGTCAATGGCTCCATCAGGCAAACCTTCGGTTCGAACGCCGTAAGCGCGCAAGTCTCAGGCGATACTGTGGTGGTGCAAACCTCGAAGGGTCGCACCGAGGAATATGTGAATGGTTCGATTCGCAGGACCTATTGATTGGAAGCGAAAGCACCAAATTTTAACCGAAGCAAATTATGGACAAAAAACTCAAAGCAATACTCAAAAAAGAGAAGCTCGAGCACCTGCTGCCGATCTTCGAGGATCAAGGCGTAACGGACTCGATACTTGGCGATTTCTCGGCGGATGACCTTCGCGATCTTGGGATCGACAAGATGGGCGAGCGAAAGCGACTGCTGGCGGCTTTTCAAGTCACAGTGGGCGGCGAGTCCGCTCCTGGGGAGTTGGTGGAGATCGAGGGCGGCACATTGCCAAAAACATCCGAACTCGCCGGTGCGAAAGTGGGGCCTTTCGAGATCGGCAAGTATGCCGTGACCATGGAGGAATGGCAGGGCGTGAGAAGCTGGGCGATATCCAACGGCTTTGGCGTAGAGGTCGGCACGGCGGGCGGTTCAAGGCATCCCGTGACAGAAGTGAATTGGTATGATTGCGTGAAGTGGTGCAATGCCAAGAGCGTAATGGAGGGGCTCGAGCCTGTATATGGAGTCAAGGGGCACGATGGCTACTATTGCAGCGGGGAGTATGGTTCAGACGGCTCGGAAAATGTGATTTTGAAGCCTCGGGCGAATGGCTACAGGCTCCCAACTGAGGCTGAGTGGGAATGGGCGGCACGCGGTGGCCGTCATTCGCAAGGCTATACCTTCGCTGGCAGCAATAATCTCAATTCTGTGGGGTGGTATGACGACAATTCTGGCGGAGCTGCGCACGCTGTGGGCGAGAAGGCCGCCAACGAACTTGGGCTTTTCGACATGAGTGGGAACGTGTGGGAGTGGTGCGAGGATGTCGCAATTAACTCCTACCGCCGCTTCCGTGGCGGTGGCTGGGGCTACTCTGACGCCGACCTCGCCGCTGTTGCCTACCGCGTCAACGGCGGCAACCCGGACTACCGGAAATGCGACTTCGGGTTCCGTCTGGCCCGCAGTTCGGGAAACTAGAGAGCGGAGCTTTAAGATAACGAAAGAAGCCTGAAGGATGAAGGCGGAAGAGGGGGCGCGAACACCCGCGCGATAGCGCATATCCCAAGGGAGAGACAAATGTGTAGCCCAGGGTGGGCAACCGTAGCGAAGCGGAGGAGCGGAGCCCGAAGCGCGAGGGCCGGAGAGAAATTCGCGGGGGGCGCCCTCGCAGTTGCTCCTGTAGCGGCGGTCTGCGACCGCTGAAGGCCGCCCAGATAGCGCCAGCGTTCCAGTCCACAGACAGCGGCTACAAAAAAATCAACAATCATGCAGGTGAATTTTTTTCAGATTCCGAGTGGGGGCTGTGAAGCGGTTGAAGCCGAAATGAACGCGTTTCTACGATCGCACCGCATCTTGAAGGTCGAGCGGGAGTCACCTTGACAAAAGACTTTCACCCCCGCAATTTGTTCCCATGAAAATCGCCAAAAAGTCGTCTCAAAGTCGCCAAACCCTCACGCTCAGTAGACCGGCCTTTGATATTTTGGATATGTTGCGAGGAGAATTGCCAAAATCCGTTTTTGTGCAGGAGCTTCTGGAGAAAGAAAAGTTGCGCCGTGAGCGTGAGGTTTTTTATCGGGATGCTGTGGCGGCCTATACTCCCGAGGTTTGTAGGGAGACTTTGAAGTTGAACGAGGCGACTCCGTATGTGAACGAATGAATTTGTCGTTATATTCCTCGACGGCGGATCTCTCACGACCGAATTTGGTCGGATTGCAGCACCCGGATCTGGCCGGTTTGCCAACGCAGTTGGTGTGTCCGATTCGAGAAAACCTCACGCTCACGCCCTTGCGCTCAAGAGTCCAATGGGGTGGAAGCGAGTATGTCGTGGCCTGCGACCTTCTGCGCCCAATCAACGCCTCGACATTGAAACGACTAGGGGAACTCGGGGCGGCCGATTCCTTAAAAATCCTCACCACGTTCAAACTTCTCTTGGCTGGGGAATAGCACCTATCGGAAGACCACATTCATAAGGAGCAAGGCGGATTGGTAACAATCTGAGTGAAAGTGACTATAATGTGGAGATGACAAGGGCGATCTCGTTCTAGCTAAAAGCAGGCATAAAAAGTAATAGACATGCCTATCAATAATGCTAGAGTGGTCTATTAAAAATGGAAGACGCAACATTGCCAAAATTTGAACGCGCCTTTGTCGCAAAGATGGAGGGGCGACTTAACGGGGATATGCCGCTGATCCAAGTTTTGGTGGGGCCGCGTCAAGTCGGCAAAACAACGGGGGTGCGTCAGTTGCTGGAGCGGGTTAAGGGTCGCTTTTTTTTTGCGAATGCGGATGGGGTTTTGGTGAGTGACCAAAATTGGTTGATAGAGCAATGGCAGAGGGCTTTGGCGCTGGGGGACGGGGCTTTATTGGTGGTTGATGAGATTCAGAAGGTTTCCAATTGGGCCGAGAGCGTCAAGGCGCTTTGGGATGCGCAACCGGGGCGGCTAAAGGTCTTGCTGTTGGGATCGAGTTCGTTGCAACTGCAAAGCGGGTTGAAAGAGAGTTTGGCTGGGCGGTTTGAGTTGACGCGGGTTTACCACTGGACATTCGCTGAGATGCATAGAGCCTTTGGCTACGGGCTTGAACGGTATTTGTCATTTGGTGGCTATCCCGGAGCGGTGCGCTTTGAGGAGGATCTGGAGCGATGGTATACCTACATGAAGGAGTCGATCGTGGAGGCGGTGATCGGCAAGGATATCCTCCAAAACCGAAGAGTGGCGAACCCTGCGCTGTTCCGTCAGGCGTTCGAAATCCTGTGTCACTATCCAGCTCAGGAGATCAGTTTTACCAAGTTGCTCGGCCAGTTGCAGGATCGGGGCAATACCGATTTGGTGAAATATTACATCGAACTGTATGGCGGGGCGTTTCTCATCTATGCATTGCAGAAATATTCTGCCAAGGAGTGGCTGGCGCGAAGTTCCAGCCCGAAGATCCTGCCGGCTTGCCCAGCGCTTTATACGATGGCATCGGGGAAATGGGATGATGCCGAGCGGCGCGGACGGGTTTTTGAATTGGCGGTGGGGGCGGAATTGGTTCAATTCCCTGGCGAAATTTATTATTGGCGAGAAAAGCAAGCGGAGGTGGATTTCGTGTATAAGTCCCACGGCCAACTTTACGCGATTGAAGTCAAATCCGGCCGAAAAAAATCAACAAAGGGCTTAGACGCCTTTGTGGCCAAATTTCCCCAAGCCGGCCGAGTCTTAATAACGCCGGAGAATTTTCTGCAGTTTTCGCAAGAGAGAGTTGGTTTTTTAGAAAAGATAGCGGTTTGAACCCGTTCGAAGCCGCTAGCGATTCCACGCAGATCGGCATCATTCAGCGATGACGACTTGCCCTCCGGACAAGCCCTCCTCCTACCTGCGGGCGCGAACGACGAGCGAGGTGATGCCGGCGCACCATTTGCCGCGCGAAACGAGGCGAGGCTTTTTAAATCCGCTCGCCTCGAGGCCTCGGGACACCTCCTCGGCTTGGCTTCGGAGAACGCCCGAAAAAATAAGGTGACCGCCGGAGAGTAGTTTCTTGGCGAGTCCTGGAGCGGAGGCGATGAGCAACTCGCTGAAAAGATTCGCAAGGATGACGTGGGCGCTTTTGAAGCCACCGACCTTGCGTGAATCCGCTATGGTGAATTCGACTTTGCTGCAGGTGTTCGCTTGTGCGTTTTCTTTTGAGACACGGATACAAACGGGATCAAAATCAAACGCCTCGATCGACGAGGCGCCGAGCTTTTCAGCGGCGATGGCGAGAATTCCAGTGCCGGTGCCCGCATCCATTGCTCGCCAACCGGTGGGAAGTTCAGGGACAAGGTCGCAGAGGAGGCGCAGGCAGGTCGCTGTGGTGGCGTGATCGCCGGTTCCAAAAGCCATGCCCGCAGGAATGAAAATTGCATTTTCGGGTTTGGGGGAGGCTTTCCAAGAGGCCTCGTCCGAGTGGATTTTCAGCCTGTCACGGATGGCGAGCGGAGCACGGGGCGGGGTGGAGTCGTGAGCCCAGGCGTCCTTTTTGAGGAGTGTCACCTTGCCACCGAAGTTCTTCACGAGATGATCGGCTGTTTTTTTATCTGAAAAAACCTGGATTTTTAGCGAGGTGGATTCGGGTTGGGTGAGCATGACGAGATGCTCGGGGTCGATGAAGGAGAGGCGGGCATACCAGTCCTCTTCCAAGCTTTGGGTACTCAATCGGGTCCAGCGATACATTGACATGGTTGGAAGTAAAGCGGATCACGATGAAAACTGCCATACTCTGCGATCGTTTTTTTTAGCCACAGAACGCCTACTAGCTCGGTCGCTCTCGAAAAATCAGTTTGTGAAGCTGTGAAAATGTGAAAATGTGAAAATGTGAAAAATATCACTGTTGCAATCGACGATGAAACTTACCGCAGGGCCCGCGTGGTGGCCGCCCAGCGGGATGCCTCCGTCTCGGCTCTTGTGAAAAAATACCTCGGTTCGCTCACAGAGGAGAACAGCGCTGTCCGCGATTTCAAGAAAGAGCATGAGGATTTACTCGATAGCATCGCCCAGCGGCATCCCAGATTCAAAGTGGCCGATAACCTCTCTCGTGAAGATCTTTATCAGCGATCATGACTTTTCTCGATACGAATATCCTTCTCTACGCTGTCACGGCCGCGCCTGAGGAAGCCAAAAAACGGTCTGTCGCTCGCGACATCCTTCGCCAAGATCGCTTGGCCCTTTCTGTTCAAGTCTTGCAGGAGTTTTATGTTCAAGCCACTCGAGCCAGTCGGCCCGACTCTTTGAGTCACGATGAAGCCAGCGAGCTCATCGGGCATTGGCTTCGATTTCATGTTGTTTCCCTCACGGTGCCTGTTTTGCAAAACGCTCTCAAATTAAAATCCCTTCACCCCATTTCCTATTGGGATGCCGCCATCGTCAGTGCGGCCTCTGCCGCCAAATGCCGTATTCTTTTATCTGAAGACCTCAGTCACGGCCAAGACTACGTTGGAGTCAAAGTCATCAATCCCTTTCTCGAATCAACGTGATGAACGAACATCCCGAAAAGCACAACACGTTCGCCCTCGCTGTCGGGCACCAAGGACTTTGAAAAACTGCGTAATTAAGAGGCCGACAAACTTCGTTGCGGTCGTCGTCATTTCGAGGCCTAGGATGTGGATTTCAGCGTGGTAATGCGTGTCGGCGAGATGGAAGAGGTGTAATGCTCTCCTTCTTTTGCTTGCCTATGAGGTGGCGTCCGCCGATATATCAATGCGTCAAAGACGCCCCGAACTGGGGATTTTTATAGAATATTTTCACCATGAGCGATACGGCAACACCTGTAGCAATGATCAATGTGCAGATTGATGGGGAGTGGAGGCAATTCCCCAAAGGCACGCGCGTCATTGAAGCCTGCATGCAAAGCGGGAAATTCATTCCGCACTACTGCTACCATCCGAAACTGAGCACGCCTGGGAATTGCCGCATGTGTTTGGTCGAGACGGGTCGTCCGAAAATGACACCCGATCGCCAGCCTGTCCTCGATGCGAATGGAAAGCCCGAGATCGCATGGGGGCCGAAGCCCGAGATCTGCTGCGCCGTCGAAGTGGCAGAGGGCATGGGTGTCCGCACCACCTCGCCGCTCGTCGAGGAATGCCGGAAGGGCGTGATGGAATTTTTGCTCATCAACCACCCGCTTGATTGCCCGATCTGCGATCAGGCTGGCGAATGCCGATTGCAGGAATTTTCGGTGGAATTCGGCAAGGGCGAGTCCCGCTTCATTGAAGAAAAGGTCAAAAAGCCGAAGCATGTGGACATCGGCGAACGCATCATGCTCGATGACGAGCGATGCATCATGTGCTCGCGCTGTATCCGATTCATGCAAGAAGTCGCACATGACGACGTGCTCGGCTTCCTGAACCGCGGCAGCCACACCACGCTCTCGGTTTATCCCGGCAAGCGGCTAGATAATAATTACTCGCTTAACACGGTGGATATCTGCCCTGTGGGCGCGCTCACCAGCAAAGATTTTCGCTTCAAAATGCGTGTCTGGTTTTTGAAGGAAACCAAGAGCATCGACGTCACCTGCGGCACGGGCTCGAATATCGTTATCTGGAGTCGCGAAAACATCGTTCACCGCATCACTCCGCGCGAAAATGACTTTGTGAATTCCTGCTGGATGCCCGACAGCCACAGAATGAATTTCCACCACCTTCACAGTGACGCCCGCCTCCAAGCGCCTGTCGTGAAAGGCGAGGAAGCTCCTGCCACCTGGCCCCGCGCGATCGCCGCCGCCGCCGAGCAGTTGCGCGGACGCAATCCCTCGGAGATGGCGATCATCGCCTCGGCCCGCCTCTCGAATGAGGAACTTTTCTTGGTTCGCCGCTTGGCTGCCACACTCAAAATCGAAAACATCGATGTGCTCCCGCGCCCGCAGACGGGAGACGGCTTCCTTGTCTCCAACGACGGCAACCCGAATACCACCGGCGCCAAAATGCTAGGGCTCACCACCGGCAAGTTGCCGGAAATCGTCCAAGGTGTGGAATCTGGCAAAATCTCTGGCCTCATTGTGCTGGGTGAAGATGCGGTGGATTGCGGTATCTCGGCCGACAGCCTTCGTAAGCTGGGAGCGCTCGTTGTGATGGGGATCTCTGCCAATCGCACGACAGAGCACGCAACGGCACTTCTGCCATCAAGCTCCTGGGCCGAAAAACGCGGAACGATGATCAATCTCAAAGGTCGCCTGCAGCGCTTCAATCAAGCCATCCAGCCTCCCGGACAAGCCCGTGAGGATTGGGAGATCCTGCGCGACTTGATCCAAGCGATCTCGGGTTCGAATGGAATCTACGCGGTGGAGGAAGTTTTTAAACAAATGGCGTCCGAGTTGCCGGCTTTGCAGGGGCTCACGATCAGTCGAATCGGCGATCTGGGTGTACAACTTTCGGTCACGGCCTGATCCACATGCGCCGCTTTGTCCTTTTGGCGGCAATGGCCGCGATGGCGGTCTTATTCACGGGATGTTTTGGCGGCGAAGTGGCGTCCGCGCCTGCGCGTCCGCGCCTCACTCGCATAGAGTTCCTCGGTAACCAGTGCTTCCGTATCACTTCCTCGCTAGGAACCTCGATTCTCACGAATCCGTATGCACCGAAGACGGGCGGTCGGACGCTGCCTTCGCCTCTCAAGGCCGATATCCTTCTGGTGACGGCCGAGCGTCCCGATGCCAACAATATCAACGCACTCGATAATCAACCCGCCTTGATGCGAGGGAGTGTGGGTATCGGATGCGCGAATATCACCGGCGTACCGATCCGTGGGGTGCCGAGTTACCGCAATCCCGACGCCCCCTCCGCAGATGGAATGAACCTCACCTACACTTGGGTGATGGATGGCATTCGCTTCTGCTTTGTGGGCAACATGGATCACCTTTTTGTCCCCGATGAGCTTTCCCAAATCGGCGCCGTGGATGTTTTGTTCGCGCCCGCCAATTCCCTGTTGATGGCCTCTGAGCGAGATCAGGCCATTAAGCAACTCCGTCCCCGTCTTCTGATTCCGATGGGTAAGGGCATGTGGTTGAATGGTGAAGTGCGGAAGGTCGAAAGCAAAAGTTTTTCGCTTTCCCGCGAGATGCTCCCAACGCAAACCGGAACCCTCGTTTTCTTCAAGTGAAAAAAAAGATTCTCATCACTGGTTCGGGCGGCAGGGAACACGCTCTTGCATGGAAATTGGCGCAGTCACCCGAAGTTGAAAAAATCTTCACTGCACCCGGTAATGCTGGCACAGCACAAATAGGGGAAAATGTGTCCATCGCCGCTGACGATGTCCCAGCCTTACTTGCATTCGCTCAGGCGCAAAAGATCGACCTCACTGTGGTCGGTCCGGATGACGCCTTAGCTGCTGGTGTGGTCGACGCTTTCGAGGATGCGGGGCTCAGGATATTTGGCCCACGGGCGAGTGCGGCCAGACTCGAATCTTCCAAAGCCTTCGCCAAAGATTTCATGATCCGGCATGGGATTCCGACTGCCGCCTATAGCGAGTTTACGGATTTTCAGGCGGCACGCAAGTTTTGCTCCAAATCCAATTACCCCCTCGTTGTTAAGGCTGACGGACTCGCGCTCGGCAAGGGTGTTGTTATTGCCGCCAACTTTGACGAAGCCGAGCAGGCATTGCGCCTCTGCATGGAAGAACGCGCTTTTGGTGAAGCCGGCGCTCGCGTCGTCGTTGAGGAATTTCTCGTTGGGGTCGAGTGCTCGATCCACGCCTTTGTGGACGGATGCTCTCATTTGCTCTGTCCCGATGCGCGTGACCACAAAAAGGCCTTTGATGGCGATAACGGCCCGAATACCGGAGGGATGGGAACGATCAGTCCCTGCGGATCCATCGATGCGACGCTTCGCGAAACAATCCAAACCGAGGTGCTAGACCGCTTCATTATGGGCATCAAGAAAGATGGCATCGCGTATCGGGGAATGTTGTTCCCTGGGCTCATGCTCACCAAAGACGGTGTGAAAGTACTTGAGTTCAATTGCCGGTGGGGTGACCCAGAGACGCAAGTGCTCGTTCGCCGCCTCAAGTCCGATTTGCTCCCCGTGCTGGAAGCCACGGTCGATGGGAAGCTCAATTCCATCACGCCGGACTGGGACGATGATGCCGCGATTTGCCTCATTCTCGCGTCGGGCGGATATCCCGGTTCCTATGAAAAAGGAAAAGCCATCGATGGATTAGACGCTGCGGGAGCGATGGACGGAATTCAGGTTTTCCATGCTGGAACAAAATCCGATGGAGCACGAATTCTCACCAATGGCGGTCGCGTGCTCGGAGTTTCCGCCAAGGCGGGAAGTCTCGAAGACGCCCGAGCCCTTGCTTACAGAGCCGCGGACAGGATTTCCTTTGATCGGCTGCAGCGTAGAAACGATATCGGCGCAAGACCCGCCACCCTATGAAAACTTGGGCCATCTCGATTTTCTTTTCTTTCGGATTGGCGGCACTCGCCAGCGAAAAAGCACCCTCGCCACAGCTTCAAGAAGCCGTGAACACTCTCGATGCCGCGCAGGTTCAAAAGGCCATCGAGATCTTGCGGACTAACTTTCTTTCTGCCGATGCCTTGGATGACGATGCGCAGCAGCGCGCCCTTCTTGAAGGTCTCGCCACTCGCTTGGCGCCGGGAGTCAGCATTGTGGCTGCGGCTTCCGAGTCGAAGCCGAAAGACATTCTCCCCTTTCTCGCCGAAATCATCGACAACCGGGCGGGCTACATTCGTCCCGGTGCTCTCGATGCGGATTCTCTCTCGCAAACCGATGTGGCACTGAAAAATTTCACAGATAAGGAAATGCCCGCCACCATTCTGGACTTACGGGCAGTTCTTGGTGGGAGCGAGTTCGACGTCGCGGCCGATTTTGCTCGTCGCTTCACACCCAAAGGAAAAATCCTTTTCACCATCCAAAAACCGAATGCCAAACAGGAACGGATTCTGACGTCGGACATGGATCCTGCTTTCAAAGGCATTCTGATTGTTCTCACGGATTCCGATACGCTAGGAGCTGCCGAAGTACTTGCCGCGACCCTTCGAGAAAACGCCGGCGCCATGGTCATCGGCGCGGAAACGGCTGGAGCGGGAGTCGAATTCTCCGACTTCCCGATTGGAACCGACCAAATCCTGCGTGTCGCCGTCTCACGAGTTTCGGTACCCGAGGCGGGTCCGCTTTTTCCTGATGGAGTGAAGCCTGACATCGCCATTTCGTTGTCTTCAGAAGTGCAGTCCCAACTCTTTGAGCTCAGTCGTGAGAATGGAGTGAGTGCTTATATCTTCGATAAGGAACGGCCTCGCATGAATGAGGCCGCGCTCGTCGCGAATACCAATCCAGAAATTACCCCCACGGAAGAAAGTAACGAGGAGACTCCCCCGCCGCGAGATACAGTCCTTCAGCGCGCGATGGACATCGTGACAGCCATCACCTTTTACAAGAACGCTAAGTAAACTACCTGCCGCGACTTCGGCTTTATGAATCTAGGTCTCATGCGCGGTGTCAGCGTGTTGCATTCGAATTCCCTCCAGTTTCCTTTCAACAGCCCGGCGCAAGGATATTCCCGAAATGAGTGAGATCCACCCTTTCACCTCTCTCCATTTGAGACCGCGCAGGTCGGTCTCCGGCAAATTCCCACTCACAGAACTTCGATTCATTGAGGCGAGATAGGCCAAATCAAATACCGCTTTTTCCGACGATGCCAGAAAGCCATCTACGCGGCTGTCATAGTTGTAGCCGCTAAACAATTCTGGTGCGATGCGGTGCAAAGTCAGCTTCACGCCAGCCACCTCGATTTCGCATGGCCGCCCCAGCGTAATGGCAAAATGCTTCTGGGGGATTTGCTGAATTCGATCATGAACGCGCAACGCCGACCAACCCGAGAGGTAGGCTTGATAAGGGTCGGAGGCAGCATCCACGAGGACGCCAGGTTTTAAAGCCGAGCCTACAAGCAGCCAGTGACCTCTTTTCAGCGGAGTGGCAAGCCCTTCAGCGGACAATCTTCGCAGGGCCATCGACGCGGCTGGTATGCTGAGACCGGTTATCTGGGCCGCTTCGCGAGTCGTGACGCGCTTGTGGGCAACCAATTTTCGATAGAAGGCGCTAGCGTTCATGTGATCTCAGGCGCTAGGGCGAGGTAAAGGTCTTTGCCAACACGCCCGCTCATGGCCTTCCAAGCCTCGGAAGTCCCATAGTGGGCAGCCAAGTCGTTCGGCAAATAGGGGGCCACCTGATCCCTGAACATCTCAAATGTAATCAGCCCCAGTTGATCTATCGCCCGCACAACAAGACCGGATGGAACTTCTCTGGCGGCAGCAGCGAAAGGGGAAAGATGATCAAGGTCAAAAACATCCCGGGCCTGCACTTGAGTTCGAGTCGCAAGGGCATTGATCTTCTGTCGGTAAGCCGACTCGGCCGTGTAATGGTTGAATACAAAAGGGACCACGCGCCGCTCGGCAAGAATCGAGGATGATGGAGGCTCAACGGCACACGCGGCAAACTCCTCATCCCCCCGGCGGGAAAACTCCAGACGGGTCGCAATGGGGGTTTCCTGATAAATGATATGGAACTTCCAGCGCTGAACGGTTGAGGTCTGTTTGGACGGATTGATCTCACTCAAGGCGATTCCAGTCGCTGCAAGTTCGGTCAAAAGCGGCTTGGCCGCCAAAACTTTGTTCACATTCTTTTTGAGGATTTCCACACCCACTTTCCTTGCGTCAAAATTCATATCCTCGGAGAGACGGGCCGAATTGTGGAACAGCCTCAAGTTAACCCCACCTTTCAAGCAGATCGTTCCAGGGCTCACTGTCGCCGCAAAATGCCGCAAGAAGACAAGGTGAAATTTTTCAACCGCCCAGCGATGTTCCATTGTTATTTGTTAACCTATGCGTTTAATAGAAGCAATCAAATTCTGAGCTTGGATAGGACTGCTTTCGGCTGGCATAGGGTACAAAATGATCGGGTTAAAACATCCGCGCGGATCAAGTTGATTTGAATCGCGCTTGAAAATACTCGATCGGGCCCGCTTCAAAGTGCCATTCAGAGCGTGCGCTGGAACGCGATAAATGAGCGCGGCATCATTCGGATTCGCTTTCAGAGGTGCCGTTCCAGCGAAGAACTCATCCACTCCTGCGAGAGCACAGGATACTCCCTACTGCCGGTCAGTTACTTGCGTTTTTTGCCGCTTGCCTCGTGAGAGGCAATGACAGTAAGAGACAAGCCGCCACGGGCCGCAAAAGCGCCTTCGACAGTCATGCTGCGGGGTTCGCACACGGCGACTAGGTCGTCGAGAATTCGATTCACGATCTGTTCATTGAATGAGGGCGTGTTGCGAAAGGAGGCGAGGTAATATTTCAGGGATTTCGTCTCCACGCATTTGATGGCGGGCACGTATTCGATCACGAGTTCGGCATAGTCGGGTTGGCCGGTCACTGGGCAAAGTGACGAGAAGTCGCGTGTGTCCACGCGGATCACGTATCCACGGCTAGGATGGGTGTTCGGAAAAGTTTCCAAAATATCGCGCGACGGAGTCTGTGGAAGCGCGGAGGAAGTTCCCAGCAGTTGAAGTGATTTTTTAGGCTGTGCTTTGCGGTCGGATTTTTTCATGGGTGAAGACTGGCATAAGTCGCGGATATGTTCCAGCGGGGAGTCGGCGTCTCGACAAGGTGCGGCGCTCGGATATGGTGGAGAGGTTCTATTTTTTAAATCATGCTTTTTCGTCGTCTGGTTCTCAATAGCTTCGCCAAACTTAAGAACGGTCGTCTGGCGGTTCGCTTGCCCGACGGGACGGATTGCGTCTACGGAACCGGCGGGGAGGGGCCACGGGCCTCGATTCACATCACCAAGGAAGAGTTTTTCAAACGCTGCGTTTTTTATGGTCCGATCGGATTTGCCGAAGGCTATATCGCGGGCGAGTGGGAAACGGACGATCTCACGAGACTCATCGCATGGTTTATTTTGAATGCGAGCGATGCCGAAGCTTTGCAAACCCAGTCTTCACGGGGGACTGGTCTGTTTGATTTGTTCAGCGCCTTCAATCGTCTCTTTCATCGAATGAGGCACAATAGTCGTGCGATGAGCGAGAAAAACATCCGAGAGCATTACGATCTGAGTAATGATTTCTTCCGGCTCTGGCTCGATCCGACGATGACGTATTCTAGCGCGTATTTTGAAAAAGCAGACGAGAGTTTGGAATCGGCGCAAATCCGCAAATACGACAAACTCTGCCGCCGTCTGCATCTGGCTCCGACAGACAGCGTGCTGGAAATCGGCAGCGGTTGGGGAGGATTCAGTATGCACGCCGCAAAAACTTTCGGCTGCAAAGTCACGACTGTCACCATCTCGAAGGAGCAATATACCGAGGCATCGTGCCGGATTCATGAGGCCGGCCTGCAAGATCGGATTCAGCTTCTTCTCTGCGACTACCGCGACCTGCGCGGGCATTTCGATAAAATTGCTTCCATCGAAATGCTCGAAGCCGTCGGGGACCGCTATGTGGATGGATATTTCGCAAAACTGGATTCCTTGTTGGGTCCACATGGCCTGCTTGGTCTTCAAGCGATTCTCTGTCCCGACCGTCAGTATCCGATCCTACGCGATGGAGTGGATTTTATTCAGAAACACATTTTTCCGGGCTCACTTCTCATGTGCAATGCCCGCATTGCGCAGTCCATGGCGGCCTGCGGAGATTTGAATCTGTTTGAATACGAAGACATGGCCCCGCATTACGCACTCACCCTTCGTCGTTGGAGAGAGACTTTTGAAGCGAAGTTGGATGAGGTGAGGAAACTCGGTTTCGATGAGGCTTTTCTTCGCAAGTGGCGTTATTATCTTTGCTACTGCGAGGCGGCCTTCGGAACCCGCCACATCACGGTTGCCCAAATGGTTTACTCTCGCCCCGACAACCTCACAACGCCCTCAGCAATCTATCGCTTGCCTGCGTAAAACCCTGAATGGTGAATACACTTCCATTACTCATTTTTGGTACGGCACTCGCCATGGTGATGATGGGAGTGGTGTGGTTTTTTGCGCGGCGGATGAACAATGCTGGGATTGTGGATATTTGGTGGTCGTTTGCCTTCGCGCCGGTGGCGCTATTTTATGGTATTTTCGGGAGCGGGAATGTGCTTCGCAATAGCCTTATCGCGGCGATGGTATGTGCATGGAGTTTCCGCCTGGGATTCCATCTCTACAAGCGGGTCATGTCGCATCATCCCGCCGAAGACCCGCGCTACGCGGCCCTCCGGAAGCAGTTTCCGAAGCGGACTTGGTTGATGTTTTTCGGGTTTTTCCAATTACAGGGTTTGCTTGTCGGTTTGCTGAGCTTGCCGGTGGCGTTGGCCTGCTCGAATTCGGTAGCGGGCATCGGAGTATTTGAGGTAGCCGGGTTGATTCTATGGTTGGTGGCGATCGGTGGGGAGTCGATTGCCGATATGCAACTCGCCCTCTTCAAAGCGCATCCCGCCGCAAAGGGTCGGGTGTGTGATCTGGGACTCTGGAAATACTCCCGGCATCCCAATTATTTTTTCGAGTGGTGTGTGTGGATTGCCTATTTTGTTTTCTCGGCTGGATCTCCGTTGGGGTGGATAGGAATTGTAAGTCCGCTGATGATGCTATTCTTTCTCACCTGTGTAACAGGTATCCCTCCGTCCGAAGCTCACTCCTTGGCTTCTAGAGGCGAGGCGTATCGCAATTATCAAAGGCGAACCAGCGCCTTCCTACCCTGGTTTCCAAAAAAATTATGATCTCTATCGACGACCTTCTTGCCCGCCAACTTTTGCCCGATGTGGCGATCCGTTTTGGTATTCGCAATTTGCTCGCTAAAAAACTACGCGAGGAGACGAAGGCCAGCGCCGAGGAAGAAGGCGAAGCGCTATCGGCTTTCATCGCGAATTTGAAAAGTAGTCCCATCGCCATCAAGACAGCGGCGGCAAATGAGCAGCACTACGAGGTGCCGACCGATTTTTTCAAACTCGTTCTCGGGCCTCGCATGAAATACAGCTCCGGCTACTGGCCGCGTGAGGATACGACATTTGAGGAATCCGAAGAGGCCATGCTAGCGCTCACTTGCGAGCGGGCCGAACTACGGGATGGACTCGACGTCCTCGAGTTGGGTTGCGGATGGGGAAGTCTCACTCTTTGGATGGCGGAAAAATATCCTGCGTCACGGATCACCGGTGTTTCGAATTCCGCGACGCAGAAGGCGCATATCGACGCCGAGGCAGTTCGTCGAGGGCTCGGCAATGTTCGCATTCTCACGGTGGACATGAATGTTTTTGAAGCGGGGGATGCAGCCTTTGATCGCGTGGTTTCGGTCGAGATGTTCGAGCACATGAAAAATTACCAACTGCTCATGGCCAAGGTTGCTCGATGGCTCAGGCCTGGCGGAAAGCTGTTCGTGCACATCTTCACTCACCGCGAATTCGCTTATCACTTCGAGGGCAGCGATCCGTCGGATTGGATCACGCGCTACTTCTTCGAGGGTGGGACCATGCCTTCGGATGATCTTCTGCTCTACTTCCAGGATGATCTCGCGATTCGGCGCCACTGGCGTGTTTGCGGAACCCACTACCAGCGGACTTCCGAGGCGTGGTTGGAAAAAATGGACGCCAACGAGGCCGCGATCACGCCGATTCTTTCCGAAACCTACGGGCACGAACAAACGGCGAAATGGCGCTCGTATTGGAGAGTGTTCTTTATGTCCTGCGCCGAGCTTTGGGGGTTCCGTGACGGCAATGAATGGCTGGTGAGTCATTACTTGTTTGAAAAGCAGGCGCAAAAAATGCCATCTGCCTAGGGCATGAATTCCGACGCCAACCTGACCGGATCATTGCTTGTGGCCCACCCGTCCCTGCGGGATCCGAATTTCCGCCGAACGATAGTGTTTGTTTCCCAGCACTCCCCAGAGGAGGGAGCTATGGGATTTGTGTTGAACCGACCGATTGATACGGAGGTGAACGAATTGGCGGATGTGCCAGTGTATTACGGGGGGCCTGTCGAGGTCGGCCAGATGTTACTCACCAGTCTTCAGTGGCGCGAAAACCCTTCCATGGTCGCCTTTCGTGCTTTTGTCGCTCCTGTTGTTGAGGATTCGATGGAGGGATGGACCCGCGGATTGCGTGTCTTTGCGGGCTACTCGGGGTGGACGCCAGGTCAACTCGAGAGCGAGGTGGCTGAAAACACGTGGATTGTCATTCCACCGACGCGAGAATGGATTGAGATGAAAGATCCGGCCT